>CAZFOT010000156.1:0-8310 GCA_964520365.1 uncultured Hydrogenophaga sp.
GGCCCGAGATGCCGTCCCCCCTCCAAGCGCCCAAAGGGCGCGCAAGGGAGGGGGGAAGCCGCAAAGCGGCGCAGGGGGGAGTCACAACTTCCCGTACTGGGTCTCGCTCAAGGCGCTGAAGTCGCTGTGCGACTCGGGCACGGGCAGGTTTGCCTCTTCTTCCGGGAGCGGACGGCGGATCGGGTTGGCGGCTTTCTGAAGCGCCCGGCGGAAGGCTTCCACCTCGTCGGCCTGCACACCCTGCGCCCGGGTTTGTTCCGGATTCAGGTCGGGCACAGGGATCGCGGTCTGGCTCGGCTCGGCCGGCTCACGCCGGGTCTGCGCAGCCACCGCCGCCTTCAACGCGATACCGCGCTGATCGTGCACGGCCTTGCGGCGCCAGTACACCGAGCGCACCGCCATGTCATGCCTCGATTGCGCGCTGGCCTGGATCCAGCGCTCGATCTCGAGCAGGTATTCGTCGGGCATGCTCTGCGCGGGCAAGGCCAGATCGACAAGCACCAGAAAACTGTCGCCATTGGCGTCGAGCGTGAGCACCTTGAATTCGTAGCTGGTGGACAGCACCCCGCCACGGATCATGGACTCCCGGACCACGGAGAACAACTGGTCGCGGCGCAGAATGCGCCGGCCCCGGCGCGGCGAGATCAGGGGCAGCGTGGTCTGGGAAAACGAGCGCCGGGCGCGCCCGGGCCCGCCTTTGCGGCCAGAAATGTTATTCGAGGCTCTGAGCCAGTTGAACATGAACATGGTTCGAGTGTGCGCGTCCTGTTCCGGCGCAAAAGTTGAAAGTGCTGGGATGAAACGCCTTTGTTTGCCGGGAGGCCCTCAGGTCACGGCGATCCGTTTGGGACGGTTGTACATGCGCCTGGCCAGCACCGCCGACATGGCCACCGCGACTTCGAGCGCGAGATCGGGATGGCGGATAGAGAGCTCGCGAAAACGCAGCGGCGTGAGGCACCAGAGGCGGCAGTCGCTGCCGGCGTGCACCGTGGCGCTGCGCGGCAGGTGGCTGAAGAAAGCGCCCTCGCCCAGGACCGAGCCCGGGCCGACCACCGCGATCCGGATGCGTTCCCGGCTGTCTTCGTAATGGACCGTGAGGGTCCCACTCTCGACGAAGTACACGGTGCGGTCCTTCACCCCCTGTTCGATCAACACCTTGCCCAACTGGAGCGACACCGGCTGGAGGTAGTTGGCCACGATCTGCCACTGGGCTTCATTGAGGTTCAGCGGCACCGCATCCAGCGCATTGCAATGCCGCATGGCATGGGCCAGGGCCTGAATGTCGGGTCGCGTGATCGTGGGGAGCGCGGCGGTCATGCGGGCAAGATAACCGCCTTGCGCCGTCAGCGGCAATGTGTATTTACCGCTTATTACAGTTGGACTCCGGGCGGTATCTGTCCGGCCCTGAGCGGCAACTTAGGTGTTATTTTCCGATGCAGAACCGCGAAAAGATTTCGCCCAGCAGATCGTCGGCCGTGAACTCGCCGGTGATCTCCCCCAGCGCGGTCTGGGCCAGGCGCAGCTCTTCGGCCAGCAGGTCCAGGTGTTCGGCCTGCGCCGCCAGCAGGGCGGCGGCGGTGTCGAGGTGCGCACCAACCCGGCGCAGCGCCTGCAGGTGGCGCTCGCGGGCCATGAACAGACCGTCGCCCGCGTGCTGCCAGCCGGCCAGTTGCAACAGGCGCTGGCGAAGAAGGTCGAGCCCGTCGCCCCGCTTGGCCGACATCAGAATGCCGTCGGGCGAGGCGGCCGCGACAGACAACGCATGCGCCCGCGGCGGACACTGGTCCAGCTTGTTCCAGACGTGCACCACGGCCACGCCCTGCGGCAGTGCGCCGGCAATCGCCTTGTCGCCGGCCTGGTAGCGGGCGGTGTCGCAGCGCGTGAGATCGTGCAGGAAGACCACGGCGTCGGCCTGCGCAATCTGGCCCCAGGCGCGTTCGATCCCGATCTTTTCGACCTCGTCCACGTCGGCGCCCTCGCGCAGGCCGGCGGTGTCGATCACGTGCAGGGGAACGCCTTCGATCTGGATGGTCTGCCGCACCACGTCCCGGGTGGTGCCCGCGATCGGCGTGACGATGGCCAGCTCGGCGCCGGCCAGGGCATTGAGCAGCGAACTCTTGCCGGCGTTGGGCTGGCCGGCGATCACCACCTTCAGGCCGTCGCGCAGCAGCGCGCCCTGGCGAGCCTGCGCCATGACCGCGTCGAGCGCGGCGCGCAGCCGCTGCAGTTGCCCGGCGGCGTCGGCTTTTTGCAGGAAGTCGATGTCTTCTTCCGGGAAATCGAGCGTGGCCTCCACCAGCATGCGCAAATGGACCAGGGCGTCGCGCAGGCCGTGCACGCGCTCGGAAAAAACGCCGGCCAGCGAGCGGCTGGCGCTGCGCGCCGCGGCTTCCGTGCTGGCGTCGATCAGGTCGGCCACGGCCTCGGCCTGCGCCAGGTCGAGCTTGTCGTTGAGGAAGGCGCGCTCGGTGAACTCGCCCGGGCGCGCCACGCGCAGCGCCGGCAAGGTGTCGCGGCCCACGGCCAGACAGCGCGCCAGCAGCAGTTGCAGCACCACCGGCCCGCCGTGGCCTTGCAGTTCGAGCACGTCCTCGCCCGTGTACGAATGCGGCCCGGGAAACCACAGGGCCAGGCCATGGTCGATCGGCTGGCCTTGTTCGTCCGCAAACGCCAGGTAGGTCGCCTCGCGCGGGCGCGGCTCGCGCCCCAGCAGCGCTTTCACGAAAGGCGCCAGCCCCGCTCCGGACACCCGCACGATGCCCACCGCCCCCCGGCCGGGCGCGGTGGCGATGGCGACGACGGGGTCACGCGATGTACTGAGCATGGAGCGATTCTGCGGCAAGCGGTTTCAGAAGCAGAAAGGGCCCGCAAAGCAGGCCCAGTCGAGTGAAGTGCGTCCATCCAGGGATGCCGCGGAACCGGCTTCGCCGGGCCGCTGGCATCGTCCCCCTGGGGGGAAGCCGCGCAGCGGCGCAGGGGGGTCACTTCTTGAACAGCTCGAACGGCAGCGTGAACTTCAGCGGAACGCCCAGGCGGCTGTTGATGTGCGCCTGCTGGGCGATGGTGAGCACGTTGTTCGTGATCCAGTACAGCACCAGGCCGGCCGGGAAGAAGAAGAACATGACCGAGAACATCAGCGGCATCATCCACATCAGCTTGGCCTGCAGCGGGTCCGGCGGCAGCGGGTTGAGCGCGGTCTGGATCAGCGTGGTCACGGCCATCACCAGCGGCAGGATGAAGTAGGGGTCGGGCGAGGACAGGTCGGTGATCCAGGCCGTCCAGGGCGCGTTGCGCATCTCCACGCTGGACAGCAGCACCCAGTACAGCGCGATGAACACCGGGATCTGGATCAGGATGGGGAAGCAGCCGCCCAGCGGGTTGACCTTTTCCTCCCGGTACATCTTCATCATTTCCTGCTGCATCTGCTGCGGATTGCCCTTGAGGCGCTCGCGCATTTCCATGATGCGCGGGTTGATCTTCTTCATCTTGGCCATGGAGCGGTAGGCGCTGGCGTTGAGCCAGTAGAACGCGGCCTTGATCAGCACCACCAGCAGCACGATGGACCAGCCCCAGTTGCTCACGAAGCCGTGGATTTTCTCCAGCAGCCAGTACAGCGGCTTGGCCAGGATGGTCAGCCAGCCGTAGTCCTTGACCAGCTCCAGCCCCGGGGCGATGGTCTCCAGCACCTTTTCCTCCTGGGGACCCACGAACAGCACGGCCTGCTGGCCCAGGGTCTGGGCCGGCTCCAGCGTGGGCAGCGCGGTGATGGTTCCGATGGCGTAGAGGTTGTTGTCGATGCGGCGCGCGAAGTTCTCGCGGGTCACGCCCGCGTCGAGCACCCATGCCGAGGCGAAGTAGTGCTGCACCATGGCGACATAGCCGTCGCTGGCGGTCTTCTCGAAACTGGCCTTGTTTTTCTCGATGTCACCGAACTCCACCTTCTGGAACTTGCCCTCGTTGGTGTAGACGGCCGGCCCGGTGAACGTGGAATAGAAGGGCGTGTCGCTGGAGAGCTTGCTGCCGTCGCGCACCAGTTGCAGGTACAGCTGGGGATGGACCGCCTGGGCGCCGTTGTTGCGCACCTCGTGCTGCACGGCGATGTCGTAGCGGCCGCGCCTGAGGGTGTAGGTCTTCACCAGTTGCACGCCGCCGACTTCCGCCGACTCGAAGCGCACCTGCAGTTCGTCCTGGCCGTCGCCGAGCCCGGTGGGGCTTCCGACCAGGGTCATCGGCGTCTTGTGGGTGGGGAAGCTGCCACCGATCAGGCCCGACTGGGCCAGGTAGATGCTGTTGCCGTTCTGCGTCAGCAGGGTGAAGGGCAGTTTGCTCTGGTCCTTGCTGGAGAGGGTGGCTGCGGCATGCTCCAGCAGGTCGGCGCCGATCAGCGAGCCGCCCTCGCTGTTGAAGGTGAGCCTGAGCACGTCGGTGCTCACCACATGGCGCTGGGCCGCAGCGGCCGGCGCGCCAGCGGGCGATTCGCCCACCACGGCGCTTGCGCCGGCCGCGGTGGAAGCCGCCGGCAGGCTGCTGTCGACCGCCGCCGGGCTGGACCCCGGCGCGGCGGGTACCGCTGCGGGCGCGGCGCCCGGGAAGAACGTGGGCAGCTTGCCATTGTGGATCTGCCATTTGTCCCAGATCAGGACCATGGACAGACCAAACACCACCCAGAGGATGGACCGACGGATGTCATTCATGACGCGTTCTTCTTTTCTGAGGAAGGAGGGATCAGGCGGGAAAACAGGGCGGGTCGGGCCTCGGGCACCGGATCGAGGCCCCCTTCGCACCAGGGGTGGCAGCGCCCCATGCGCCGCAGGGTCAGATAGCCGCCGCCCAGGGCACCATGCCGCTCCAGGGCGCCCAGTGCATAGGCCGAGCAGGTGGGCTCGAAACGGCACTGGCTGCCCAGCCAGGGGCTGAGCAGCAGGCGATAGGCCTTGACCAGCCCGATCAGGATGGCGCGCGGCCACTCACTCGGCATGGACGACCCCGGATTCGGGCGGACGCCGGCCCGGGAGGGCCGCTCGCGCCAGCAAAAGCTCCAGTTCGGCGCGCACGGCGCGCTTGAGCACCTCCGAGGTGGCGCTTGGAAACTGCTTGCGGCTGAATTCGCCGCGCAGCCGGACCACGAAGGCCGCCTGGGGCAGTTCTGCCGCCCGGGCCCTGGCCGCTTCGTAGATCTGCCGGCGGATGGCGTTGCGGGTCACGGCCCTGCGCGCCCATCGCTTGGGCAGCAGCACACCCAGCCAGGCGTCGGCCACGGGAAACAGCGGGCGCTGTCCGCAAACACCGCCCAGGCCCGCGCGGTGCAGCGCGAAGTGCGGCGTCCTGGCCACGGGAACCCCGGCCAGGACTGCCTGAAACTGCTGCCGGGACCTGAGCCGCTGCATCACCAGCGAACCGGAAGGCTCACTCGGGGGCGCAACCGCGGCGGGCATGGCCGGCACCACACGCCCGGGTTCAGACGGCCAGGCGCTTGCGGCCCTTGGCGCGCCGGGCGTTGATCACTGCGCGGCCGCCGCGGGTCTTCATGCGAACCAGGAAACCGTGGGTGCGGGCGCGCTTGATCTTGGAGGGTTGGTAGGTGCGTTTCATGGTGCTCGGTAATGATCGGGGAAACCCGTAATTATCGCAAAGATTCCCCATACCCGGCAAGCACTTGGCGCCGACACCGATCGGAGGACTTGAATCCGGCCGGCGCCGAATGTGTCCGACGCGCTTGTGGATAAGTGTCCGGCCGCACTACAATCGCCGGCCAGCCCCGATCCGATTGTCCACAACATCTGCGCACGCCATTCCGAACATGATCGAGGGCACTTCCTCTCCCAAGATGCCAGCCGGCGCTCCAGGCCTCTGGCAGGCGTGCGTCGAGCGGCTCGCGCGCGACATCCCCGAGCAGCAGTTCAACACCTGGATCCGCCCCCTCACCGCCCTGGTCGCCGAGGACGGATCCAAGGTGGTGGTGGCCGTGGCCAACCATTTCAAGCTGCAGTGGATCCGTGCCCAGTACGCCGCGCGCATTTCCGCGCTGCTGGATGCCATACAAGGCCATCCGGTCGTGCTGGAGTTCGCGCTCACTCCTCGGGAAAGCCCCAGCAGGACTTCGCCCGCTCCGCGCATTGCGCAAGACCCCCTGCTGGCGGAAGTGCCCGATCTCGCGCCCGCGGGCGTGGCCAGCCCGGGTGCGCCCAAGACGCGCCTGAACCCGGCGCTCACGTTCGACACCCTGGTCGAAGGCTCGGCCAACCGCATGGCGCGCGCCGCGGCCATGCACGTCGCGGGCAGCCTGGGCCAGTTGTACAACCCGTTGTTCATCTACGGCGGCGTCGGCCTGGGCAAGACCCACCTGGTGCACGCGATCGGCAACCACCTGCTGACCGAGCGTCCGCACGCCAAAGTTCTCTACATCCATGCCGAGCAATTCGTCTCGGATGTGGTCAAGGCCTATCAGAGCAAGACCTTCGACGCGTTCAAGGAGCGCTACCACTCGCTGGACCTGCTGCTGATCGACGACGTGCAGTTCTTCGCCAACAAGGACCGCACGCAAGAGGAGTTCTTCAACGCCTTCGAGGCCCTGCTGGCCAAGAAGTCGCACATCGTGATGACCTCCGACACCTACCCCAAGGGGCTGGTGGACATCCATGAACGGCTGGTCTCGCGCTTCGACTCGGGCCTGACGGTGGCGATCGAGCCGCCCGAACTGGAGATGCGGGTGGCGATCCTGATCAACAAGGCGGCGGTGGAGAACGCGGTGATGCCCGAGGAAGTGGCCTTCTTCGTGGCCAAGAACGTGCGCTCCAACGTGCGCGAGCTCGAAGGCGCGCTGCGCAAGATCCTGGCCTATTCGCGCTTCAACCAGAAGGAGATCTCGATCCAGCTCGCGCGCGAGGCGCTGCGCGACCTGCTCTCGATCCAGAACCGGCAGATCGGCGTGGAGAACATCCAGAAGACGGTGGCCGATTTCTACAAGATCAAGGTCGCCGACATGTACTCGAAGAAGCGCCCGGCCTCGATCGCCAAGCCGCGCCAGATCGCCATGTACCTGGCCAAGGAGTTGACCCAAAAGAGCCTGCCCGAGATCGGCGAGCTGTTTGGCGGGCGCGACCACACCACCGTGCTGCACGCGGTGCGCAAGATCACCAGCGACCGCGGCAAGGACACCGAACTCAACCAGCAGCTGCACGTGCTGGAGCAGACGCTCAAGGGTTGACCCCCGCTCCGTGTGTCAAGAAAGAAAGAGGCTTCGGCCTCTTTTTTGTTTGGACGTCGAACCTTGCTGGGGATGCCAGGCGCCAATCCATCGTCTTTAGGACATCAGGCACCCGAAATCGAACGAAAATCCACCCGATGCGCAAAGCCTTCGAGCTGTCAAGGCACAACTCTGTGGACAAGAAAAGAACAAGCACCCGCTTATCCACAGCTTTGGTGCGCATCCTCAAGTTGTTGTCTGTTGTCCCCATCGAGAAGCCGGGTAGGATCCACAGGCTTGTCCCTGAGCTAAATCCTTGATGGATCAGGACAAAATAGCGTTGTTCACAGAAAAAGCCGTCCTCTACTACGACGACCAATTTGAAAGACTAAGATGATTGTGTTGAAAGCAGCCCAGGAAAAAGTCTTCGCCGCCCTGCAATCGGTGGCCGGCATCGTGGAGCGCCGCCACACCCTTCCCATCTTGGCCAACGTCCTGCTGCGAAAGAAAGGCAGCCAGCTCGAGCTGATCACCAGCGACCTGGAGATCCAGATCCGCACCACCGCCGAACTCGATGGCGATGAAGGCGACTACAGCACCACCGTCGGCGCCAAGAAGCTGGGCGACATCCTCAAGAGCCTGCCTTCCGACCAGATCGTCTCCCTGACGGCCGCCCAGAACAAGCTGACGCTGCAAGGCGGCAAGAGCCGCTTCACGCTCCAAACCTTGCCCGCCGAGGACTTCCCCCTGGTGCAAGAGGCCGCCGACTTCGGCCCGGCTTTCAGCGTGCCCCAGAAGACCTTGAAGATGCTGATCGGCCAGGTGCACTTCGCCATGGCGGTGCACGATATCCGTTATTACCTCAACGGCATCCTTTTCGTGGCCGAAGGCAAGACCCTGACCCTGGTCGCCACCGATGGACACCGTCTGGCGCTGTCTCAGGCCACCCTGGACGTCGAAATGCCCAAGCAGGAGGTCATCCTGCCCCGCAAGACCGTTCTGGAGCTCCAGCGCCTTCTGAAGGACGATGGCAAGGTCAAGGAAGGCGAGCAGGAGCAGCAGATCGAGATGCGCTTTGCCGGCAACCAGGCCAAGTTCACCTTTGGCGGCCTGGAGTTAGTCAC
>CAZFOT010000157.1:0-8228 GCA_964520365.1 uncultured Hydrogenophaga sp.
GGCGGCCTGTTCCTCACCCGCATCGGCGACGTCAGCGCCGGCCTGCCGTACCACCTGAGCAACTGGGTCGATCACGTGGTGACCTTCGCGCGCGGCCACCGCCTGCCCAAGCTGTACGCGCGCCCGCTGGCCGACTGGCGCGCGCTGCTGCAGCGCGTGGGCTTCGAGGTGCAGTCGCAGGACATGAGCGGCGAAAAGCCCTTTGCCAACGTCATGCTGGTGTGCCGGGTGCCGTCATGACGCCGGTCCAGCTCACCGCCTACACCGCCACCACCTGCCTCGGCCGTGGCCTGGCCGCCACGCGGTCGGCCCTGCGCGAGGACCACAGCGCCCTGGCGCCGTGCCGCTTCGAAACCGTGGTGCTCGACACCTGGGTCGGCGAGGTCGCGGGCGTTGACGACCAACTGCTGCCCGCCCACGTGTCGGCCTACGACTGCCGCAACAACCGGCTGGCCTTCATGGGGCTGGAAGCCGACGGCTTCGCCGAGCGGGTGCGCGAGGCCGTCGCCCGCCACGGCAAGGCGCGCGTCGGCGTGTTCCTGGGCACCAGCACCTCGGGCATCCTGCAGACCGAGCTCGCCTACCGCCGGCGCGATCCGCAGACCGGCGCGCTGCCGGACGACTTCATCTACCGCACCACGCACAACGCCTTCTCGGTGGCCGAGTTCACCCGCGACCTGTTCGGGCTGGAGGGCATGGCCATGGCGATCTCCACCGCCTGCTCGTCCAGCGCCAAGGTGTTCGCCGCAGCGCAGCGGCAACTGGCGCTGGGCACCATCGACGCGGCCATCGTCGGCGGCGTGGACAGCCTGTGCCTGACCACGCTGTACGGCTTCGCCTCGCTGGGCCTGACCTCGACCCAACCCTGCCGCCCGTTCGACGTCGCGCGAGACGGCATCTCCATCGGCGAGGGTGCGGCCTTCGCGCTGCTGGAGCGGGCCGACGCGCCCGCGCCGGGCACGGTGCTGCTGCTGGGCGCGGGCGAGTCCAGCGACGCGTACCACATGTCCTCGCCCCACCCCGAAGGCCTGGGCGCGGAAATGGCCATGGCCGCGGCGCTGCGCGCGGCAGGACTGGACGCCAGCGACATCGGCTACATCAACCTGCACGGCACCGCCACGCCGGCCAACGATGCCGCCGAAGGCAAGGCCGTGGCCCGGCTGTTCGGCGAGCGCGTGCCCTGCTCGTCGACCAAGGGCGCCACCGGCCACGCGCTGGGCGCCGCCGGCGCGGTGGAAGCGGTGGTGTGCGCGCTGGCGATCTCGGAAGGCTTTCTGCCCGGCAGCCCGGGCACGGCCGAGCCGGACGCCGCCATCGCGGTGCGCTACGTGCAGCGCGCGCGCGACGCCGAGGTGCGGCACGCGCTGACCAATTCCTTCGGCTTCGGCGGCAGCAATTGCGCCCTGGTGTTCGGGAGGGCTATATGAATTCGATGTCTGCCTCTGCCCTGACCGCCTGGATCGACGGCATTGGCCTGATCGCGCCCGGCCTGCCCGACTGGCCCGGCGCGTGCGCCGTGCTGCGCGGCGAACAGCCCTTCGCGCACGCCCCGACCGTGCTGCCCGCGCCGGCCAGCCTGCCCCCGGCCGAGCGCCGCCGCGCCAGCCGCGTCGTCAAGCTCACGCTGGGCCTGGGTCTGGCCGCCGTGGCCCAGGCGCAGGCCGATGCGTCCACGCTGGCCACCGTGTTCTCGGCCTCCGGGGCCGACGGCCACAACTGCCACGCGCTGTGCGAGCAACTGGCCACCGACGACCGCCAGGTCTCGCCCACACGCTTCCACAACTCGGTGCACAACGCCGCCGCCGGCTACTGGGGCATTGCCGCCCATGCCATGGCGCCGTGCCAGGTGCTGTGCGCCTTCGACGCCAGCTTCGGCGCCGGCCTGATCGACGCGCTGGGCCAGGTGGCGCTGCAGCGCCAGCCCACGCTGCTGATCGCCTACGACAGCGAATACCCCGAGCCGCTGCTCTCCAAGCGCGAGACGCCCGACTGCGGCGGCGTGGCGCTGCTGCTCAGCCCGGAGCGCGGCGCGCATTCGCTGGCGCGGATCACCGTCGCGCCCACCACCGCCGCCGCGCAGGCGATGGCCGACCTCGGCCTGGAAACCCTGCGCCTGCAGATTCCGGCCCTGCGCGCCTTGCCGCTGCTGCGGCAGTTGGCCTCGGGCGAAGCAGGGTCGGTGGTGCTGGACTACCTGGCGCCCATGCAGTTGCGGGTGGAGGTGGCGACGTGATCGACCGGGCCGGGATTGCCGCGCGCATTCCGCACCAGGGCGGCATGTGCCTGCTCGACGCCGTGCTGGACTGGTCGGAAGCCGCGATCACCTGCCGGGCCGTGAGCCACCGCGACCCGGCCAACCCGCTGCGTTCGCACGACCGGCTGGGCGCCGCGAACGGCATCGAGTACGCGGCCCAGGCCATGGCGGTGCACGGCGCGCTGCTCGCGGGCAGCGAAGGCGCGCCGCGCCAGGGCTACCTCGCGAGCGTGCGCGGCGTGAGCCTGCACGTGGCCCGGCTCGACGACCTGCCCGGCGAGCTGGACGTGCGCGCCGAACGGCTCTCGGGCGACGGGCTCCACATCCTGTACCAGTTCGCGCTCCATCACCAGGGTCGCTGCCTGCTCGAAGGCCGCGCCGCCGTGGTGCTCGACGCCAGCGCCTCCGGGCGGAAAGAAGCCACGCCATGACGATGAAACGCGCACTGGTCACCGGCGGCAGCGGCGGCATCGGCTCGGCCATCTGCCGCCGCCTGGCCGCCGACGGCCACCACGTGGTGGTGCACGCCAACAGCGGCCTGGACCGCGCCCAGACCGTGGTGGCTGAAATCGCGGCGGCGGGCGGCAGCGCCGAGGCCGTCAGCTTCGACGTGACCGACCGCGCCGCCACCCAGGCCGCGTTGGAGGCCTTGCTGGCGGCCGGCCCGATCCAGGTCCTGGTGAACAACGCCGGCATCCATGACGACGCCGTGTTTCCCGGCATGAACGGCGGCCAGTGGGACCGCGTGGTGGACGTCTCGCTCAACGGCTTCTTCAACGTCACCCAGCCGCTGACCCTGCCCATGCTGCGCACGCGCTGGGGCCGCATCGTCAACATCACCTCGGTGGCGGCGGTGATGGGCAACAAGGGCCAGGTGAACTACTCGGCCGCCAAGGGCGCACTGCACGCGGCGAGCAAGTCGCTGGCGCTGGAACTGGCCAGCCGGGGCGTCACGGTCAACGCGGTGGCGCCGGGCATCATCGCCACCGGCATGATCGACGGCGCGTTCGACGCCGACGCGATCAAGCAGATCGTGCCCATGCAGCGCGCGGGGCAGCCGGAAGAAGTGGCCCATCTTGTCGCCTTCCTTGCTTCGGATGAAGCCGCCTACATTTCGGGGCAGGTGATCTCGATCAATGGCGGGATGATCTGACCCAACTCGCGCAGGAGGCGAACCACCTCCGCTGCACTGGGTGCGACCCCTTGTACCGTTGTGCGTTCCATCCAATAGAAACCGTTCGGGCTGACTTGGCCAAAGCCACTTCTTGGCGAACTGGCGCTACCGACCCTAAGCTGACGCCCACGTCATCGGCTGCAAGCCGCTACCTGCCGCCCGCCGCCGCGCCGATGGCTGCGGGCGCGTCGCCTTCTCTCAGTCGCGAGGCAAGGCCACTCGTCGTCCAGCCGCGTCGATAACGAAGGCCCAACAGTAGAGAGTGGCCCTCACGTCCGGGAACCAGGTCTGGAAGATCGGGAATTCGTGCCAGACAGGGCCCAGCATCTTCGTCACTGCAGGCAGCAATTCCTGCAGATCGGCCCACGCCTGGAACTTCTTGTAGGAAGTAAACACCCGGGTGTTGTGCTCCAAGGCATAACCGGCGTTCGGATCGTCACCCTCCAGAGCGTGGACGAAATGCACGTAATAGCGTGCCTCGGCTTCCACGTCCAGCAGCTGTCCGATGGCCTTCTCGGAATCCCCTTGAATTGAGGAGAGCAGATGCCTATGCAGCATGCCGTGCTTGAACTCGAAACACAGGGGAAGGGCTCCTGCGACCGCAAGGGCGGCATCCACATGCACGCCGTTGGCCTCGGCAAAACCCAGGCAGGCGAGCTCGACTTCCAGTTCCCCCAGCACGGCGTTGCGAAGCACGGACTCAGCACCGCCGTTGCGCGCAGCAGTGAAAGCACCAGGCTGAGCACACCACCCTTGGAGCGCCCTCCTGAGCGCCAAGCTAACCTGTTCGTCCATTCAACCTCCGGCTTGTTCTAGCGGACTTTAGCCGCAGCATGCGTGACCTTCCATCTGGCACCGTGCAGCTACAGGAACCTGCCGGGCCGTTTGCTGCATTGTGACTTGGCCACCGCGTGTGATCCTCGTCGGGTGATGGCCGCTCCTGGCCGATTGCGGAAACCGCAGTCGCAGGAAAAGCCCATTCCAACAGCTCAAAGTGGAGTGACACCCCAGCCCGAAAATTCAGATTCGAGTGAGCGAGCAGCTCAAACCAGCCGCTTAGGCAGCGGCAGTCCGATGATGGCAGGTGAAGTCTGGTCCGGACGGGGCTGAAACACCGCTCACTGTGCTGTTGCGGGTCGGTTCACCGGCTCAGGAACGCGCGTAAGGGTCGGCCACGCCCAGGCCGGCGAGGATTTCGGTTTCCCGGGCTTCCATGGCCTCGGCATCGGCCTCGCCGGTCTCGTGGTCCCAGCCCTGGGCGTGCAGCGTGCCGTGTACCAGCAGGTGCGCATAGTGGTCGGCCAGGGATTTTCCGAGGGCTTCGGCCTCGCGCGCCACCACCGGCGCGCACAGCACCAGGTCGGCCATCACCAGGGGGTCGGTGGCGTAGTCGAAGGTGAGCACGTTGGTGGCGTAGTCCTTGTTCCGGTAGTCGCGGTTCAGCGCCTGGCCTTCTTCCGCGTCCACGATGCGCACGGTGATCTCGGCGTCGGCTTCGAGCGCGTGGCGGATGCAGCGCTGCACGCGGTGGCGCGGCAGCGCCGCGCGGTGCCGGGTGGCGTCGGCCAGGTCACCGAACTGCAGGGACAGGCTGAGCGAGGGCAAGGCCATGGCGATCGATCAGCCCGCGGGCAGGGCGCGGCAGCCGTTCAGCAGTGGCTGCTCGCGCGCGGTGTGGTCGGCGGCCAGAAACGTCAGGAATCCCTCGCTGCCCTTGGTGTGCCAGCGCAGGCTGTGCTGCTCGTCCAGCGCGATGTAGCGCGCACCCGACCCGGCGGGGCGGTTCTGCAGCAGCACCGTGCGGCCGCCAAAGTGCAGCGCGGCAAACGCATCGCCCTCGGACAGGTTGAGGTACGCCACCTCCAGCTCGGCGCCACCCTCGCAGCGGAAGCGCACCGTTTCGCTGGTGAAGTCCGGGCCGACGATCATGCCGGTTCCTGTCCCGGTGCCGCGGGGGTGTCCAGGGGGACCGTGGCGGTGCCTGCACAACCGCCCAGGGCGAGCAGCAGCGTGGTGGCAAGTGCGGGAAAACGCAGAGGGGTGCGCAGGGGCGTGGGCATGGTCGCGGCGTCGGCCTCGATGGATGAACAGGTGCTCATGCGCTGCCGCCGGATTTGCGCGCAGCGCGCCGGGGCGCTGGTGCTTCGTTGGCGCTCGCGCCGCGCGCATCGTAGGCGTCCACGATGCGCGCCACCAGCGGGTGGCGCACCACGTCGGCGCTGGTCAGCCGGTTGAAGGCGATGCCGTTGACGCGCTTGAGCACACGCTCGGCGTCGATCAGGCCCGAGAGCTGGGTGACGGGCAGGTCGATCTGGCTCACGTCGCCGGTCACCACCGCCTTGCTGCCGAAGCCGATGCGGGTGAGGAACATTTTCATCTGCTCGGGCGTGGTGTTCTGCGCCTCGTCCAGGATCACGAAAGCGTGGTTGAGCGTGCGCCCGCGCATGAAGGCCAGCGGCGCGATCTCGATCTGCTGGCGCTCGAACGCTTTCTGCACCTTGTCGAAACCCATCAGGTCGTACAGCGCGTCGTACAGCGGGCGCAGGTAGGGGTCCACCTTCTGGCCCAGGTCGCCGGGCAGGAAGCCCAGCTTCTCGCCGGCTTCCACCGCCGGGCGCGTGAGCACGATCCTCTGCACCGCGCTGCGCTCCAGCGCATCCACCGCGCAGGCCACGGCCAGGTAGGTCTTGCCGGTGCCGGCCGGGCCGATGCCGAAGGTGATGTCGTGCGTGGCCATGTTCTCCAGGTAGCGCGCCTGGTTGGGCGTGCGCCCGCGCACCTCGCCGCGCCGGGTCTGCATGGCCAGCGCGCCATCGCCCGGTTCGGCCAGCGCGGTGTCGCCGCTGAGCATGAGCTGCACCTGCTCGGCCGGAATCGGCTTCTTCGCCATCTCGTACAGGGCCTGCAGCACGTCCAGGGCCTGGCTGGTTTTCGCCTTGGGGCCTTCGATGCGGAACTGCTCGAACCGGTGCGCCACCTTCACTTGCAGGGCCGCCTCGATGCTGCGGATATGGCTGTCCATGGGTCCGCACAGGTGCGCCATGCGCGCGTTGTCGGGCGGGGAGAAGGTGTGGCGAAGGATCAAGCCGATAATCCGATGAACTGTTGAATGAGGCCCCAATGATAGGCAAGTTGACCGGCACCCTGCTGGAGAAAAACCCGCCCCAGATCCTGATCGACTGCCACGGCGTGGGCTACGAGGTGGACGTGCCCATGAGCACCTTCTACAACCTGCCGGTGGCTGGCGAGAGGGTGTCGCTGCTCACGCACTTCGTGGTGCGCGAGGACGCGCAGATCCTCTACGGCTTCGGCACCGCGCCCGAGCGCGAGGCCTTCCGCCAGCTCGTCAGGATCAGCGGCGTGGGGCCGCGCACCGCTCTCTCGGTGCTTTCGGGCATGAGCGTGAGTGATCTGGCCCAGGCGGTGAGTGCGCAGGAGAGCGGGCGCATCGTCAAGGTGCCGGGCATCGGCAAGAAGACCGCCGAGCGCTTGCTGCTCGAACTCAAGGGCAAGCTCGGCGCCGACCTGAACCTGCCCGGCAGCGGCCCGGCGCGCAGCGATGCGCAGAGCGACATCCAGCAGGCGCTGATGGCGCTGGGCTACAGCGACAAGGACGCCGCCGCCGCGCTCAAGGCCCTGCCGGCCGAGGTGGGGGTGAGCGAAGGGATCAAGCTGGCGTTGAAGGCGTTGGCGAAGTGAACCTGATATTGCACACAGCGGCTATACTTGTATAGCAAAGGAGTGCTGCATGCTTGCCATTCGCCTGACCCCGGACATCGAAGCCCGTCTCAATCGCCTGACGCAGGAGACCGGGCGCACCAAAACCGCCCTGGCGCGCGAGGCGATCCTGGAGCATCTGGACGACCTGGAAGACTATTACCTGGCCGAAGCCCGCGCGCGCAAGAACCGCAAGACGATTCCGTTGACCGATGTGGAGCGCGAACTTGGCCTGGCAGATTGAATTCGATCCGGACGCGCTGAAGGAACTGAAGAAACTCGATCGACCGGTTCAGGTGCGCCTCGTTGCCTTTCTCCGCGACCGCCTTGCCCCATTGAATGACCCGCGAAGCATCGGTGAAGCGCTGTCCGGCGCCCGTTTGGGCAGTTACTGGAAGTACCGCGTGGGTGATTGGCGCATGGTCTGCGACATTCAGGATCAACACATCGTCGTGCGCGTGCTGCGCATCGGCAACCGGCGCGAGGTCTATCGTTGACGAGAGTGACCATGCAGACGTACCGGCTTTTCGTCGCTTTCAACGTGAGTGAAAAAATACCTGCATGAGCATCCAGACCGACGATTTCGCCCCCGCGCCGCGCATGGTGTCGGCGGCACCCGCCTCGCCCAAGGAAGAGGCGATCGAGCGCGCGCTGCGGCCCAAGCTGCTCGACGAGTACGTGGGCCAGGTCAAGGTGCGCGAGCAGCTCGAGATCTTCATCGGCGCGGCCAGGAAGCGCAGCGAGGCGCTGGACCACGTGCTGCTGTTCGGCCCGCCCGGCCTGGGCAAGACCACGCTGTCGCACATCATCGCGCAGGAGCTCGGCGTGAACCTGCGCCAGACCAGCGGGCCGGTGCTGGAAAAGCCCAAGGACCTGGCCGCGCTGCTGACCAACCTCGAACCCAACGACGTGCTGTTCATCGACGAGATCCACCGCCTGTCGCCGGTGGTGGAGGAAATCCTCTACCCCGCGCTGGAGGACTACCAGATCGACATCATGATCGGCGAGGGGCCGGCCGCGCGCAGCATCAAGCTGGACCTGCAGCCCTTCACGCTGGTGGGCGCCACCACGCGCGCGGGCATG
>CAZFOT010000158.1:0-8192 GCA_964520365.1 uncultured Hydrogenophaga sp.
CGCCAGCTCGACCCGCTGGTGGTCGGCCAGGAGCACTACGAAACCGCCCGTGCCGTGCAGAACACGCTGCAGCGCTACAAGGAACTGCGCGACATCATCGCCATCCTGGGCATGGACGAACTGGCGCCGGAAGACAAGCTGGCCGTGGCCCGGGCCCGCAAGATCCAGCGTTTCCTGTCGCAGCCGTTCCACGTGGCCGAGGTGTTCACCGGTTCGCCCGGCAAGTACGTGCCGCTGGCCGAGACCATCCGCGGTTTCAAGATGATCACCAACGGCGAATGCGACCACCTGCCCGAGCAGTCGTTCTACATGGTCGGCACCATCGACGAAGCCTTCGAGAAAGCGAAGAAGGTGGCGTAAAGCCGGGCCTTGAGGCGGCCGGGGCCGCCTCGCTGCTTGCTTTCCACCCACCTTTTTATTGGAGTCACTATGAGCACCATCCGCGTCGATGTGGTCAGCGCCGAAGAATCCATCTTCTCCGGCGACGCCAAGTTCGTGGCGCTGCCGGGCGAGGCCGGTGAGCTGGGCATCCTGCCCGGCCACATTCCGCTGATCACCCGCATCAAGCCGGGCGCCGTGCGCATCGAGAAGGCCGAAGGCGGCGAGGAGTTCGTGTTCGTGGCCGGCGGCATTCTCGAAGTGCAACCGCACCACATCACGGTGCTGTCCGACACCGCCATCCGGGGCCACGACCTCGACGAAGCCAAGGCCACCGACGCCCGCAAGCAGGCCGAGGAAGCGCTGAAGAATGCCAAGAGCGACATCGATCTTGCCAAGGCGACTTCCGAGCTTGCCGTCATGGCCGCCCAGATTGCCGCCTTGCGCAAGTTCCGCCAGAAGAAATGAGCGCTGCCTCTGGCAGATGTCTCGGGAGACCGGCCTTGCGCCGGTCTCTTTTTGTCGGCTGCCTTTTGCCAGAGACAAGGCGCCGATGGGATGATGTCGTGAAAACAGGCTGGCGGAGCATCCATGACATCGATCTTTGAGAGTCCCGATCTTGCCCCGGAAGAAGTCGCCGCGCGCCTGTTGGTGACACCGTCGGCCCTGGACGACCTGACCCTGGCCGACGCCATGAAGATCGTGGGCTACATGCGCCCCAAGCGCATCAAGGCCGGCACGGTCTTCATCCGCGAGGGCGAAGTCCAGCAGACCGACTACATGCTGCTGGTGCTAGAGGGCGACATCGCGGTGGAGAACAACCTGCCGGGCCTGCACGAAAGCATGGTGGTCAACATCATCGGCCCGGGGCACCTGATCGGTGAAATGGGCGTGCTCGATGGCGCGCCCCGTTCCGCCACCTGCACCGCCACCACCGACATCGCAGCCGCCGTGCTTTCCCGCACGGCGCTGATGCGCCTGCTCAAGGACCAGCCGAACGTGGGCGCCAAGCTGCTGCTGGCCATCTCCAAGCGCATCGCCGACCGCCTGCGCGAGACCACCCGCAAGCTCAAGACCTTCGCCCAGATGAACAAGGCCCTGCAGCAGGAACTGCAGGTGGTGATGAACAACCGCGCCAAGGGCGTCCGGCGCGGAACCCCGTAGCAACGGAAACGGAATCACGCCCTGACGACGCAGTCCGGCAACTGGTTGGGCCGATCGCCGTCGGCCGGAAAATGCGCCACCAGCAGCGCCGACACCTCGGCCAGCGCATCGGTCAGGCCGTCCTCGATCGCGCCCTCGTGCAGCCGGTGCCCGAGCCTGGCCACGATGGCATCCCAGGTGCCTTGCGCCACCCGCCGGCACAGTCCCCGGTCCGCCACGATCTCGATGGTGCGCTCCGACAGGAGCAGATAGATCAGGACGCCGTTGTTGTCCTCGGTGTCCCAGACCCCCAGGCGGCCGAACCATTCGAGCGCGCGCTGGCGCACCAGACCGTCCAGCGGCGTTTCCGCCGTTATCCGCCAGAGATCGGTCGCGGGCAGCGAGGCCTCCACGCACAGGCGGATTTCGCCGGTATGGCGCGCTTCGCTCGCACCCACCCGCTGGGACAGGCGCTCGGCCATGTCGTCCGGCACGGCGCGCGCGGTGTCGGACGCGTCGAACCAGCGGTGCTTGAGCAGGCGCAGCAGCTTGTTCATCCGGCGCATCCCCTCACCACCGCCCCGAGGCGCCGCCACCGCCGAAATTGCCGCCACCGCCGGAGCTGAAGCCGCCGCCGCCACCACGCCCACCGCCGAAACCGCCGCCGCCGTGTCCACCCCAGCCGCCACCGCGTCCGCCCCGGCCACCGCGAGAGCCGGTCTGCGCGGGAAGGTGTTGCACGAACAGTGCGGCCAGCATGCCGAGCAGCCCGGCGCCGATAGAGATCCACAGCACGGTGGTGAGCAGCCAGGCCAGCCCGCCCGAGCCCACGCCGGTGAGCAGGGTGCCGAGCTTGTTGCCGAACAGGCCGCGCAGCACCGCCGAGACAATGGGCACGGCGAACACCATGAAGACCAGCAGGTCCATCCAGTCGGATGGCAAGCCGCTCTCGCGGGACTGCCGGCCCGGCAGTGGCAGATCCTCACCGGCGATGCGGGCCAGGATCTGGTCCACCCCGGCTTCGATGCCGCCCGCGAAGTCCCCGTGGCGGAACGCCGGCGTGACCGCGCGGTCGATGATCTGGCTGGCCAGCAGGTCGGGAATGGCGCCCTCCAGCGTCTTGGTGGTGGCGATGCGCAGGCGCCGGTCGCCCTTGGCGATCACGAACAGCGCGCCGTCGCCCACGTCCCGTCGGCCGATCTTCCATGCGTCGCCGAGGCGCTGGGTGAAATCGGCGATGTCCTCCGGCGCGGTGGTGTCCACCATCAGCACCACGACCTGGGCGCCCCGGGCCAGCTCGAAGGCTTCGAGCTTGCGCTCGATGCGCGCCAGGCTGGCGGCATCGAGCGTGCCGGTCTGGTCCATGGCGCGCGCGCGCAACTCGGGTACGGGCTGCACGCCCTGGGCCAGCGCGGTGGCTGCGCACAGGCACAGCCACAGGCCGGCCAGCCAGGCACGCGGCCCGCGGATCCCGGTCCAGATGTCCGGAGCGGGCAGGCTCATTGCTTGTTGAAGTCGACGGTGGGCGGCGTCGAGATGGCCGCCTCGTTCTGCACCTGGAAGTTGGCCTTGGGCTTGTAGCCGAACACCATGGCCGTGAGGTTGGTGGGAAAGCTGCGCGAGAGCACGTTGTAGGCCTGGATCGCCTCGATGTAGCGGTTGCGGGCCACGGTGATGCGGTTCTCGGTGCCTTCGAGTTGCACGCGCAAGTCGCTGAAGCCCTGGTTGGCCTTGAGGTTCGGGTACTGTTCGACCACCACCATCAGCCGGCTCAGCGCGCTCGACACCTCGCCCTGGGCGGCCTGGAACTGCTGCATCGCAGCGGGGTCGTTCAGCATTTCGGGGGTCATCTGGATCGAGGTCGCCCGGGAGCGGGCCTCGATCACGCGGGTCAGGGTTTCCTGCTCGAAGTTGGCCTCTCCCTTGACGGTGGCCACGATGTTGGGGATCAGGTCGGCCCGGCGCTGGTACTGGTTCAGCACTTCGGACCAGGCCGACTGGCTCTGCTCGTCCAGGCGTTGAAAGTCGTTGTAGCCGCAGCCGCCCAGGCCCGCGGCCATCAGCAGGGCAGCCGCCCAGGTGCAGAACGAGCGAAAAGACGAACGCATGAAACCTCCGTGGCCAGACAGCCTCTGTGAACAAACAAGCCGCCGATTGTCCCCTGGCGGTTCCCGGGGGTCCATCGCAGACTGCAGAATACACCGCATGCACAAACCGAAACTGCCTCCGGGGACGCCGGACGACACGGAAGCGGCGTTCTACGACGCGCTGGCGCAGGCCGACATCGACCGGCTCATGGCGTGCTGGGCCGACGACGACGAAATCGTCTGCGTGCATCCCGGTGGCCCGCGCGTGGTGGGCCATGCGGCCATCCGCGCCGCGTTCGAGGCCATGTTCGCCAATGGCGCGGTGCTGGCCCAACCCGAGAAGGTCCGCCGGCTCGACGCGGGCCATTGCAGCGTGCACAGCGTGGTCGAGCGTGTGGAAGTCCTGAGCGACGCCGGACCGCGATACGCCTGGGTGGTGGCCACCAACGTCTACGCGAAGACGGCGCAAGGCTGGCGGCTGGTGGCCCACCATGCCAGCCCCGGCACGCGCACCGAGCCGGTGGACATCATGACCGTCCAACCTTTGCTGCACTGAGCATGCAGGGCATGGTCTCCGAGGATGCCGAGCGTCTGGCGGCCTGCCTGCCGGCGCCGGCCTGGGCGTACCGGGCACCCTGGTGGCTGCCGGGCGGCAACGCCCAGACCATCTGGGCCGCGCTGTTCGCCAGGCGCCACGGCGGCATGGCGCCGCAGTGGTCCCGCCGGCGTTGGCACACGCCGGACGGCGATTTCATCGACGTGGACCAGGCCAGCCATGCCGTGGCGTTCGACGCGCCGCTGCTGGTCGTCTTCCACGGCCTGGAGGGCTCGTCGGCCAGCCAGTACGCCGTGGCCTTTGCCGATTTTGCCGCGCGCAGCGGGCTGGCCTGCGCCGTGCCGCATTTCCGGGGTTGCTCGGGTGAACTCAATCTCGCGCCGCGTGCCTACCATTCGGGCGATCACGCCGAGGTGGCGTGGATGCTGGAGCGCTTCGCGGCCGAACAGCCGCGCCGGCCGATCCTCGCGGTGGGGGTTTCGCTGGGCGGCAACGCCTTGCTGCGCTGGGCCGGCGAGGTGGGCGCCGCCGCCGGGCGGCACGTGCGCGCGGTGGCGGCCGTGTGTTCGCCGCTGGACCTCGCCGCTGGCGGACGCGCCATCGGCAAGGGGTTCAACCGCTGGGTCTACACCCGCATGTTCCTGGCGTCCATGGTGCCCAAGGCGCTGAAGAAGCTGGAACAGCATCCCGGCCTGTTCGACCGCGAGGGCTTGCTCTCGGTCCGCGACCTGTACGCCTTCGACAACCTGTTCACCGCCCCGCTGCACGGGTTCAAGGACACCGAGGACTACTGGGCGCGGGCGTCCGCCAAGCCCGTCATGCGGGACATCCACGTGCCGGCGCTGGCCCTCAATGCGCGCAACGATCCGTTCGTGCCGGCCAGTTCGCTGCCCACGGCCGCCGACGTGAGCGCCAGCGTCACCCTGTGGCAGCCCGCCCAGGGAGGGCATGTGGGCTTCCCGGTGGCGTGCCCCGGCCTGCTGGGCCTGCCGGCGCACGTGCTCGCCATGCCCGAAGCGGTTGGCCGCTGGCTGATGAACCACCTCTGAACCTGGGTTCGGCAGTTGACCGTTTCCTTCGACAAGGTACACCGCATGCACACTGGCATTTCTGGCGTTGAAGGCATTCTCTGGGGCCTGTTTTGGAAAAATAGTGTGAACAGGCCCTAGGTTGAACCAGGAGCAACGTGACATGGACGACATCGTCAAGGCCGCCATGGCCAAATGGCCCAACGTTCCCCACTGCCTGGGATGGCTGGGGCTGGACGCGCGCGGCCAGTGGTACATGCGGGACGACCGCGTCCAGGCCCTCGGACCGTTCGCGGTCCTGCCGGGCGAGGACGCCGTGGCCAGCAAGGGGTCGGTGCTGCGGCACGACAAGCTGATCGAATTCATCCACCGCAACTACGCTGCCGACGAGCATGGGCAATGGTTCTTCCAGAACGGCCCGCAGCGCGTCTACGTGGAACTGGAGGTGGCGCCTTTTGTCTGGCGCCTTGCACCAGATGGCAGTGTGTACTCGCATACCGGTGCCACGGCCAGCGTCAGCGCGGTGCTGGTGGACGAAGCCGGCCGGCTGTACCTGGATACCGACGTGGGTTTCGGGCTGGTGCACACCGCCGACATGCTGCTCGCGGCCGACCAGGTCGAGCGCGGACACTGGCAACCCGAAGCGGTGCTGGCTGCTGGCTTGCCCGGTCGCTTCGGATTCGAGCCGAGCCCCCAGCGCAGGCAGGCCAGGGCAGGGGGATGACGCGCGGGGCCGCGTTGTCGGCGCCCGGTCGCGCGCTTATTCCGCGGGCGCTTCCTCGGTCGCGGCCGTAGGCGGCTCGGGCACCTCGAAGGAGGCGCCGCCCGCATTGGCCAGGTGCACCACGGCACGGCCCAGTTCCAGGTCGTTGAATGCCCCGCCGGCCTGGGCGCCCATGGCGCCCTTGCCCTTGAGCACGGAATTCAGCAGGGACTCGTAGCCGGTGCCGATGCGCGCGGCCCACGCACTGGCGTCGCCGAACTTGGGCGCACCTGCCAGACCCGCTTCGTGGCAGGCCGCGCACTGCGCCTTGTAGACCGCGTCGCCGGCTTGCAGGGGGCGGTTGGCGTCGCGCAGTTCGACCGAGCCGATGGGCTGGATGCGGGCGGCCGTGGCCAGTTCCTGATCGACCGCGCCGGCGGCGGGCTTGTTGCCCGAAGTGACGTAGTACACCAGGCCGATGATGATGAAAATGGGAGCCACGAAGGAGAAGAACGACGTCCACAGCAATTGGGCGGGCGTCTTGATCGGGCCGGTGTGGGAATCGTGCGCGTGGTCGCTCATGGTGTCCTCGAGGGTGGCGAATCGGTGCCAGGGTGAGTGCTTATCGGGGGGCGGGCCGGCAATCGGCAAACAGCCGTCGATTATAGCGAGCCGTCCCCGCGCCGATTTCGAGGCCGTGCCCGCCTGATAGAATCGACCGGGTTGCGGCTGTAGCTCAGTGGATAGAGTATCGGCCTCCGAAGCCGAGGGTCGTGGGTTCGATCCCCGCCAGCCGCACCACATCTCGCTTCCACAGCGAGTGACTCATCACATGGCTGATTGGGTCAACATCCAGACCATCCCGGATTTCTTGTTGCCAGGGCGCAGCGACAGCAATGGCCATGGCCATGCTGCGGAAGACTTCTGTGCCCTGTGTGTGCCATGGTTGTGCCCAGCCGATGGCTTTTTTCCAGGCCGCAATGCGCGACTCCGTGACCATCGTGGCGTGCACGGTGATGCTGATGGCGAGGTGCGGTGCCCCCCCTGTTTGCGTGGCCCGGATAGAAGTGCCTGTGCCCGTGCATCCCGGGCTGCCGGCCGGATTCGCTGTTTTGATCAATTAAATGAGAATCAGTCGTATCTGATGCTATACTGTGCTCCGGCTTCCGAATCACAGGAAACGAGCGAAGGATCGACCACCATGCAAGCCTTGTCGAATACCCGGTTGACGCTGCCCAAGCGGCGCGTCGCCCATTCACCGGTTGAGGTGATGGAACAGGACATTCCGCGCCAGCAAGCCACCGAGATCGCCGCACCGGGTCTGCACCGGCTCGACGACGCGGCCATGGTGGCGTCCAGCCTGGACAGTGCCACCTTGCTGCGCGGACAGAAAGCCGTCCAGATCGCCCACAACGGCGCTGTCTACAAGCTGCAGGCCACCAAGCTGGGCAAGCTCATCCTGACCAAATAGTTTTTCAGTTCATCGTGGGGCGACCCGGGACCCTCAAAGTCTCCGAGGTCGTTTTTGCTAGCCATCGGTTCTCCGGCCAGCCATGCATTTTTTCCCACGTTTCGAACGCCTCCAATGGCGCCGCTGCACGGCGCGCATGCTTGTAATCGCCCTGTAACTGGTTTCAAAGATAATTGAAACCAAATTACAGTCGCCGCTTCCGGATCGGCACTGCCCATCGTCCAGGAGACAAGACCATGCCTTTGCGCGCCACCAAGATCGTTGCCACCCTCGGCCCTGCCTCCAGCGACCCCGCGCTGCTGGAGAAAATGATCCGCGCCGGCGTCAACGTGGTCCGGCTCAATTTCTCCCACGGCAAGGCGCAGGACCACATCGACCGGGCCACCATGGTGCGTGAAGCCGCCCAGCGCGCCGGGCGCGAGGTCGGCATCATGGCCGACCTGCAAGGCCCCAAGATCCGCGTCGGCAAGTTCGCTGACGGCAAGGTGATGCTGGAGCCGGGCCAGCATTTCGTGCTCGACGCCTCGCGCGCCGAACCGGGTGACATCGCCGGTGTGGGGCTGGACTACAAGGAACTGCCGCGCGACGTCAAGGCCGGCGACACGCTGCTGCTCAATGACGGGTTGATCGTGCTCACGGTGGACAAGGTGGCGGGCCCGGCGGTGCACACCACCGTCAAGCTCGGTGGCGAGCTGTCCAACAACAAGGGCATCAACAAGCAGGGCGGCGGCCTGACCGCGCCGGCGCTGACCGCCAAGGACATGGACGACATCAAGACCGCCATGGGCCTGAAGGCCGACTACGTGGCGGTGAGCTTTCCCAAGAA
>CAZFOT010000159.1:0-8061 GCA_964520365.1 uncultured Hydrogenophaga sp.
GCGGCCGCCTGCACCTGGCCAAGACCCTGGCCCAGGGCGGCAACGTGCTGATGCTCGACGAACCCTCGAACGACCTCGACGTGGAAACCCTGCGCGCGCTGGAAGAGGCCCTGCTGGAGTTCGCCGGCTCGGCCATGGTGATCAGTCACGACCGCTGGTTCCTCGACCGCATCTGCACCCACATCCTCGCCTACGAGGGTGACAGCCAGTGGTACTTCTACGACGGCAACTTCACCGAGTACGAGGCCGACAAGAAGAAGCGCCTGGGCGAGGAGGGCGCGCGTCCGAAGCGGGCCCGGTTCAAGAGCCTGAAGTAACGACGGCCCGGTGCGCCCATGGCATTGACCGACGAACAGGTGCTGGCCGACACCCGCCGCTGGATCGAGAAGGCGGTGATCGGGCTGAACCTGTGCCCGTTCGCGCGCGCTGTGTACGTGAAGAACCAGGTGCGCATCGTGGTCAGCCGCGCGCGGCACCTGGACGCCTTTCTGGACGACCTGGACCGCGAGCTGGCGCTGCTGGTCAACACGCCGGCCGAGCAGATCGACACCACGCTGCTGGTTCACCCCACGCTGTTTCCGGATTTCTTCGTCTTCAACGACTTCCTGAACGTGGTGGACGACGTGGTGGCCGAACACGGGCTGGAGGGCATCGTCCAGGTGGCCAGCTTCCATCCGGCGTTCCAGTTCGATGGCGTGGACGCCGACGACATCGGCAACTTCACCAACCGCTCGCCGTATCCCGTGTTGCACCTGCTGCGCGAGGACAGCGTGGAACGGGCCGTGGCGTCGGAGGGCGGCGACGCCGACGGCATCGTCGAGCGCAATCTGAAGACTTTGCGCGACCTGGGGGCCGAGGGTTGGCAGGCGTTGCTGCGAAAGCCTTGAATAGGATGTTTTTTTGCCTTATCAAGGGTACTGACCCTGCGGTTTGTTGGACATAATGATCCACACCGACCACCCTCTGGACAAGAAAGTCAGTCCGCCTCATGGATGCCAGCAGCACACAGGCTTTTGACGCCTGTCTGAAAGAAGCGCTTGTTCAAAGCCGCGAGTGGATGCCTCGCTGGCTCGACAGGCTGCGGGACACGCTGCAGCAACGCGAGGCCGCGGTGGCGAACCACCACGAGAGGCAGGCCCTGATCGAAGCCCGCAAGAGTCTGGACAGCTACCGCGATCGCATCACCTCGCGCTTTCTCGAATACCTCGCGGAGTCCGTGCACGGGTCCCAGCCGTCCGCCGGGGGCGCCGCGCGCAGCCTCAAGGGGCTCAGCTTCGACGAGCTGGAACTCATGGGCGACGAGCAAGTGCAGGAAACCGTCGAGCTGGCCCGGGTGCAGCAGGTCGTGAAGATGGCCGCCGACGAAGAACTGGTGGCGCTCAACACCCGCATGAGCAGTGCCCAGGGTCTCGCGCGCGTGCGCCCGGAGGCCAATCCCTTGCGCACCGAGGTGATCATCGGCGCCTTGATGCGCGCCATCAACGGGCTGTACGTCGATCCGGCGGCGCGTTCGCGCTGGCTTCAGACCGGCGCCGTGGCGCTGGGCGGCGAGCTGCAGGCCATGTATGCGCACCTGAGCCGGTTGCTCGACCGCATGGGCGTGCAGCCGGTGGGCTACAACCTGATCCAGGCACCCGATACGCGCGGACCGGGGCCGGCGGCGGCACCGGTACCGGTGCACGCCGAATCCGTGACCGCCGATTCGGTGCTGGGCAGCAACGCCCTGCTCACGCTGGACCACCTGCACCAGTTGCTGATCGGCAACCTGGACCGCTCCGGAGACAGTCCCAGTGACCACGGGGCCTCCGGTTCCGGCAACGCCATGGTGCGCACCCTGGCGGCCGAGGTGGTCACGTTCATGCTCAAGCGCATCCATGAAGATGAGCGCATGATGCCCGCCGTGCGCCAGGCGCTGCTCGAGATGAAGCCCGCGCTGCTGCAACTCGCCCGCAGCGATCCCAGGTTCTTCGCCGATCGCCGGAATCCGGCGCGGCGCCTGCTCGACAGCGTGACTGCGCGGGGCCTGGCCTTCACCAGCGAGCACGATGCCGGCTACGAAACCTTTGCCCGCCAGGTGCGGGGCATTCAGCTGGAGCTGCAGAAACCGGGCGCGAATCTGGCCAGCCGCTTTGCCAAGCTGGCGGACGAGTTCACGCAGTTGCAGGCGCTGGCGCCCGAGCAGGCGCAGGCGCGCGGCCTGGCCGTCAAGACGCTGGTTCGGGTGGAGCAGCGCAACATGCTGGCCGAGCGCGTGGCCAGCGAGTTCCGGGCCCGCAACGATTTCGAGCGTGCGCCCGGCGTGGTCCGGCGATTCCTGACCGGTCCCTGGGCCCAGGTGGTGGCCCAGGCGCGCATGGAGGCGACCGATTCGCAGTCGGCCGGTTTGTCGCCCTCGGGCTCGGCCGCATTGCGCTACACCGACATCCTGCCCGACCTGCTCTGGTCGAGCCAGCTCTCACAGGCCAGCCGCAACCGGCCGCGCCTGATCAAGGTGATTCCCGGTGTGCTGCGCACCTTGCGCGAGGGGCTTGATTCGATCGACTATCCGCGCGAGCAGAGCGAGGCGTTCTTTCAGGCGCTGATGGGCCTGCACGAGGCGGCCTACAAGACCCAGCGCCCGGACGTCCAGCAGGACGCGCCGATCAGCCGTCAGACCGAGGAGGAAACGGAGCCCTGGATCCATCCGGCCGAGGCCAAGGATTCCGGCTTCATGGAGGACGCGCTGCTGGAATCCACCACCCAGCCATCGTTCGCGGACACCCAGCCGATGCAGCGCGACTGGGCCGATCTCAGGGCCGAGATGGCGGGCCAGCACACGTCCACAATCACCGTGGGCACCTGGGTCGACGTGTGGCACGAGGGGCAGCCGCTGCGCGCGCAACTGACCTGGGCCAGCCCGCACAACACCATGTTCCTGTTCACCGCGGGCAACGGGCGTTCGCTGTCGATGACCCGTCGCGGCCTGGACAACCTGCTCACGCACAACCGCCTGCGCGTCGTGGCCGATCACGGCGTGATCGACGAGGCGCTGGACGAGGTGGCGCGGCAGGCCTGGATCAACAGCAGCAAGGGGTCCTGAGGCACCCCGGCAAGGGGTACCTCAGGACCCCTTGCGCAGCAGCTTCTTGCGCACCAGGTGGATGTTGTTGCGCAGCGCGTAGAGCTCGTCGGTGTGCGAGAGCGGCACCACGACTTTTTCCACCTTGCCCTCCAGGGCCTCGAGCTGGTCCAGCAGCGGTTGCGCCAGGGCCTCACCTTCGCCGTTCTCGTGGCGCTGCTCGATGTCGCGCAATTCGGCGTACCAGCGGAACACGCGCGAGCGGATGCGGAAGGTGTAGAGCGGAGGCACGATGCGCGAGAGCGGCAGGGCCAGCGCGATGATCAGGCCCATGGCCAGCCACATGCGCTCGATCAGGTTGGCCACCCAGAACGGCAGGTAGCGCTGCAGGAAGGGCGGGCCGCTGCGGATGGCCCGCACCGCCTCGGCCGATACCGGCACCTCGCTGTGCTCCAGGCTGGGGTATTCGCGGGTGCGGCTGAACCAGCCGGCACCGCCATGCAGCCCGGTGGCCGTCTGCGCGAAGAGCTGCAGGATGGCGGGGTGGGTGCGCGTGCTGGCGAGCAGGCTGGTGGTGGAGGCCACCAGGCGCATGTCGCGCTCGGGGTTGTTGGCTGCCAGGTCCACCACGCCCTGGGGCAGCATCACGGGTGTGAGATAGCCGAAGCGGCGCGAATAGGCTTCGCTCTGGGCGAAGTCGAGCAGCCGGATGCCGGGCGTCTGCAGCAGCATCTGCACCATCAGGGACTCCGGCGCCGAGGCGAAGACCAGGGCGTCGAGTTCGCCATTCAGGAAGGCCACCGTGGCGGGCGTCTGCTCCAGCTGGCTGAGTTGCAGCGCATCGGACGGGATGCGGTTGACGTCGAGCAGGGTGGCGAACAAGCGCGGCACGCCGCTGCCGGTGGTGCCCACGTTCACGCGCCAGCCGCGCAGTTCGGTCAGGTGGTTCACGGTATCGGCCTGGAGCAGCCGCCGTGCCGAGTCTTCCCGGTAGAACAGCCACAGCGGCTCCACGAACAGGCTGCCCAGGGAGGTGATCGCGTCCTCGTCGTCGTAGCCGATGTCGGCCGTCCCACCCTGCACGAAACCCAGGTCGACCTGGCCATTGCGCAGCAGGGCCAGGTTGGCCGATGAGCCTTCCGAGTTCAGCAACTCGACTTCGATGCCGTACCGGGCCAGGGCTTGCGCGTAGCGTTTGCCGAACTCGTCGTAGGCGCTTTGTTCGGGGCCGGTGGCCAGCACCACGCGCTTGGGCGGCGTGGGATCGAGCCACCAGTAGGCGGCCGCCAGAAGGGCAATGGTGAGCAGGGCGAACGGGCCGATCGATGCCACCAGGTCGCGCAGCGAGAGCAAGGTGTAGCGGATGTTCTTCGGCATCCCGCTACATTAGCACGCGGCTGCGCCGGCCCGAGATGCCGTCCCCCCTCCAAGCGCCGCAAAGCGGCGCAGGGGGGTGTCCCTACCTCAACCTGAAGATGCGCACGGCCTCCTGCACCACCACCGACTGCGCTTGCAGCGAACTGGCGGAGGCGGCGAGTTCTTCCACCATGGCCGAGTTCTGCTGCGTGACCGAGTCGAGCTGGCCCACCGCCTGGTTGATCTGGGCGATGCCCATCGACTGTTCGTTCGCCGCGCCGGTGATGTCGGTGATGAGCACGTTGACCTGCTCCACCGCGCCGACCACGTTGTTCATGGTCTGGCCGGTGCTGTGCACCAACTGGCTGCCTTGCGACACCTTCTGGGCCGATTCGTCGATCAGCACCTTGATCTCCTTGGCGGCGGTGGAGGTGCGCTGGGCCAGGCTGCGGACCTCGGCCGCGACGACCGCGAAACCCCGGCCTTGCTCGCCCGCGCGGGCGGCTTCCACCGCGGCATTGAGCGCCAGGATGTTGGTCTGGAACGAGATGCCCTCGATCACCTGGATGATTTCGCCGATCCGGCTGGAGGAGCGGCTGATTTCGTCCATGGTGCTGACCACGTTGCCCATGGCGTCGTTGCCTTCGCGCGCCACCGTGGCCGCGCGGTGCGACAGCGATGCCGCCTCGCGCGCCGAGTTGGTGCTGTGTTCCACGGTGCTGGTGAGCTCCTCCATCGACGCGGCGGTCTCTTCCAGGCTGCTGGCCTGGGCTTCGGTGCGCGAGGACAGATCCTGGTTGCCGCTGGCGATCTGGGTGGAGGCCACCTGAACGCCTTCGATCTCGTGGCGCACGTCCGAGACAACCGCCTGCAGGTTCACATTGAGCTGGTTCAGGGCCTTGGCCAGTTCGCCGAACTCGCCCCGGCCCGTCCCCCCGAAGCGCGCAGAAAGGTCGCCCGCGGCCATGGTGTTGGCGAACTGGATGGTTTGCTTCAGCGGCTCCAGCATGGAACGGCGCAGCAGCCAGGTGGCGATCAACGCCGTGCCGATGAGCGGGACGACCATGGCCAGGTGGGCCGTGTTTCCGAGGGTGGCGCCGATCTCGCCGATCGCCAGTCCGGCGAGCGCCAGGCCCACGCACACGCCGCCGATGATGCGGCCCGGCGTGAGCTGGGCCATGCGTTGCAGCCGGCCCATGAAGCCGGTGCGCACCACGCGGCCGCGGCGCAGCGCAACCGTCGGGTGGCCGCTGTCGCGCTCGGCGCGCATCCTGGCGTACAGCGCCTCGGCTTGCTGCACCTGTTCGCGCGTGGGCTTGGTGCGCACCGACATGTAGCCGACGGCCTGGCCGTTCTCGACGATCGGGGTGGCATTGGCCATCACCCAGTAGTAGTCACCGTTCTTGCGCCGGTTCTTCACCGGCGCCGACCAGGGTGAGCCGCTCTTGAGGGTTTCCCACATGTCGCGGAAGGCCTCGGGCGGCATTTCGGGGTGGCGCACCAGGTTGTGCGGCTGTCCGATCAGCTCGTCGCGCTCGTAGCCGCTCACGGCCACGAAGGACGGGTTGCAGTAGGTGATGTGGCTTTGCAGATCGGTGGTGGAGACGAGCGTGACGCCATCCGAAATGATGAATTCTTCCTGGGTGACAGGCTGGTTGTTGCGCATCGACTTCCCTCGCGTGTTTGCCGTGAGCCTGCGGGTGCGCCCACTCACACCTTGCGCATCTCACAAATGCAGTATCGGCAGGACCGGCAAGAAGAAAAGGCCGTGTATCGGGGTGAAATGCCGCCTGTTGATCCATATCAAGCATTGCCGGCCGCTGACCCGCCGGTCCAGGCCCCGATTCGATGCTCGTCACCGCATGGGTGCGCCGACCTGGCCGGCGTGGTGCTGGTAGACGCTCGAGGAGCCGTCGCGCCGCACCAGCACCACGTCGTAGGGGTCGCGGCGCCCGCCGTGGACGGCGCTGTCCATGCCCGGGCTGCCCACCGGCATGCCCGGCACGGCCAGGCCGATCGCCTGCGGCTTTTCGGCCAGCAGGCGGCGGATCGCGGGCGCGTTCACGTGGCCCTCGATCACGTAGCCGCCAATCAGGCCGGTGTGGCAGGAGCCGTACTTGTCCGGCAGGCCCAGGCGCTTGCGCACGGCCGTGTTGCCGGTGTCGAAGGTCTGCACCTGGAAGCCGTCGGCCTGCAGGTAGGCCACCCAATCGTTGCAGCAGCCGCAGTGGGGGTCTTTCCAGACCTGCAGCACGGGCAGGGCGGGTCGGGCCAGCGACAGCGCGGGCAGCGCCAGGGCGGCCGTGGCCGCCGTCAGCAGGGTTCGTCTTTGCATGACATGGATGATGCGGCTGGCGGCCAGGGGTTCCCGTGGGGGGCGTTTCATCTCACGTCGGGTGCCACGCCAAACGGCACGGGGGCGGGCGTGGACACCGGGGCGCTGGCATCGGCCTTCTGGACCGGCGGCGGCGCCACCTGTGGCGGCAAGGCCATGGCGCGCCGCTGCATGACGGTGCGCAGGCGGTCGGGGTAGTCGGTGATGATGCCGTCCACGCCCCAGTCGATCAGGCGTCCCATGTCGGGGATTTCGTTGACGGTCCAGGGGATCACGCGCAGGCCGAGATCGCGCGCGCGCGCCAGCACGGGCTGGCTGAGGTCGCGGAAATGGGGCGACCACAGCTTGCCGCCGGCGGCCGCGACCATCGCGGGCGTGTCATCGAAATCGGCGAGCTTCAGGCCGTGGGTCCATTCGCCACTGGACAGCGTGTCGAAGCGTTCGCGTTGCGCGGAGAGGTAGGACCGGGGCATGTCGGGCGCGGCCTGTTGAGCGGCCTGCAGCACGCGCCAGTCGAAGCTCTGGAGCGTGCAACGCGTGGCCATGCCGTGCCGGTCGATGACATCGAGCACCGCGCGGACGAAGTCGGCCGGGGACGGGGACTCGTCCGGGCGCAGGGGATTGTGCTTGAGCTCGATGTTGAAGCGCACGTGCCTGGCGCCGAGCGCCTTGACCCGCTCGAACACGGCGGCCAGGGTGGGAATGCGTTCACCGTCGAGCGGCGCCTGGCTGGAGAAGTCCCGGGCGTAGCGGCTGCCCGGGTTGATGCGGCCCACGTCGAGGCCGGCGATGTCGGCCAGGCTCATGGCGTGGAAGGGCCGGCCCCGCGCCTTGAGCCACTGGCCGCTGGCGTCGCGCGTGATGTCGGGGTTGGGGGTGGTGTCGTGCGAGACCACCGGAACGCCTTCGGCGCTGAGCACCACATCGATCTCGATCGTGCTCACACCGATGGCAAGGGCCTGCTCGATGCCCGCCAGCGTGTTCTCGGGCGCCAGGCCGCGCGCGCCGCGATGGCCCTGCGCGTCGAACGCCAGCGCCGCTCCCGCGCACCACAGCGAGAGCCCGATGGCGGTCGTGCAACTCCATCGCAGCCAGGACAGGCGTTGCACCGTGAAGGGCGGGTGAGGGGTCATGCGCGGTCCTTTTCCGAAAGCCAGGACATTGTGGCAGTGCCATGTGACCCCTACAAGTCGGTCGTTCGCGGCCCTCACCCCGACCCTCTCCCGCAAGCGGGAGAGGGAGCGCAGGCAAGACGTGCCTTCATCCAGGGGCATCAAGGGTCCGGCTCCGCCGGCCCGAGATGCCGTCCCCC
>CAZFOT010000160.1:0-7970 GCA_964520365.1 uncultured Hydrogenophaga sp.
TGATGGCCAGCCCGTCCAGACCGTCGGTCAGGTTGACCGCGTTGCTGGAGCCGACGATGACGAGGTAGGTCATGACCACGAAACCGAACACGCCCAGCGGGTAGCTGATCTCCTTGAAGAAGGGCACCAGCAGCCCGGCCTGGGGCGGCAGGTCGATGGTGAAGCCCGAGGCCACCCAGTCGTAGGCCAGTTGCAGCACCCGCAGGTTGTTCGTCTCGGACACGCTGAACACCAGGTAGAACGCGGCCACCAGGCCGATGACGGACTGCCAGAAGTACTTCTCGCGCGAGCGCATGCCTTCGGGGTCCTTGCGCACCACCTTGCGCCAGTCGTCCACCCAGCCGATCGCGCCGAAACCCAGCGTCACCACCAGCACGATCCACACGAAGCGGTTGGAGAGGTCGAACCACAGCAGCGTCGACAAGGCGATGGAGAACAGGATCAACACGCCACCCATGGTCGGCGTGCCGCCCTTGCTGAGGTGGGTCTGCATCGCGTACTCGCGGATCGGCTGGCCGATCTTGAGCGCGGCCAGCCGCCGGATCACGAAAGGCCCGGCCACCAGGCCCACCAGCAGGGCCGTCATGGCTGCCATCACGGCACGGAAGGTCAGGTACTGGAACACCCGCAGGAAACCGAATTCCGGCGAGAGGGTTTGCAGCCACATGGACAGGCTAAGCAGCATGGACGTTGTCCTTGTTCTTTTGAGGTTCCGCCGCCGCGCCCAGCGCCATCAGGGCGTGCACGACCCGCTCCATGCCCATGAACCGGGAGCCCTTGACCAGCACGCTGCGCACGGGCGATGCGCCATCGGCGCCGCCCACCCAATCCGCCAGATGGGCGGCCAGCGCAGGCACGTCGGGCCAGTGCACCGGCGCCGGCTCGCCCGCGGCCCGCAAGGCCGACGCGGCCTGCCGCATCCAGTCGCCCGCCACGTGCACGTTGCCGATGCCGCGCGACGCGGCGTGCCGCAGCACCTCGATGTGGAAGTCCAGGCCCTGCGCGCCCACCTCGCCCATGTCGCCCAGAACCAGCAAACGGGGCGCCGGCAGTTCGGCCAGCACGTCCACCGCCGCGCGCACCGAATCCGGATTGGCGTTGTAGGTGTCGTCCACCAGCGTGACCGCGCCGCGCGGCAACACCAGGGACAGCGCGCGCGAGCGGCCACCCACGGGCTCGAAGGCGTTCAGGCCGCGCACCACGTCGGCCAGCGCCACCCCGGCCGCCAGGGCACAGGCCGTGGCGGCCAGCGCGTTGCGCACGTTGTGCCGCCCGGCGATGCGCAAGCGGCAGGGCAACTCCTCGCCGCCGGTGGCGATCGAGAACACCCAGGCGCCCTCTTCCCACACGGCATTGAGCGCGCGCACGTCGGCCGTGCCGTCGCGGTCGCTGAAGGTGACGGCGCGGTGCCCGCCCGCCAGGCCGCGCCACAGCGGCGTGAACGCATCGTCGGACGGAAAGACCGCGACGCCGCCAGCGGCCAAGGAAGCGAACACGCTGCCGTTCTCCTGCGCGACCGCTTCCACGCTGGCCATGAACTCCAGGTGTTCGCGCTGGGCGTTGTTGACCAGTGCCACCGTGGGCTGTGCGATAGCGGCGAGCGCCGCGATTTCCCCGGGGTGGTTCATGCCCAGTTCCACCACCGACAGTCGGTGCGCCGCGTTCAGGCGCAACAGGGTGAGCGGCACGCCGATGTCGTTGTTGAAGTTGCCCTGCGTGGCGTGGGCGGCTTCGCCGGCGGCCGCGCGCAGGATGGAAGCGATCATCTGCGTGACCGTGGTCTTGCCATTGCTGCCGGTCACAGCGATCAGCGGCAACTGGAACTGGCCCCGCCACAGCCGCGCCAGTTCGCCCAGTGCGCGGCGCGTGTCGGGCACCTCCACGCCGGGCAGGCCGGCTTCGGCGAGCCCCGCATGCGCCAGGGCCGCCACCGCCCCCTGGGCCCTGGCCTGCGGCAGGAAATCGTGCGCGTCGAAACGCTCGCCCTGGAGCGCCACGAACAGGTCGCCCGCGCGCAGGCTGCGCGTGTCCGAGTGCACCCGGGCAATGGCCACGCCGTCGGGGTGGCCGACCACGCGCGCGCCGGCGAGCCGCGGCAGGAGCTGGCCCACGGTCTTCATGCCGGCCTCCCTTCGGCGCGGTGCTGCCGGGCCGCCAACGCATCGCGGGCCTGGGCCACGTCGGAAAACGGCCGCCGGACGCCCTGCACCTCCTGGTAATCCTCATGGCCCTTGCCGGCCACCAGCACCACGTCCACGGGCTGCGCGCGTGCGACGGCATGCGCAATGGCCGCTGCGCGGTCGGCCACCACCTCGGCCACCTGCGGGCGGGACAGGCCAGCCACCATGTCCTGGAGGATGCGACCGGGGTCTTCGGAACGCGGGTTGTCGCTGGTCAGCACCGCATGCCGCGCTTCGCGTTCGGCCACCGCGGCCATCAACGGCCGCTTGCTCCGGTCGCGGTCGCCGCCGCAGCCGATCACCACCCAGAGCGCGCCGCCGCGCTGCCTGACCAGGGGCTGCAGGGCCCGCAGGGCTTTCTCCAGCGCATCGGGGCTGTGGGCGTAGTCCACCAGCACCCAGGGCGCAGCCGATGCACCGCCTTCACCCGCCAGCACGGGCTCCATGCGACCCGGCACGGGCGTGAGGGCAGCGCAGGCCGCCACCGCATCGGCCATGGAAACCCCCAACGCGCGCGCGGCCGCCAGCACCCCCAGCAGGTTGGACACGTTGTATTCGCCCACCATCGGCAGGCTCAGCGGGTGCGATCCGATCTCGGCGCCGCGCGCATCGCGCTCGACCACCTCCCACCGCATGCCCCGGTCGGTGAAGGCCAGATACCGGCCGGCCAGCCTGGCCGCAGAAGCGGATGGTCCCGACTCGATGGCAACCGTCCAGAGATCGAAGCCGCGATCCGACAGCGATGCCGCCAGCTCCGCGCCGCGAGGATCGTCCAGGTTCACCACGGCCGCCGCCAGACCCGGCCAGTCGAACAGCATCGACTTGGCCGCCCAATAGGTGGCCATGTCGCCATGGAAGTCGAGGTGGTCCTGGGTGAAGTTCGTGAACACCGCCACCTTGACCTGCGTGCCGTTGAGCCGTCCTTCGACCAGCCCGATGGAGGATGCCTCGATGGCGCAGGCCCGAGCGCCTTCGTCCACGAACCGGCGCAGCCGGTGCTGCAGGTGGATCGGATCGGGCGTGGTCAGTCCAGTGGGCTCCAGGTCGCCAGCGGCGCCGGCCAGCGGCGGATGCCCCATGCCCAGCGTGCCCACCAGGCCGCACGGGCGAGCGCAGGCGCCGAGCAGTTGCGCCATCCACCAGGCCGAAGAGGTCTTGCCGTTCGTGCCGGTGAAGGCAATCACGTCGAGCCGTGCGCTGGGGGTCTGGCAGAAGGCGCTGGCGATCGGGCCGGCGTGGGCCTTGAGACCCCGGATGGCCGCGACAGGTGCCTGGTCGCCGAATGCAAAATCCGCCGCGCCGTCCTGCTCCACGACGATGGCCGCGGCGCCCGCCGCCAGCGCCGCGGGAACGAAATGCCGCCCGTCCCGGGCCGCGCCCGGCCAGGCCACGAACCCGTCGCCCGCGCGCACCTGGCGGCTGTCGCCCCGCAGCGCGCCCGGCACGCGCTCGCGCAGCCACTGCGCCACGGTCTCGGGGGTGTCGAAGACCATCATCAGAACGACTCCTCGACCACCTCGGCCACGATCTGCGGCTTCACATCGATGTCGGGCTGCACGCCCATGATGCGCAGGGTCTGCTGCACCACCTCGCTGAACACCGGAGCGGCCACGGCGCCGCCGTAGTACTCCTTGCCGCGGGGCTCGTCGATCATGACCGCCACCACGATGCGCGGGCGATCCACCGGCGCCAGTCCGGTGAACCAGGCCCGGTACTTGTCCTTGGCGTAGCCCTTGCCTTCCTGCTTGCGCGCCGTTCCCGACTTGCCGCCCACCGAGTAACCATTGGTCTGCGCGCGCTGGCCCGTTCCCCCGGGACCGGCCGAGAGCTGCAGCATCTTGCGCACCACGGCAGCGGTCTCCGGCGAAAACACGGGAAAGCCCTCGACGTTCTTGTCGGCCTTGAGAATGGTGACCGGCACCACGCGCCCGTCGTTGGTGAAGGCCGTGTACGACTGCGCCATCTGGAACAGCGACGCCGAGAGCCCGTAGCCGTAGGACATGGTGGCCTGCTCGACCGGTTTCCAGTTCTCCCACGGCCTGAGCCGGCCGGCGACCGCGCCGGGAAACTGTATCTGCGGCTTCTGCCCGTACCCCAGCGCGGTATACGTCTCCCACATTTCCCGGGCCGAGAGCTTCTGCGCGATCTTGATCGAGCCCACGTTGCTGGACTTCTGTATCACACCCTCGACGGTCAGCGCGCCAAAGTTGCGCGTGTCCCGAATGGTGAAGCCGCCCATGCGGTGGAAACCCGGCGCGGTGTCGATCACCGTCGTGGGCCGGACACGGCCCGCATCGAGCGCCATGGCCACCGTGATCGGCTTCATGGTCGAGCCGGGCTCGAAGCTGTCGGTCAGCACCCGGTTGCGCAACTGTTCCCCGCTGAGGTTGACCCGGCGGTTGGGGTTGAAGCTCGGGTAGTTGGCCAGCGCCAGCACCTCGCCGGTCTGGGTGTCGAGCACCACCACGCTGCCGGCGCGCGCCTTGTTCGACTGCACCGCCTCGCGCAGCTTCTGGTAGGCGAAGAATTGGATCTTGCTGTCGATGGAGAGCTGGAGGTCGGCGCCGTCCACCGGCACCACCACGTCGCGCACGTCCTCGATCACACGGCCCAGGCGGTCCTTGATCACCCGGCGCGAACCGGCCCGGCCCGAGAGCTGCTGGTTGAATGCCAGCTCGATGCCTTCCTGCCCGCGGTCTTCCACGTTGGTGAAGCCCACCACGTGCGCGGCGGCCTCGCCCTCGGGGTACTGGCGCTTGTATTCGCGGCGCTGGTAGACGCCCTTGATGCCCAGAGCGGCGATCTCCCTGGCGATCGGCTCGTCCACCTGGCGCTTGATCCAGACGAAGGTCTTGTCCTCGTTGGCCAGGCGCTTGCGCACCTCCGCCAGCGGCATGCCCAGCAGCTTGGCCAGGTCGCGGATCTTCGGGTCGCTCTTGTCCACGTCTTCCGGAATCGCCCAGATGCTTTGCGCCACCACGCTGGAAGCGAGGATCAGGCCGTTGCGGTCCAGCACGCGTCCGCGGTTCGCGGGCAGTTCCAGCGTGCGGGCGTAGCGCACCTCGCCCTGGCGCTGGAAGAAATCGTTGCCGAACACCTGCACGTAGGCCGCGCGCGCGCCCAGGCCGACGAACGCCGCCGCCAGGGCGATCACGATGAACCTGCTGCGCCATACCGGCGTCTTGCTCGCCAGCAAGGGGCTCGCGCCGTAGTTGATGCTGCGGTTCATGGACGGCCCTCCTGCGCATCGGGCGCCGCCGGCGCCGACCCCTCGGGAACGACCACGTACTGGGTGACGCCGGGCGTGACCGGTCGCATCCGCAGCTGCCGGGTGGCCAGCTGCTGCACCCGCGCGGGCGTGGCCTGGGCGCGGCGCTGCACGATGAACTGTTCGTACTCGACGTCGAGCTGGCGCGACTGCGCCTTCGCCCGGTCCAGCGCCGTGTACAGGCGACGCGATTCGTACTGCGTGTGCACCAGATAGAAGGCGCTGACCAACACCGCCGCCAGCAGCACGAGGTTCAGGCGGATCATGGCAGTGTCCCGGTCCGTTCGGCCACGCGCATCACCGCGCTGCGCGAGCGCGGATTGCCCTGCACCTCGGCCGCGCCGGGTTTGACGCGGCGCACGTGGCGCAGCGCCATGGCGGCAGGCTCCGCGAAAGGCACGCGGCGATCCACCACGGCGCGCGAATGGCGCGCCATGAACTGCTTGACCATGCGATCTTCCAGCGAATGGAAGCTGATCACCACCAGTTGCCCTCCTGGATGCAGCACCTGCAGGCTGGCTGCTAGCGCTTGTTGCAGCTCTTCAAGCTCGGCGTTGATGAAAATCCGAAGAGCCTGAAATGTGCGCGTTGCAGGGTCCTTGCCCGGCTCGCGGGTTTTGACCGCGCCAGCCACGACTTCGGCCAGCTCGCCGGTGGTTCGAACAGGGCCCCGTTCCTGTCGGCGACGATCAATCGCCTTTGCAATCGATTGAGCAAACCGTTCTTCGCCATATTCACGAATGACCTCCGCCAGAGTGGAAACCTCGACCGTCTCGAGCCATTGCGCCACGCTCTGTCCGCGCGTGGTGTCCATGCGCATGTCCAGCGGGCCGTCGTTGCGAAAAGAAAAACCCCGTGCGGGGTCGTCGATCTGGGGAGAGCTGACACCGAGATCCATCAGGACCCCGTCGGCGCTGCCGTCCCCCAGTTCCCCCAGGTGCCTGAAGCCTTCGTGCCGCACCGTGACGCGCGCGTCGGCCTGCGCCAGTTGCGTCGCTGCCTCGATCGCCTGCGGGTCCTTGTCGAACACCGTCAGGCGCCCGGCCGGCGACAGCGCCGACAGGATGCGGCGCGAGTGGCCGCCGCGGCCGAAAGTCGCGTCCACGTAGTGCCCCTCCGGTCGGATGGCCAGCGCATCGACGGCCTCCTCCAGCAGCACGGTCTGGTGTGTCCATGTGTCGCCCACCGCCGGCCTCAGAAGGAAAAGTCCTTGAACACATCCGGCATCTCACCCTTCATGGCTTCGGCCTCCTGGGCGGCATAGGCCTGCGCATCCCACAGCTCCAGGTAGGCACCCATGCCCAGCAGCACAGCCTCCTTGCTCAGGCCCCCGGCAGCGCGCAGCTCGGGCGAGATCAGCACGCGCCCGGTGGCGTCCATGTCGACGTCCATGGCGTTGCCCAGGAAGATGCGCTTCCACCACTGGGCTTGCATGGGCAGCGCTGCGATGCGCTCGCGAAAACGCTCCCACTCGCTGCGGGGGAAAATCATCAGGCAGCCATGGGGGTGCTTGGTGATGGTCAGTTGGCCGTTGCTTTCGCTCAGGGCGTCACGATGCCGGGTCGGCACGGACAGCCGACCCTTGGCATCGAGATTGAGAGAGGAAGCACCCTGGAACACTGGCGAGCCTTAAAAAGACACTTTTCACCACTTAATTGCACTTTCTACCACTGTAGCAGGAAAACCAAGGACCGCAAGAGTGCCATCGGATTCTTTTCGCAATGAAATCAATCACTTAGCACAGAAATCGCGAGTGATAAAATGCAAAAAGTGAAGCAAAAGCAAGCACTTACAAAAGGCACTGCATGTGAAGCATCAAAACCCCACAGGGCGCAAGTCTTTGTAACTCGCCGATGGCCGGCAAGGCTTGTCAGTGCCCAAACGCGCAGGCGAGCACGACAGAAAAGACAAAAGATACGCTCAAGCAGCGCGCCTTTGTCCAGGGGCACCACGGAACGGGCTTGGCCCGGCCGTAGGTGCCGTCCCCCCTCGAAGCGCCGCAAAGCGGCGTGCAACAGAGGGGGGAAGCCGCGAAGCGGCGCAGGGGGGTGATCAGAGGATGTAGCGCGAGAGATCCTCGTTGCGGCTGAGTTCGGCCAGCCGGCCGTCCACATACGCCGCGTCCACCGTGATGGCCTGCCCCTGCAGGCGGGTGGCATCGAAGCTGACTTCGTCCAGCAGGTGCTCCATCACCGTGGACAGGCGGCGAGCGCCGATGTTCTCGGTGCGTTCGTTCACATCGCAGGCGATCTCGGCCAGGCGCCGGATCCCCTCGGGATCGAAGGCGAGCGTCACGCCTTCGGTGGCCAGCAAGGCCTGGTACTGGCGCACCAGCGACGCATGGGTCTGGGTCAGGATGGCCTCGAAATCGTCCACGGAAAGCGACTGCAGCTCCACCCGGATCGGGAACCGGCCCTGCAGCTCGGGAATCAGGTCGCTCGGCTTGGACAGGTGGAAAGCGCCGCTGGCGATGAACAGGATGTGATCGGTCTTGACCATGCCGTACTTGGTGCTGACCGTCG
>CAZFOT010000161.1:0-7947 GCA_964520365.1 uncultured Hydrogenophaga sp.
CCATGGGCACGGTCTGGAAGGTGATGTGGCGCGCCTTGTAGCTCTGGCCGTCGGGGCCGGCCACGGCGTCGGCGTTGGCCAGGTTCGACGCCACGACGTTGAGCCGCTGCGACTGCGAGCTGATCGCGCTGCCCGAGACGTTGAAGATCGAAAACATGGACATACAAGCTCCTTTCAGGAAGGACACGCAGGCGCGCAAGCACGCCCAGCGTCCAGAAACACCGCGGAACCGGCTTTGCCGGGCCGCTGGTGTTGCCCCCCTCCCAGGGGGGCTGAGGGCTGCGGCTCCAAGCCTGCCTGCGCAGGCTTGGACAGTCCGAAGAGGCATCGACTCTGGCGATGCTGCGGCCTGCAAGGCGCGCCGAAGGCGATGCGGGGGGTCATCTCTACTGCCCCTGGATGGCACTGAGCATGGTCTTCACATGCCCGTTGATGAAGCGCAGCGTGGACTCGTAGCGGATGGTGTTGTCCACGAAGCTGGCGCGCTCGCGGTCGAGGTCGACCGAGTTGCCGTCCAGGCTGGGCTGGGTCTGCACGGTGTAGGCCATGGCCGGGTTGCGCGCGTCGGTGGCGCCCAGGCGCAGGTGCCGGCCGTTGGTCACGCTCACGCTGGCGCCGGCCGCGCCGCCCGAGACGCTCTTGAGCGCCTGCGCGAAGTCGAAGTCCCGCGCGACGTAACCGGGAGTGTCGGCGTTGGCGATGTTGCTGGCGATCACCTGCTGGCGCTGCGAACGCAGCAGCAGGGCGTTGGAGTGGAAGTCCAGCCTCGCGGTCATCTGTTCAAGCATGTGCGCCTCCGGGCGGGGGTTGCGGGGTCGGTCAAAGCACGGGCTTTCACCGGGTTGAGGGCAAGTATGGGAAAACTTGAGGGCCTTCGATGTCCGGAACAAGCGCCGCTTTCCGCGGCATTTCCCTGCTTTGGCGCGCAAGGCCCGGGCCTACAGTGCGTCATGCACGGAGCCCGGCCATGACCATCACACCCCCCTCCCACGCCTTTCTGCCCCGCCTGCTGGCCGCGTTGGCCGGCCTCCTGGCCGCCGGCGCGCAGGCGCAGGTCACGGTGCAGCACAACCCCAGCCTGCCCGCGGCCGACAGCGCCAGCATCGAGCAGGTGGCCATGGACTGGCTGCAGCCCGCGCTGGACGCCAGCCTGGGCCGCGAAGGCGCCCAGGTGCTGCGACCGGAGGTGATCCTCGGCGCCCTGGACGCCCGGCTGCGCCTGGCGCCCTGCGCGCGCGTCGAACCCTATCTGCCGCCGGGCACGCGCCTGTGGGGCCGCAGCCGCGTGGGCCTGCGCTGCCTCGAAGGCCCGGTGCGCTGGAACGTGTTCCTGCCGGTGACCGTCAAGGCCTGGGGTCCGGCCTGGGTGCTGGTGCGGCCGGTGCGGGCCGGCACACCCCTGGCTCAAGAAGACGCCGAAATCGCCGAAATCGACTGGGCGGAGCAGCACGCCAGCGTGCTGGGCACGCCGGAACTCTGGGTCGGCCACGAGGCGGTGTACGCCCTGCGCCCGGGACAGGCCCTGCGCCAGCACATGGTGCGCCCGGTGCCGGCCTTCGGCCCGGGCGAGCAGGTGCGCGTGAGCACCTCGGGCGGCGGCCTGCACGTGGTGGTCACGGGCCAGTCGCTGGGCGCCGGCGTGCCGGGCCAGTCGGTGCGGGTGCGCCTGGCCGGCGGCAAGGTCGTGACCGGTACCGTGCGCGAAGACCAGGTGGTGGAAATCACCTTGTGACGGAATGCCCACCCCGATTTCAGGTTTTTGTGATTTAGTCGACCAAAAAAGCCTAAAGAACCTCACCATATTCGCCGATAGTCATTCCACAACGCCCTGACTGCAGGGTCTGGAGAGTGAAATGAAAGTCGATTCATCACCTGATTCCTATATCGGATCCGTCGCCGGAGGCCCCCACAAGGTGGCCGAGAAGCCGGCCGCGGGTGCCGAACTGGCCGCCGGAGCCGCCGCACAGGCCAAGCCTGCGCAGCCCGGCGTGACGGTGAGCCTTTCCGCCTCCACCACCCAGGCCCTCTCGGCTGCCGGATCGGGCGGCAACGATGTCTTCAACGCCGAAAAGGTCGAGGCCATGAAGCTGGCGATCGCCAACGGCACGTTTCAGGTCAACGCCGAAGCCATCGCCGACAAGATGCTGTCCAACGCCGCCGAAATGCTCAGCGGCAGCGCCCATCGCGGCTGATTTCCCTTCCACAGGACAACCCTCGCATGAACACTGCGGCGACCGCCACCCCCGAAGCCTGGATCGCTTCGCTGCATGAAGGACTCGACGCGCTCGAAGGCGCCTTGCTCAAGGACGATGCGCTCGCCGTCGAACAGGCCAGCGCCCAGGTGCAGGCCGTGCTGCAGAAGCTGCTGAGCCGGGTGGAACTCGCATCGCAAGGCCCTGCCGTGCGCGAGGACCTGCACGCCGCCGCCCGGCGCTTCAGCCATTTGCGCCAGGCCGTCATCCGCGCCGGTGCCCGCAGCCAGCGCGCCGTGGGCAGCCTGCTGCCGCCGCAGAACGGCGTCACCTACCAGCGCCAGCCGGGTCGTGGCCCGAGCCAGGGTTTTCTGAGGGCCTGACACCTACCTCTTTCGAGGTGTTCCTGGCGTCGTCCTGGTGTTTTCTCTTGCGTGGCATTGCCGGGATGTGCGACCGGCGGCGCACCTGTTTTCTTTGTCTCGCTGAGACAAAGAAAACAAGCGCAACCCCACGGAAAACACCTAGAAAGGGACAGGACACCCCCTACCGGAACAGGTAGCGCGGCACCAGCCACACATACAACACCATGCCGAACAGTTCCACCAGGGACTGCGCCACGATGACCACGGCCGCGGCTTCCCAGCCGGCGGGCAGCGCCAGGGCCAGCGGCAGCACCACGAAGGAATTGCGCGTGCCCAGGCTGAAGGCCAGCGTGCGCCCCTGACCAGCCGGCAGGCGCAGCGCCGCCGCCACGCCCTTGGCCAGCAAGGCGGCCAGCAGCAGGAACAGCGCGAACAGCAACAGCACGGCGCGCAACTCGGCCAGCGCCCCCCGAACGGCGCCCACCTGGGCACCCGCGACCAGGAGCACCACCAGCGCCAGCAAGGGCACGGGCCACCAGGCCAGCGCGGCACGCACCCGCTCTGCCCTGGCGTGCGCTTCGATGATCCGCTCGGCCACAGCGGCCATCGCCAGCGGGCACAGCACCACCAGCAGCGCCGGCGCCAGCGCGGCCGCGCTCCATGAGGCCAGGGCGGCGGCGTCGGCCATGAACCACAGATAGACCGGCAGCAACAGCAACTGCAGCACCAAGTTGAGCGGCGTCACCGCGATCGACCGCGCCCCATCGCCCCGGCCCAGCTGGCAGAAGGTGATGAACCAGTCGGTGCAAGGCACCAGCAGCACCAGCAGCACCCCCAGGCGCATGGCCGGGTTGAGCGGAAAGCACAGCACCAGCCCCCAGACGAGCAAGGGCAGCAAAACGAAGTTGCCCAGCAGCACCGCGGCGGCGAAGCGCCGGTCGCGCAGCGCGTCGCGCACGTGCAGCAGGGGCACTTGCAGAAAGGTCGCGAACAGCAGCAGCACCAGCGTGGGCCACAGCAGGGCTTCCAGGACCGGTCCCCTGTCGGGCCATGCCGTGCCGGCCCAAAGGCCCAGCCCGATGGCCAGCAGGTACAGCCAGACCTGATGGCGCTCCAGCGTCAGGCGGTTCATAGGTTTTTTTGCATTCGATCGACGAGGACCGTTCGGGCAGGGGCGCGGCAACGATGGCGGCGCCCCTGCAAACACCCCGCATTTTGACTATGCTCGGTCTTCCGGCCCCACCCCACTGGAGAAGAGCGCCATGCCACCCGCCACCGCCCTGGACCACCTGGCCACCCTGCCCGCCACCGAACGCATGCCGGTGCTGTTCCTGGGGCACGGCAGCCCCATGAACGCCATCGAGGACAACGCCTTCCGGCGCAGCTGGCAGGCGCTGGGTGCCGAACTGCTGGCGCGGCCAACCCGCCCGCGCCTGGTCCTGTGCATCTCGGCCCACTGGCTCACGCGCGGCTGGCAGCTCACCGCCATGGCCGCGCCGCGCACCATCCACGACTTCGGCGGCTTTCCCCAGGCCCTGTTCGACCAGCAGTACCCCGCCCCCGGCGACCCGGCCGCCGCGCGGGCCATTGGCGAGGCGGTGCGCCAGCCCCACACCGGCCAGCCGCTGGACCTGGACACCGGCGAATGGGGCCTGGACCATGGCGCCTGGTCGGTGCTCAAGCCCATGTTCCCCGACGCCAGCATTCCGGTGATCCAGCTCGGCATGGACTACAGCCGCCCGCCCGCCGAGCACGCGGCCCTGGGGCAGCAGTTGCGCGCCCTGCGCGAACACGGCGTGCTCATCGTGGGCAGCGGCAACATCGTGCACAACCTGCGCGCCATGCGCCAGGGCACACCGGGCGACCAGGCCTACGACTGGGCGATCGAGTTCGACCGGCTCACCACCGAACACCTGGATCATGGCCGCCTCGACGCCCTGAGCGACTTCCAGCGCAACGCCGCGCTCGCGGCCAACGCCCACCCCACCTGGGAGCACTACCTGCCCCTGCTGTACGCCGCCGGCGCGGCGCATGCCGAAGAAGCGCCCGCTTACTTCAACGAGGTGTTCGACATGGCGTCGCTGTCGATGCGCTCGGTGGTGTGGGGCTGATCGCGCCGCCACGCCCCGAGGACCGGACTCAATTCACCTTCTCGAGCGTGTTGATGCTCACGTGAGGCCAGCGGATCAGGCCGGGCTGGCCGTCCGTTCGCGGGAAGAAATCCAGTGCCACGTCCTGCAGGTACTGCATCAGGAACCTGGGTTTGCCCGCTGCATCGGTGCCGGCCAGCTCGTGGATCCAGAAGGTCGAGACCATGCGCCGGGCATCGGCCTGCTGCACCACGAACGGAATGTTGGAGATGCCTCCGGTTTGTGTGGCCGTATCCACCGCCAGCACCGTGGTCCGCCTCACCTGCACGCCCTGCAAGGCGAGCTTGAGCAGGCCGGCGGGGGCCACCGGATCGAAGCCCGGGAAACCCGGCACGCCGGCCACCGTGCCCATGAACGGCGCGTCCTTGAAGCGCTTGTAGGGCGCGAGGTAGCGGTTGTTCGGATCGTCGATGTCGGTGTCGGCGAGGCCGATGGGCAAGCCGCTGATGTCGGGGATGAGGGTGGTGGTGTCCGGCGATTCGATGAGGTCCGAAGTGCCAAGGGCCAGCACCGAGTTGCCGTGGGGAATGGTGGACAGCCGGCCCACGTCGACCTCGTTCTCGACGTGGTTGATCATGTAGAGCCAGAGGCCTGGCTCGTGGTGAATGGCCAGGCCGGGTCCACCCGCCTTGCCGCTGACAGGAAAGTCCTCCGCCGCCACCTGGCGGATGGACTGCTGGTAGTCCAGGGTCACGACCAATTGGTCTTTCTCGGCCGGCGGGGTGCCTTCAATGCCGCGATTGGGCACGGCCTTGTCCACCAGCGTGAACTCAAGCTCTTCGTCGTACTGGTTGAGCAGCAGGCGAAACGGCGGCGCGCCAGCCGCCTCGAACGGCAGCGCGATCATGTTCCAGCCCAGCCCCTGGCTCACCCATTTGCCCGGCAATGCCGCCAGGGGTCCGAGTTCCGGGTCGTTGGCAACGGCTTCATAGAGGCGGCGGCCGCTGGCGCGCATTGCACCAGCCGCCTTAGGGTCCATCTTCATGGCTGTACTCCTTGGAGTTCAAGAGCGCCGGTCGTGGGTTGGGGATTGCGTGGACCACCGCCGGATTCACCGGCATCTCCGCGGCGGTCAGCCTCCACACGCGACCACTGTAGGACGGTGCCTTGGCGCCCGCATCCACAAAACCAATGACTCCCGCAGCCCCTCGGTCCGGCGCCACGTTCATTCAAAAGAGGAGCAAGATGCCCTGAATTTTCAAGGCCTGCAGGCCGATGAAGATCGGCCTGGCGTCACCGTTCGCAGGGCGCTGGATCGCCCCGCATGCGTAACAAATTGAGTCAGTGGCGGCGGCCCGCCCGCGCCGAAGGCGCGCGCGGGGGCGCTCAGATCGCCAGGTACTGGTGGCGCAAATCGGCGTTGTCGATGACGGCCTGGGCCGTGCCGTCGAACACGATCTCGCCCATGTCCAGGATCAGCGCGCGGTCGGCCAGGTGCAGCGCCGCGATGGCGTTCTGCTCGACGATGATGGTGGTGAACCCCAGCTTCTTGATTTCTTCGAGGATCTTCTCGATCTCGTGCACGATCACGGGCGCCAGCCCCTCGTAGGGCTCGTCGAGCAGGAGAAGCTTGACGTCGCGGGCCAGCGCGCGGGCCACGGCCAGCATCTGCTGCTCGCCGCCGGACATGGTGACCGCTTCCTGCCTGCGGCGCTCGGCCAGCCGCGGGAAATGCTCGTACAGGCGCTCGATCGACCAGCCGCGCGGTCCCTCGATCTGCGCCAGCTGCAGGTTTTCCTCGACCGTCAGCCCCGCGATGATGCGGCGGTCTTCGGGGACCAGGCCGACGCCGCTGCGCGCCGCCTGCCAGGCGGACATCTTGTGCAGCGCTTGCTGGTCAAGCCATATCTCGCCGCTCTTGAGCTGCGGGTCTCCCAGACGGGCGATGGTGCGCAGGGTCGATGTCTTGCCCGCCCCGTTGCGCCCGAGCAGCGCCACGATTTCGCCCTCGTGGACATCGAAGCCGACGCCCTGCACCACGTAGCTTTCGCCATAGTAGGCGTGCAGGTTGCGGCAGGAGAAGTAGGCGGCGGGGGCCGCCGCGCCGGGGTGAGCGGCCGTGCGCTCGGGTGTCTCAACGTTGCTCACAGGTGGGCTCCTCCCAGATAGGCTTCCTTGACGCGCTCGTCGCTCTTGATGGCCTGCGGCTCGCCCTCGGCGATCACCGTGCCTTGCGCCAGCACGCTGATGCGGCTGGCCAGCGAGAACACCACGTGCATGTCGTGCTCGATGATCACCTTGGTGACCTTGCCGTCGCCGATGCGCTGCAGCAGGTCGATGGTGTTGTTGGTGTCGGCGCGCGACATGCCGGCCGTGGGCTCGTCCATCAGCAGCAGGCGCGGCTCCTGCACCAGGCACATCGCCAGTTCGAGGCGGCGCTTGTCGCCGCGCGAGAGGTTGCTGGCGACGTGGTGGCGCTTGGCGGCCAGGCCCACGTCATGGAGCATGCCTTCGGCACGCTCGAGCACCTCGGCCTGGCGGTCGGTGCGCGACCAGGCGTTGACCATGAAGGCGCCGTCGCGCCGCGCCAGCGCCGGAATGACGACGTTTTCGAGCAGGGTCAGGTCGCCGAAGATTTCGGGCGTCTGGAACACCCGCACGACGCCGGCCTGGTTGATCTCGTGCGGCTGCAGGCCGATCAGCGAGTTGCCGTCGAACGTGACCGAGCCACAGTCGGGGGTGAGGCGGCCGACAAAGCAGTTGAGCAGCGTGGACTTGCCCGCGCCGTTGGGACCGATGATGGCGTGGACGCCACCCTCCTCGATGGCGAGGTTGACGTCGTTCAGGGCTCTCAGGCCGGCGAAGCTTTTGCTGACGCCTTTGACATGAAGAATGGACATGATTTTCGGGGCCTCAGGTCGTACTCGGGCTGGCGGGGGCGGTGCGGGGTTCGGGCAGTGCGGGCGCGGCCTTGCGGCGTTGAAGCCTGCGGCCGATGCGCTGGATACCTTCCATCACGCCACCCGGCAGGAAGATGACGATGACCATGAACATCACGCCCAGCGTCAGGTGCCAGCCTTCGCCGACGAACAACTGCGTCACCGACACCACGACGTTCTCCACCGGATCGGGCAGGAAAGAGAAGAAGGCGTGGAGCGTCTGGCTGTTGAAGGCGGAGAAGATGTTTTCCAGGTATTTGATGAGCGCGGCGCCCAGCACCGGCCCGAGCGCCGTGCCCACGCCGCCGAGGATGGTCATGAGCACGACCTCGCCCGAGGCCGTCCACTGCATGCGCTCGGC
>CAZFOT010000162.1:0-2491 GCA_964520365.1 uncultured Hydrogenophaga sp.
GCATTGACCATGACAAGATCTCCCAGCGTCATGCGCCCCTCGGTGACGCCGATCGTCGCCCGCCACAGCATCGCCACCAGCCCCGCCGCGATGATGAGCTGCTGCCCCGTGTTGAGCAGCGACAACGTGGTCTGCGATTTCAACGCCGCGCGGCGCAGGCGCTCCAGGCCTTCGTCGTAGCGGCGGGCCTCGAAGGCCTCGTTGTTGAAGTACTTGACGGTTTCGTAGTTCAGCAGCGCGTCGATCGCCCGCGTGTGGCTCGCCGAATCCAGCTCGTTCACGTGGCGGCGGAACTGGGTGCGCCACTGTGTCACCGTGACCGTGAACACCATGTACACCGTCAATGCGGCCAGCGTGATCCAGGCAAATGCCGCATCGAACTTCAGCGCCAGAACGGTCAGCACCATCCCCACCTCGATCAGCGTCGGCACGATGCTGTACAGCGAGTACGACACCAGCGTCTGCACGGCGCGCGTGCCGCGTTCGATGTCGCGCGTCATGCCGCCCGTCTGCCGTTCGAGGTGAAAGCGCAGGCTCAACGCATGCAGATGCCGGAACACGCCCAGCGAGATCTGCCGGGCCGTGCCTTCGGTCGCCTTGGCGAACACCAACTCGCGCAGCTCGGTGAACAGCGAGGTGCTCAGACGCAGTGCACCGTAGGCAAGCAACAGGCCCACGGGCACCACCAGCACCGCACGTGCATCGCCGGCAGGGATCGAGAGGCCGTCGACCAGCGCCTTCAACAGCAGCGGCACGCCCACGTTGGCCATCTTCGCACCCACCATGAACAGCAACGCCAAGGCCACGCGCCCGCGGTACTGCCAGAGGTAGGGAAACAACTTGCTTAGCGTGCGCCAGTCCGAGCGCTTGGCCGCCTCTTCAGGACTTTCTTCGGTGGCAACAGGCAAGCGGGATGCAGAGGGGCGCATGAAAGCGGGGTGGCCCGGCGGAGGGCGTCCTGGCAAAGGCGCAAGGATAGGCCGGACTCGTCAATCGCGGGCACGTGGCGGACAATGCCCGACAACCCGCCACATGCCTTGCCTCCCATGTCTGCCAGCGATTCGACTCTCCCCACGACATTGCCCAGCGACCAGAACCTCGTCCTGCGCGTCATGCCGATGCCGGCAGACGCCAACGGAAACGGCGACATCTTCGGCGGCTGGATCATGGCGCAGGTCGACCTGGCGGGCTCGGTGCTGCCAGCGCGCATCGCGAAAGGCCGCATCACCACCGTGGCCGTGAACCAGTTCGTGTTCAAGCAGGCCGTCTCCATCGGCGACCTGCTGAGCTTCTACGCCAGCGTGGAGCGCGTGGGCCGCACCTCGATCACCGTGCGCGTCGAGGTGTTCGCCGAGCGCAATCCGGCAAACCTGGAGGTGGTGAAGGTGACGGAAGCCAGCCTCACCTATGTGGCCATCGACCTCGACGGCAAGCCGCGTCCCTTGCCCACCCCCTGAGCACGCACCGGCGAGACGTCAGCCGCGCGCAGCCGCGACCGTCTCGCTCGGCAGGTAAAGCAAGGCACGCGGTACCAGGAAGCGCGCGCCATGCGGCGCCGTCCATTCCAGCCGCAAGGGCTTGTCGGCCGGCAAGCTGGGGACCTCCACGCGCGCGCTGTAGAAGCGCCCGGCCGCCAACTCAACGGCGGCATCAGGCGATGCGGGCTCGCCCAGCAGGCGCTGGTTCGCGACCGTCACCCGGCCGTCCACACCTTCCAGGTGGAAACGGTACAGGCCGGACAACGGTGGCTTGATCCATCCAGACCAGCGCACCGACCGCGGGCGCTGCATCGGCATCGACGGCGGCCAGTCGAGGGAACGGTTCAGGTCCACGCCCGGATCGACCCGCTCCAGTAGCCGCTCGCCAGTGAAGTGCTCCCCTGCAAAGTACTCACCGCGCAGCCCGACGCCTGCCGCGATGCGGCCGCTGCACAGTTGGACGCGATGCGCAGCGCGCGCCAATTCGTGGGCGGCAAGCTGCTCGCGGGACACCGCGCCATCATCGCGGCGCACGTCGCTGCGCACCATGCCGCCAACCCACGCAACAGCGCAAACGCCCAGCACGCTGCGCCGTGACAAGAGGAAAGGTGAACGCGGGGTGACGGCCATCGGGTGCTGACACGAGCCTGTCGTCAAGGCCGTGATTCTGATCCCCTCCTCGCCATACATGGACCATGCGTAGTAATTGGTTACCACTGTGGTCGATCTCGCAACAACTTCAGCATGACCGTTCCATTGCTGTCGGACCCGTTTCGGGATCATCGGGGATGGCGCCTGACTTTCCCGGTCGAGCGAGATTGAACCTCTGTCCTGAAGGACTCCCATGCCACCCCCTCGCTCCGAAGCAGCCCCCGCGACACGTCCTCACATGCTCAGCCACCTCGCAGCCTCGTTGCTGGCGGTCGGCATGCTCGCCGGCTGCGGCGGGTCGGAATCCGATAGCGCTTCAGGGGCTCCGGCTCCGGCTCCGGCTCCGGCTCCGGCTCCAGCTC
>CAZFOT010000162.1:2591-7935 GCA_964520365.1 uncultured Hydrogenophaga sp.
CAGCACCAGCACCAGCACCAGCACCAGCACCAGCACCAGCACCAGCACCAGCACCAGCACCTGCACCTGCGCCTGCGCCTGCGCCTGCGCCTGCGCCTGCGCCTGCGCCTGCGCCTGCGCCTGCACCTGCACCATCGGGGGGGATCGGTCTACCGCTGACCTCCGGCTTCTCTGCTGGCAGCGCTACTCGCGACGTGCGGTCCACGTCCGAGGTGGCCTCGCGATCAGGCGACGGTATAGGCGCTTTCCGCACGGTCTGCGCGCCCACGCACATGGCCTATGACGACCCCATTGTTTTCCCCGGCCAGCCAGGCAAGTCCCACTTGCATACCTTTTTCGGCAATACAGGGGTAACCGGCAACTCCACCGCCGAGAGCATTCGCAACTCGGGCAACTCTTCCTGCCGCGGTGGCACGCTCAATCGATCCGCCTACTGGGTTCCGGCAATGATCGATACGCGTACCAATCTCGCGGTGATGCCCAGCGACATTTCGCACTTCTACTACAAGACGGGCTACCTGGGTGTGCAGCCTTCCAGCGTCCGCCCCTTCCCGGCCGGTCTGCGCATGATCGCTGGTGATCCGAAGAACACCACGGCAGCAGCGCGCTATGCTCAAACGGCTTGGAGCTACCACTGTAGCAATGCCGGCAACGGGCAAGGGTCGAGCATTCCGAACTGTGGCGTTGGCGATGAAGTGGTGCAGGTGATCGAATTTCCCCAGTGCTGGGACGGCGTGAACCTGGACAGCCCGGATCACAAGAGCCACATGGCTTACGCCAACCCGAGCCGGCCAGGGTGCCCAGCATCGCACCCCGTGCCTCTGCCACAGATCACCTTCAACATTCACTATCCCGTCAAATCGGCCAACCAGGCGTCCTACTGGCGGCTCTCTTCAGACACCTACTCGGGTCCTGCGGGCTATTCTGCCCATGGCGATTGGTGGAATGGCTGGGATCAGAACGCGATGGAAGCCTTTGTGCGCACCTGCAACAACCAGGCCCTGGACTGCAAGTCGCACCTCCTGGGTGACGGGCGCGCCATCTACTGACCCTTGACCGGGTACAAGCGAAGCGAAGCCTTTGTTCTGAACGGGCCGGGTCACGGCCAGTCTGTGCCAGCCAAGAAGCCATTCCTTGCGTCAAGGAATGGCTTCTTTTCTGGTGTTGGTCAAGCCAAGGTCGCATGTCCTTTGGTTGCTTGCCCTCCCTTAGCGAGCACATTGCATGCACCTCCAAGGCACTTGCATTGCTCGCCACAGCGTGTGAACATCTTCGAATATTCAGGCCATTTCCGAGCAACCAATGGGTGCGGCCAGTTTTCGGCTCTTGATGGCCGAGCAAGCCCGCCCATTTGACGCTTCCATTTCACCATGCCAAATCCGCACAGATCCTCCTCCGCGTCTGCAAGCTCAAGGCGGAACGCATTGGCCGCTGGCATTGGGCTCGTAGCTGCCAGCGTGATTGGAGCGGGCTTGCTGTGGAGACGACAACATGCCTTGATTCCTGCAAACTCGGATGCGTCACAGACGCCCGATCTGCGAAGTGCCGAGTTGCGGGCCGACATGTGTACATCGGCAAATGCCGTGGGCGTGGGCCTACGGGGCGAGTACTTCGCCGGCAAGATTGGACAAGGGGAACCATTGCTGGTCAGGGTTGACTCCACCGTGTTCTTTGACGGCTCGCTGGCCTGGCCGGACAGCATGTCTGGCTCGCGGCCTCGTTCCGTGCGATGGACCGGTTGGATCAAGGCGCCTTTGACGGGAAAGTATCGATTTCACGCCGATGCTCGGGGCTTAAGCATCAGCGTCGCCAAACAAACCGTGGCGGGTCCTGGTGCACCCTCTTCGGACCCCATTGATTTGTCGATCGGCCGCTTCTATCCCATCTTGCTTGAGCTGAGCGACGTCAGACCAGACATGGGGGAAATCCGTTTGGAGTGGACGGCGCCGCACGGGGCCCGTTATCTCGTACCCCGCAGCTTGCTGTTTTTGCCTTCGGAAACCGCGGCGGAAGTTTCGCGCCCTGAGAAGGTGTGAAAACAGGGGGACTTCAATGGGGGAATGCAGTGCTGCGCGGCCTTGGCGGCGCGGAACACTTGGCGGCCCCTTGTAGATCGTGAACAGGCTCTAAGCAAATCGGCACAGGTCGCCGGCCTCAGGCGGGATACATCTACGCCATGGGCCTCAGATGCTCGCGCGCTGCGGCCTTCACCGCCGCCGTGAGCCGCTGCGCCGACGATGGTTCATGCGCCCAGTGTTGCCAGTACAGCACCACATCCACCGTGGTGCCAGGCAGCAACTCCTGCGAGCGCGAGCGATGCAACAGATGCTGCTCGGGCGCCATGCCCCAGCCCAGGCCCAGTTCGATGGCCTTTTCAAATGCTTCCACAGCCGGCACGAAGTGGCGTGGATAGTGGGGTTGTTGCAACCCGAAGTGCTGGGCCAGGAATGCGTCCTGCAAGGCGTCCTTGCGGTTGAAGATGATCGCTGGCTGCAACAGTAGCTTGTGCGGCGACACGGTCCCGCCGGGAGTGCGACAGCGCTGCACCACCTCGGGTGCGGCCACGCAGCGGTAGCGCATCACGCCCAGCGGCTCGGCCACGCAGCCACGCATGGGCTCGGCCAGCGTGGTCACGCAGCCCATCACGTCGCCGCTCTTGAGCGCACCGTGGGTGTGGTCCTGGTCATCGATCACGATGTCGAGCAGGAGGCGGTGGCGCCGCAGCGCGGGCGCCACGCCGGGCAGGAACCAGCTCGCCACCGAGTCGGCATTGATGGCCACGCTCAGGCTGCGCCAGCGCGCGCCGGATGGCGCCTCGCGCCCCTGCAGGCCATCCAGCAGGTCGCCCTCCATCATGCGCACCTGCTTCACATGGACCAGCAAAGCCTGCCCGGCCGGCGTGGCCCGCACCTGCTTGCCCCGCACCAGCAAGCGCTGGCCCAGCGCCGCTTCGAGCGACTTGATGCGCAGCGACACCGCGGCCAGCGTCAACGACAGGGCCCGCGCGGCCGGACCGAAGCCGCCGTGCTCCACCACGGCGGCAAAGGCTTCGAGTTGGCGGGCATCCAGCATGGATCACTCAATTATTTTTTAAGTGATTGAAGTTTAAGTTATCTTTCTTTGATTCCCCAGGCATCCGGCGCACACTGGGCACCGTGGCGAACAGCCCTGACTGCTTTCCCGATCGATACCCAGACATCCTTGCACCGGAGTTCCCATGGCCCTCGCCTTTCCCACCTTCACCGCCGGCATGGTGCTGAGCATCTCGCTGATCATGGCCATCGGTCCGCAGAACGCGCACGTGCTGCGCATGGGCTTGCAGCGCCAGCACCTGTGGCTCACGGTGGCGGTGTGCGCCGGGGCCGACATCGTGCTCATCGGCCTGGGCGTGCTGGGACTGGCGCAGCTCGGCGGCCTGTCGGACAAGCTGCATGGCGCCTTGATCGGGGCGGGCATGCTGTTCCTCGCGGTGTACGGCTGGCGGGCGTTCCAGCGCTTCCTGCGTCCCGAGGCACTGGCCAGCGTGGCCGCAGAGGCCATCGCGCCCATCGATGCGCCCGCGACCCCACCGGTATCGCGCCGCCACGCCGTGCTGTCGGCGCTGGCCTTTTCCTGGCTCAATCCGCACGCATGGCTCGACACCGCCGTGCTCATCGGCACCGCCTCGCTCGCCTACGGGCAGAGCAGCGCGATGTTCGGCGCGGGTGCCGCGGCCGGCTCGGTGGTGTGGTTCCTGGCCCTGGGCGCGGCCGCTTTCTGGCTTGGCCGCCGGCTGAATTCGCTGCGCGTCTGGCGCGCTCTGGACGGCATGGTCGCCCTCATGATGTGGGGCACGGCGGCTGCGCTGCTCGCAAGCCTTTTCTGACCCTGCCGCGCGCCGGCGCTCAGCGCGCCAGCAAGCGCCGCAGATAGCGGCCGGTGTGGCTCGCGGGCTCGGCGGCCACTTGCTCCGGGGTACCCGTGGCCACCACGGTGCCGCCGCCCGAACCGCCTTCGGGACCCATGTCGATCACCCAGTCGGCGGTCTTGATGACGTCGAGGTTGTGTTCGATCACCACAATGGTGTTGCCCGCGTCGCGCAGCTGGTGCAGCACCTTGAGCAGCAGCTCGATGTCGGCGAAGTGCAGGCCCGTGGTGGGCTCGTCGAGGATGTAGAGCGTGCGGCCGGTGTCGCGTTTGCTGAGTTCGAGCGCGAGCTTGACGCGCTGCGCCTCGCCGCCCGAGAGCGTGGTCGCGCTCTGGCCGAGCTGGATGTAGGACAGGCCCACGTCGAGCAGGGTCTGCAGCTTGCGGTGCAGCGTGGGCACGGCGCTGAAGAAGGCGTGCGCCTGCTCCACCGTCATGTCCAGGATCTGCGCGATGTTGCGGCCCTTGTACTGCACGTCCAGCGTCTCGCGGTTGTAGCGCTGGCCGTGGCAGACCTCGCAGGGCACGTAGACGTCGGGCAGGAAGTGCATCTCCACCTTGACCACGCCATCGCCCTGGCAGGCCTCGCAGCGGCCGCCGGCCACGTTGAAGCTGAAACGGCCCGGGCCGTAGCCGCGCTCGCGCGCGGTCGGCATCTCGGCCATGAGCTCGCGGATGCCGGTGAACAGGCCGGTGTAGGTGGCCGGGTTGCTGCGCGGCGTGCGGCCGATGGGCGACTGGTCGACGTTGATGACCTTGTCGAAATGCTCGATGCCTTCGATGGCTTCGTGCGCCGCCGGCTCGTCGTGCGAGCGGTACAGGGTGCGCGCCACCGCGGCGTACAGCGTGTCGTTCACCAGGGTGGACTTGCCGGAGCCAGAGACGCCGGTGACGCAGGTGAACAGGCCCACGGGGAAGGCCACGCTCACGCCCTTGAGGTTGTGGCCGCTGGCGCGGATCACGCGGATTTCCTGCAATTCGCCCAGAGTGGCCTGGTGCACGGCTTCGCGCGCGGCACGGCGCTCGGCGGCCGGGCTGGGCGGGAAGCGCTGCTTGACGGGCGCGGTTTTCGCCGCCCCGTCCGACTTCACCACGGGCAGCCACGGGGTGCGGCGCGTGGGCACCGCGATGCGGCGCGCGCCGCCGAGGTACTGGCCGGTGAGCGAATCGGCGGTGGCCATGACCTCGGCGCAACTGCCTTGCGCCATCACGCGCCCGCCGTGCACGCCGGCGCCCGGGCCCATGTCGATCACGTGGTCGGCGGTGCGGATCATGTCCTCGTCGTGTTCGACCACCAGCACCGTGTTGCCCAGGTCGCGCAGGTGCTGCAAGGTGGCGATCAGGCGGTCGTTGTCGCGCTGGTGCAGGCCGATGCTGGGCTCGTCGAGCACGTACATCACGCCGGTCAGGCCCGAGCCAGATCGGCTCGGGCCTGACC
>CAZFOT010000163.1:0-7931 GCA_964520365.1 uncultured Hydrogenophaga sp.
TCAAGCGCACGGCCTCTTCCACCGCGATCTCGTCGAACGGGTTCATGCTCATCTTCACGTTGGCGATGTCAACACCCGTGCCGTCCGATTTCACTCGGACCTTCACGTTGTAATCCACCACGCGCTTGACGGGGACGAGGACCTTCATGTTGGGTTGCTCCTGATGGTTGGAAAAGAGGCGTCACGAATTGACGTGCACGTCAATCATGGGATTGTATGCCGGGCCTGCAGCGCCAGGACGAATGCCCGGGACCACCACGAAAAATCCGGCCTCGGCACAAAAAAGAACGACCGTGCTTTTATTGGATTATAGAAGATCATTAACCAACCAAACGGTCGGCTAATTCGGGTAAGTCTGGAGACGGTGTTCCCGGGAAATTACTTATATTGAGCAAGTCTGCTTTTACTTAATATATTAATTATTCCATCCCAACCCGGAGTTGTTGCATGAAACCTCGCCACCTGTTCGCTGCCGCCCTGTCCGCCTCCCTGCTCGCAGGCGGCGCAGCCTCGGCCCAGACCGTGTTCACCGTCTCCAGTTGGCTGCCACCCACCCACACGCTGAGCACGGTGCAGAAGAACTGGTGCGACCTGCTGGAGAAGGAAAGCGCGGGCCGCATGAAGTGCAACATCCTGCCCAAGGGCGTGGCCGCGGCGCCGGGCACCTTCGACGCGGTGCGCGACGGCCTGGCCGACATTTCCTACACGGTGGATGGCTACACGCCGGGCCGCTTCATCAACACCCAGGTGGCCGAGTTTCCCTTCCTGGGCGACAGCGCCGTGCCCACGTCGGTGGCCTACCAGCGCATCTACAGCAAGTATTTCGCGCCGCTGGGCGAGCACCGTGGCGTCAAATCGCTGGCGGTGTTCACGCACGGCCCCGGCGTCATCTTCAACAGCAAGCAGCCCGTCACGTCGGCGGCCGACGCGGCCAAGCTCAAGTTCCGCATCGGCGGCGGCAACATCAACGAGCTGTCCAAGGCCATGGGCTGGAACACCACGCTCAAGGCCGCGCCCGAATCGTTCGAGCTGCTGTCCACCGGCGTGATGGACGGCACCTTCTTCCCCGACGAATCGGTGGCCTCGTTCAAGCTGAGCATGATCAAGCACGCCACCACCTTCCCCGGCGGGCTGTACAACGTCAGCTTCGTGTTCATGATGAATGAAGGCAAGTACAACGCCCTGTCGGCGCAGGACAAGGCCGTGGTCGACAAGCTCTCGGGCGAGGTGGCCGCGCGCATGTTCGGCGAAGGCTGGGACAAGGTGGACGCGGCCAGCCGCGAGCTGCAGAAGAGCCAGGGCGTGGCGCGCGTGCAGGCCGACGAGGCCTTCGTGAAGGCCGTTGCCGCCAAGCAGGGCGAACTCGAGGACAAGTGGGCCGCGGCCGCCGCCGCGAAGGGCCTGAAGGATCCCAAGGCCGTGCTGGCCGAGTTCCGCGCCGAAATCGCCAAGGTGAAGTAAGCCCGGGCCCTTTCACCCCCCTGCCGTCACAGGCCGGCGGAGCAGATTGCCCGCCGGCCTTTTCACATCAAGACCCATCATGCTCAAGACGCTGGAGCGCCTGCTTCGCTGGTCCACCGGACTCATGGCCGCCATGGCCCTCTTCGCCATCATGTGGCTCACCCTGGTGGACGTGATCGGCCGCCGGTTCTTCAGCCAGTCGGTGCCGGGCAGCCTGGAGATCACCGAAATCCTCATGGTGATCGTGATCTTCGGCGCCCTGCCGCTGGTGTCCTGGCGCGGCGGACACGTGGTGTTCGACTCGCTCGACGCGATCGTCCCGGACTGGCTCAAGGCCATCCAGGCGCGCGTGGTCAACCTGGTCTGCGCGGTGGCGTTCGGCTTTCTCGCGCGCCTCATGCTGATGCGCGCCGAGCGATTCGCGGAGTACGGGGACACCACGGTCTACCTGCAGATCTCGATCGCGCCCGTGGCCTGGCTGATGGCCGCCCTGCTCGCGCTCACGGCGCTGGTGCACCTGCTGTTCGTGTTCGTGGTGGTGCCCGTGCCCTCGCCGCACCATCCGCCCCCGGTGGACCTCGGGAGCGCCCAATGACCGAAGCCTCCCTGGGTTTCCTGGCCGTCTTCGCGATGGCCCTTCTGCGCATCCCCCTGGCGGTGTCCATGGTCATCGCCGGCATCGTGGGCCTGGGCCTCATGCGCGGCTGGCAGCCGGCCTTCGCCAGCACCAGCCAGGTCATTTTCGAGACCGGCTTCCACTACGTGCTCTCGGTGATCCCCTTGTTCATCCTGATGGGCAACCTGGTGGCCCGCGCGGGCATGGCGCGCGAGCTGTTCGCCGCGGCCAACGCCTTCGTGGGCCATCGCCGCGGCGGCCTGGCCATGGCCAGCATCATCGCCTCGGGCGGCTTCAGTTCGATCTGCGGCTCGTCGATCGCCACCGCCGCCACCATGACGCGCGTGGCCTACCCGGAGATGAAGCGCCACGGCTACAGGGACACGCTGGCCACCGGCTCCATCGCCTCCGGCGGCACGCTGGGCATCCTGATCCCGCCGTCCACCATCCTGGTGATCTACGGCATCATCACCGAAACCGACATCGGCAAGCTGTTCATCGCGGGCATCCTGCCCGGCCTGGTGGCCATCACCTGCCTGTGCCTGGCGGTGGTGTACACCACCTGGCGCGACCCGGCCTCCGGCCCACCGGGCGAGCGTTCCAACTGGGCGCAGCGGCTCGCCGCGCTGCGCAGCATCTGGGGTGTGGCGGTGCTGTTCGCGCTCGTCATCGGCGGCATCTATGGCGGCGTTTTCACCGCCACCGAGGGGGCGGGCGTGGGCGCGGCGGGTGCCTTTTTCTTCGCGCTGCTGCGCGGTGCGCTCACGCCGCGCGTGCTGGTGGAGATCCTGGTGGAGAGCACGCGCACCACCGCGATGCTGTTCACCATCCTGATCGGCGCGATGGTGTTCACCAGCTTCGTCAACTTCACCAGCATGCCGACCGACCTGCGCGACTTCATCCTGCAGTTCAGCCCCAACCCGATCATGGTGGTGGTGATGATGATGGCGATCTACATCGCCCTCGGCCTGGTGATGGAGGAACTGTCGATGGTGCTGCTGACCATTCCCGTGTTCTTCCCGGTGATCATCGGGCTGGGTTTCGATCCGGTGTGGTTCGGCATCCTGATCGTGACCATCGTGGAGATCGGCATGATCTCGCCCCCGGTGGGCATGAACCTGTTCGTCATGAATTCGCTGCTGCCCCAGGTCAGGCTCAACAGCATCTTCCGGGGCGTCTGGCCCTTCGTGATGGCCGACATCGTGCGCCTGGGCATCCTGATCGCCGTTCCCGCGATCTCGCTCTGGCTGCCGGGATTCATGAAGTGATGCCGAAGACGGCGCGGAGGATCACCCCAGCGCCGTGTCGAGCATCATCATGAGCACGAAGCCCAGCATCAGCCCGCCGGTGGCCCAGGCTTCGTGGCCCTTGCGGTGCGATTCGGGAATGATCTCGTGGCTGATGACGAACAGCATGGCCCCGGCCGCGAAGCCAAGCCCCCATGGCAGCAGCCCGGCGGTGTGCCCCACGGCGGCGGCACCCAGCACCGCGCCCAGCGGTTCGACCAGGCCGGAGGCAACGCCCAGCGCGACGGCCAGCCACCGCTTGTAGCCCGCGGCCAGCAGTGCCGCAGCCACCACCAGGCCCTCGGGCACGTCCTGAATGGCGATGCCCGCGGCCAGCGCGCTGGCGCGCACCGGGTCCTCGCCCGCGAAGGCCACGCCGATGGCCAGCCCCTCGGGCAGGTTGTGCAGCCCGATCGCGAACACGAACAGCCAGGTGCGCCGCAGCGCGCGCGAGGACGGCCCTTCCACGCCCTTGATGAAGTGCTCGTGCGGCAGCAGGCGCTCCATCAGCAGGAGCGCCGCCGCTCCCAGCAGGATCGACGCCCCGATCACGCCGGCCGCTCCCCAATTGCCCGCGCCCGCAACGCGAGCGGCGGCCAGGCCCGGGATGATCAGCGAGAACGAACACGCCGCCAGCATCACGCCGGCGCCGAATCCGAACAGCGCGTCCAGCGTGCGCTCGGACAACCGCTGGGAGCACAGCACCGGCAGCGTGCCCAGCGCGGTGGCGAATGCCGCCACCACACCGCCCTGCCAGGCCAGCGCGACCTTGGGATGGGCCTGGAGGTAGGCCGCGAACTGCACGCCCAGCGCCGCCAGCCCCGCGAGCAGTATGAGCGCGCCCACCACCTTGCGCGCCCGCCCGCCGACGTGCACCCGCAAGGATTCTTCGCTGCTCATCGACCCGCTTCCTTGGTCATCTCAGCTATCCACCGCGCCGGAGCGCGGCCCGCGGTGCATGAAACGGAGGGCATCTGCTTGGCTGCCACCCTCACCTCAGCCCTCTCCCGCCAGCGGGAGAGGGGGCCCAAAGCCAGGGGCAGCGAGGGCCCGGCTCCGCCGGCCCGAGATGCCGTCCCCCCTCCAAGCGCCCGAAGGGTGCGCAAGGGAGGGGGGAAGCCGCAAAGCGGCGCAGGGGGGTGTTTCATCTCACCGCTGTGGCGTAGCGGCGGGCCACCTCCGGCCAGTCGATCACGTTGTAGAACGCAGCGATGTAGTCGGGCCGGCGGTTCTGGTACTTCAGGTAGTAGGCGTGCTCCCACACGTCCAGGCCCAGGATCGGGGTGTTGCCCGACGCCAGACCCGCCATCAGCGGACTGTCCTGGTTGCCGCTGCTTTCCACGGCGAGACGGCCTTCGCCGGTGACGCTGAGCCATGCCCACCCGCTGCCGAAGCGCGTCTGCGCGGCCTGGGTGAACGCCTTCTTGAAAGCGTCGAATCCGCCCAGTTCTTCATCGATGGCACGCGCCAGATCGCCATCGGGCTGCCCTCCTCCCAGGGGAGACATCACCGTCCAGAACAGGCTGTGATTGGCGTGGCCGCCACCGTTGTTGCGCACCGCTGCCTGCAGCGCCGCCGGCAGCGACCGGACCTGCGCCACCAAGGTCTCCACCGGCAGCGCCAAGTACTCGCTCCCTTCCAGCGCGGCGTTCAGGTTGTTCACATAGGTCTGGTGGTGGCGCGTGTGATGGATTTCCATCGTCATCGCATCGATGTGCGGCTCCAGGGCGTCATAGGCATAGTCCAGCCTGGGCAGGGTATGGGGCATGAGGGCAAGATCCTTTCGGTTGTCGGTGATCCGTCGCGCCGCAACGCCATCGGCTTTCCATGCGGCACACATGAATTGAATGATAATGATTATCATTCAATTCATCAATGACAATTTCTTCGATGGCGTCCACGCGGGTCAGGGCTTGACCGGTGGGTGTGGCGGCCCGAGAAAGCGGCAGTCGCTAGGGCCTGTTCACCCTAGTTGCCCGCGGCATGCGCGGTGCGCCGCGGACAGGGGATTTCGATGCCGTGCTCGCGCAGCGACCGCAGGATGTGCTGGTTGATGAGCGACCGCAGCTGAAGTTGCGCGCCATTGTCGGACGAGTCGATCCAGTAGCCCAGGGTGAACTCCAGGCCATCGGGGCCGAAATCCGAGAGCGCCACCAATGGAGCGGGATTTCCGAGCGTGCCCTCCTGCGCCAGCGCGGCGTCCAGGAGCAGGCGCGACACCAGGTCCACGTCGCTGTCGCAGGCCACCGGGACCACGATGGACTGCCATGCCTGGCTCGCCATTTGCGAAAGGTTCTCCACCCGCTGGATGACCAGGATTTCGTTGGGCACGATGGATTGGCGGCCTGCGGACGATCGGATCAGGGTATAGCGGGCGTTGATGTCGGTGATGCGGCCCTCGAAGCCGTCCACGCGCACGTTGTCGCCAATGCGCATCCTGCGCTCGGCCAGGATCACGAAGCCGCTGACATAGTTCGACGCCAGCTTCTGCAGGCCAAAGCCGATGCCCACGCCGATGGCGCCGCTGAAGACCGAAAGCGCCGTGAGGTCGATGCCCACGGCCGAGAGCGCGATCATCAGGCCCACGAACAGCAGCAGCACGCGCGTGGCGTTGCTCACCGCCTTGCGCAGCGAAAGATCGCCACCCACCGCTTCGCGCAGCAGCCGTGCCTCGATGGCGGACGACACCCACAGCGACAGGATCAGCACCGCGCCCGCGGTGACGGCGCCTTCGGTCAAGGTGCGCAGGCTCAGTGTTGAGGCCCCGATCTTCCACGTGACCTGGTCCATTTCGGCCAGCACCACGGGCAGCAGGCCACTGATCCACAACACCGTGACCAGCCACACCACCCAGGAGATGGTGCGTTCGAGCACGCGCACCCAGGGCGCGCTGGCGAACGCCGCCTGCAGCACCTTCACGCCGACACGGATCACCACCAGCGACACCAGCACCGGTATGGCCACCTTGAACGCGGCCAGCGGCATGGCCCTGGCCAGCACGGCGCGCGCAATGTAGCCCAGCACGAGCAGCAACAACGGGAACATCGCGCCGTCGACGATGCGGCGGCCGAACAGCACCGACGCACCATCGTCCTGCATGCCGAGCGCGCGCCGCAGCAGTCCGCTGAACTTCCAGGCCATCGCCACGCACGCGGCCAGCACGCCCAGTTCGACCAGCACGGTCGGCTGCAGGAAACCGGAGAGCCAGAGGTCGAAATCGTCGATGGGCTTGGGTGAAGTGGCCATGGTGAAGGAGAGGACAGCGACGGGAAAGACCGTGTCAGCCGCGCCAGTTCGGGGCGCGCTTGTCGATGAAGGCCTGCACCCCTTCCTGGGCCACGGGATGGGCCATGTTGCAGGCCATGGTCTGGCCGGCAAGCTGGTAGGCCGCTTCCATGCCGGTCTCCAGTTGCCGGTAGAACAGCGCCTTGCCGATGGCCACCGCCTCGCGCGGCTTGCTCAGCAGGCGCGCCACCAGCCGCTCGATCTCGGCATCCAGTTCGTCGGCGCTCACCACGCGATTGACCAGGCCGCGCGCGCGCGCCTCGTCGGCGCCGATGAAATCCCCCGTCAACAGCATCTCCATCGCCTGCTTGGGCAGCAGATTGCGCGAAAGGGCCACCCCCGGCGTGGCGCAGAAGAGTCCGACGTCGATGCCGTTGACGCCAAAGCTGGCCTCGCGCACGGCCACCGCGAGATCGCACTGCGCCACCAGTTGGCAGCCGGCGGCCGTGGCCAGGCCCTGCACCCGCGCCACCACAGGCACTTCGAGCCGCCGGATCGCCATCATCACGCGCGTGCAGCGCGCGAACAGCGCCTGGTAGTAGGCCTGATCGGGCTGCGCGCGCATTTCCTTGAGGTCGTGGCCCGCGCAAAAAGCCTTGCCGGCGGCGGCAAACACCACCACGCGGGCCTCGGTGTCTGCCGCCACGGCGTCCAGCGCCTGCTGCAGGGCCGACAACATGGCTTCGCTGAGCACGTTGTAGCTGCGCGGGGCGTTCAAGGTGATGCGGTGCACGCCGCGCGGATCGCGCTCGTGCAGCAGCAAGGGTTCGGGAGAGTGGGATGGCATGCGCTTCTCGACGAGGCTGAATTCGACCCGTCCATTGTCCGGGATTCCAGGACCGGGGGCGGCGACGGACCCCGACGCCCTTCCAGGGCACTGCCGGGCCCGGGCACGCATCTTCCCCCAACGGCATAAGATACGGCGCACCGCGTCCGATCCCTCCCCAGCGAATGACCTCCCCCTCCTCCCGCCCCGTCCGCTCGCAGTACGAAGACTTCATGCGCCACGTCCACGCCACGGGCGCGCAGAAAACCGACCGCACCGGCACCGGCACCACCAGCGTGTTCGGCCACCAGATGCGCTTCGACCTCAACGAAGGCTTTCCACTGGTCACCACCAAGAAGGTGTTCCTCAAGGCCATCATCGTGGAGCTGCTGTGGTTCCTGCGCGGCGACAGCAACGTGAAATGGCTGCAGGAACGCGGCTGCACCATCTGGGACGAATGGGCCCGCGAAGACGGCGACCTCGGGCCGGTCTACGGCGTGCAGTGGCGCAGTTGGCC
>CAZFOT010000164.1:0-7888 GCA_964520365.1 uncultured Hydrogenophaga sp.
CTTCGCCATCCACCGCCTGTTCTTCGTCGGCCGCAACTACCACGCGCACGCGGTCGAGATGGGCAAGCCGGTGGACAAGTCGGTCGAGCGGCCGTTCTACTTCACCAAGGCGCCGCAGACCCTGGTGCACAGCGGCGCCACCATCCCGTATCCGCCCGAGACCAGGAACTACCACTACGAGATGGAACTGGTGCTGGCCGTGGGCAAGGCGGGCTTTCGCGTGAGCGCCGAGCGCGCGCACGAAATCGTCTACGGCTACGCCGCAGGCCTGGACATGACGCGCCGCGACCTGCAACTGGTCGCCCGCGACAAGGGCCGCCCCTGGGACCTGGGCAAGGACATCGAGCACGGCTCGGTGTGCAGCGAGATCGTGCCGATGGAGGGCGTGGCGATCGAGCAGGGCGCGATCGCGCTCGAAGTCAACGGCCAGACCCGGCAGTCGTCCGACGTGGACAAGCTGATCTGGAACGTGCGCGAGATCATCGCCGACCTCTCGCTGTTCTACCACCTGCAGCCCGGCGACCTGATCTACACCGGCACGCCCGAAGGCGTGGGCCCGGTGGTGGCGGGCGACCGCATCACCGGCCGCGTGGAAGGCGTGGCCGAAGTCACGCTGAACATCGGCCCGGCCGAGTAACGGTCTTATGCGGTTTTGCGCCACGCCGGAGCGCGACCCGCGACGAAAGAAGCAGCGCAAGGTCCAGGGGCACCGAAGGTCCGGCTCCGCCGGCCCAAGGGTGCCGTCCCCCCTCCAGGCGCCGAAGGCGCGCCAGAGAGGGGGCTGAGGGCCGCGGCTCCAAGCCTGCCTGCGCAGGCTTGGACGTGCCCGAAGAGCCGCCGACTCCGGCGGCGGCACCGAGCCCGAAGCGGCGCAAGGGGGTGTCTCACTCCACCACCCCGCGGCGCTGCATCATGTCGGCGCTCATGGCCTGCAGGGCCTCGGGCGTCAGCCGGGCCTGGGCGGCCGGGTAGACCAGGCCGTCCTCGTCGTCGAGGTGGCGCCGGTACAGGCCGGCGAAATGCCCCAGCACCCCGGCCTGCGCGGGGCTGATGCGCGTCCAGCCCTCGGGCGGCGCTTCGGTGAGCGTGGCCAGCACCGCGCGCGCCGCTTGCCACGACCGCTCCATCTCGCGGTGATCGGCCTGCAGCCTGCGCACCAGGTCCACCAGCGCGGCGTCGCCGCCGGCCAGCAGCGGCGGGAACACGTGGCGCTCTTCGTCCTCATGGTGCAGCGGCGCGGCCAGATCGAAATAGCGCATCACGTCGCGCGCGGCCTGCGCCACGCTGTCGTCCCAGCCGTGCGCCAGCAGGTGCTGCTGCAGCCGGCCCAGCAGCCCGAGCATGCGCTCGACCCGCTCATGGCAGGCACCGAGCATCTCGAACGGCGCCTCGAAACCGGCGCCCGGCGCGCGGTGGCCGGGCAGGCTGATGCGGGAAACGGGCGTCGCGGTGGCCATGTGCTTGGTCCTTGTGTGGGCGCCCTCGCGGCGTCACTGCAGTTGCACGGCGTTGCCTTGCGCGTCGAACGGTATGCAGTTCTGCAGCCGGCCCTGGCGGATCGCTTCGACCAAAGTGTCCAGGGCCTGGCCGGTTTCGGCGCTGCCGGGGGCGCGGCCCGGCGACCCGGACAGGGCGGCGGCGAACACCATCTGCCAGGCCGGGCCCATGCCGTCGGCCTCCTCTTTGAGCTGCGCGAACGAACGCAGTTCGTCGGGCGCCTTGTCCACGCACATCCGGGGCACCAGCGCGCCGCCCTCGCCGCGCTCGAAGCGGGCGCGTTCCTCGGGGCTCGCGCCGTCGGGCAGCTCGGCGGCGGCGAACACGAACAGCAGGCGCTGCGGCATGGGTTGCGCGCGGGCGGCGGTGAGCAGGTCGTCCAGGGTTTCGATGTTCATGGGGTGTCGTGCTTTCAGTGTTCGAGGGTTCACTCAGCCCGGTCGGCCATCGGCGCGCTCGCGGCCGTACCAGCCCGCCATCCGCGCGCCCCACACCACCACCACGGCGGCCCACAGCAACGCGGCCAGCGCGAGCAGCGCCACGGGCGCCGCCTGGGCGGAACCGACGATGCGCAGCAGCGTGGCCAGTTGCAGGCACCAGAACAGCGTCCACACGGTGTTGTCGGCCACCAGCGCGCGGCCGCTGTGCCCGCACGACACGCGCGTGACCATGGCCAGCATGAGCGAGCCCAGGCAGCCCATGGTCAGCGCGTGCAGGGGCGCCAGGCCCAGCACGGGCGTGTCCCAGAGGGCGGCGAGCCATTGCGTGGCGCCAGCGAGCAGGAAGGCCACGCCCAGCCAGAGGAAACCCAGGTGCAGCATGGCGAGCAGGCGGATCGACAGGCTTTGCGTCACGCCCCACACCCGCGCCAGCCACAGCACCACGCCACCGGCGACCAGCTCCAGCGTGCCCAGCGCGAACAGCGCTGCGCGACCCACGGCGCCATCGGGCCAGCCGGCCCATTGCCACCAGACCGCCGCCACCTCCACGGCCACGGCCGCCAGCAGCACCCACAGCATCCAGAACGGCCGCCAGACTTCCACCATGGGCACGGCGCTGGAGGTGAAGAACGGGATCATGCGGTGCGCCACCACCACGAAGGTGGTCACGATGAAGCCCCACAGCGCGGTCAGCACCGCCACGCGCGCCACGTCGATGACGCCGGCGGCGACCGCGACCGCCATGAGCGCCAGGCTCGCCGCGCCCAGCGTGCAGGCCCACGCGACCAGGCGGGCGTGCAGGCGGTCGCTCTGGGCACTGGCCCGCACCAGGCCCCAGAACCGCGCCGTCATCCAGGCCAGGCCGATCGCTGCCAGCGCAGCGCCGCCCACGGCCACGAACACCGACAGGTGCACGCCCGCGAGCCATGCCAGCCAGCCAGCGGCCTGCAACAGCAAAGGCGCTTGCACCGAACGGGCCGATGGCGGTGGCACGGCCAGCCACTTGGGCCCGGCGGTGAACAGGAAGCCGGCGAAGAACAGCGGCATGAAGCCCCAGATCATGACCGCCGCGTGCCCGAGCGTGGGCGACACCGCCAGCGGCAGGCCCAGCGCGCCGGTGGCGCGGTCCACCAGCACCAGCGCCCACCAGGATGCCGCGGCCCACAGCAACAGCATGGCCAGCGCAAAGCCCAGCCGGTGCGGCGCCAGCAGCAGGTGCCGCGGGCGCCAGGGGCGGCCAGACGCGGGCACTGGTGCCGGGGATGCCGCGCGCTCCACGCGCAGCACGATGGGCGCACGCGCCGGTGGACTCACCCGCAGCTCCCCATGTGCCCGCACTCGGTGCACATGTCGCAGCCGTCCTTGCGGATCATGGCGTGCGCGCCGCACTCGGGGCACTTCTTGCCGGCCATCACCGGCATCTGGGCGGCGGCGCCGGCCACCGCGGGCTCGGGCGCCAGCGGCGTGGCCGCCAGCGCGGCACGGCGCGCGATGATGTTCTGCAGCGCGAACGCAATGGCCGCCACCTCGGAGTCGTGCCACATGGGCACGTGGGTGCCATCGGCCTTCTGGTAGGTGCCCAGGCGAACCGGGCCGCGGTCCCAGGCCACCTTGCGCATGTCGCTCAGCGCGCGCTCCAGGAAGCCGCCGCGCGCGGCCAGCGAGAGCATGCGCATGGTGGAGGTGATCCACTGCTGCGACTCGCCGCTCTGACCCACCGGCATGAAGAATTCGATGGCGCGGTCCACCATGCCGCCGCCCTCGGCCGCGGGCACCGGCAGGAACGACACCACGATGTACAGCGTCTTGTGGCCTTCCTGCGTCCAGTACTCGATCTTGTCGGCCACGGCCGGCAGCGCGCCCTTGGGCCGGCTCTCGATCACGGCGCGCATCGGGTCCACCGGCGCGGGCGCAGCCTGTGCGTCGCTGGCGGCGCTGCCGGTGTCGAGCACCGAACCCAGGATGCTGTTGGGCCGGTACGTGGCCAGGCCCTTGAGGTGGGCGCGCCAGGCCTGCTGGTACAGGCCCTTGAAATCGGCGAACGGGTAGTCGGCGGCCACGTTCACCGTCTTGGAGATCGCGGTGTCCACGAAGGGCTGCACCGCCTCCATCATGGCGATGTGCTCGCCGGCCGTCATGGCCAGCGCGTTCACGAAGTATTCGGGCAGTTGCTCCACGTCGCCGCCGAGCTCGCGGTACAGGCGCCAGGCATGGTCTTCCACCGCGTATTCGCTGGTGCTGCCGTCGGCCTCGCGCTTCTTGCGCCGGTACATCCACGAGAACGGCGGCTCGATGCCGTTGGACGCGTTGTCGGCGAAGGCCAGGCTGACCGTGCCGGTGGGCGCGATCGAGAGCAGGTGGCTGTTGCGGATGCCGTGCTGGCGGATCTTCGCCTGCAGCCTGGGCGGCAGGCGGCTGGCGAAGGTGCCGGGGGCGAGGTAGCCGTCGGCGTCGAACTTCGGGAACACGCCCTTTTCCTGGCCCAGCGCCACGGAAGCCTCGTAGGCCGCGTCGCGCATGCGCTCGGCGATCTTCGCGGCCATGGCGCGGCCCTCGTCGCGGTCGTAGCGCAGGCACAGCATGGCCAGCGCGTTGCCCATGCCGGTGAAGCCCACGCCGATGCGCCGCTTGGCGGCCGATTCGGCGCGCTGTTGCTCCAGCGGCCAGAAGGTCAGGTCGAGCACGTTGTCGAGCGCGCGCACCTGCGTGGCCACGGCCTGCTCGAAGGCATCGAAGTCGAACGCCGGCACGCCGCCGAAACCGAACGGGTGCCTGACGAAGCGCGTGAGGATCACCGGGCCGAGGTCGCAGCAGCCGTAGGGCGGTAAGGGCTGTTCACCGCATTGCCCCGTGACCAATCCATTGAAGATGACGGTATGGCGGTCGCATTGGGTGGTGTCGAACACCGCTTCCTGGCCGGCGTGCACGATCTCCGCGATCCGGCTGGCGAAGCGCTGGGTTTTGCGCAGCGCCTTGCCGGCCACCCATTCGCGGTATCGGGCCGCTTTGTAGTCGAGCAGGAAACCGATCTCGCTCATGAACTGCTCGCGGGACTCACCGTCGATGATGAGCTCGTATTGCCGCTTGCAAGCGTATTCGGCCTGCCCGCCTTTTCCATCGGGCATGGCCTTCAGCGACGCTTCCCTGCGCAAGCGCAAGCGGCTGAAGACACCGAAGTTGGCCAACAGCACCTGCACGTCCTTGAGCAGTTGCGGATAGCTGGAGCTCAAGCGGATGGAGCAGCTTTCACTGGCGCCGGACACATTGACCGTGCCGTCGGTCTGGAAGAGCGCTCTCAGATAAGCCTTCACGCAGGCCTCGCTGCCTTGCCAGACCACTTCCGGCACCCTCAGCTTGGTGGCCCGCGTAAAGCCCCATGCGGCCAAGGCACGCGCCAACAGCACAGAGCGAATGAAGACCTGGTTGCGCTCGGCCACGGCCACTGGCGCGACCCGATAGCTCCTCGGCGCGCGCGCCAAGCCTGCGATCATGCCGTTGACCGTGCTGGCCACCCGCTCGGCAAGTTCGCGCTCCCGGTTCCAGAGATTGACGCAAACGACTTCCTGGCCTTTTTCCCGGTGGGTGAAATGGCCGTCGCCCGTGATCAGGCCCAGCAGGATGCCCAGCTCTTCGCTGCCCTGCTGGCCGAACTGTCCCTTGCCGGACTGCACCCACAACTCGTCGCCGACCTTCAATTCCGACAGCTTGATCTTGCCGCGTGAAGTGTAGAAATCGTGCCAGGCCGTGGCCTTGATTTCGTATCCGTCTTCGGTGGTGACCTTGAACACATCGGCCTGGCGGGCCGTCATGAAAGCCGGCTTGGCCGGGCGGGTTTCAACACCTCGCCCCTCGTGTCCGAGCGCACGGCGGTCCACCGTGGCCTTCAGCGGCAACCCGCTTTCGCACAGGTCTCCGATCCGCACCAGGCCGTGCTGCGTGGCCAGCCGGGTATCGGCGGTAACGCAAGGGTTCGTCGCCGAGATCGCCTCGCAGTAGCGCAGGTTGTTGTCCTGGTTGATGTGGTCCAGGAACAGGATGCCCGGCTCGGCGAAGTCGTAGGCCGACTTCATCACCGTGTCCCAGAGTTCGCTCGCGGCCACCGTCTGGTAGACCCACAGGCCGTCGGCGCGCTGGTAGGCGCCCTGCTCCAGCAGCGCCTTGCCGGGGCGGGCCTTGTGCACCAGTTCCCAGGGCTGGTCGCTGCCCAGGGCTTCCATGAAGGCGTCGGGCACGCCCACCGAGACGTTGAAGTTGTTCCAGCGCCCCGGGGTGCGCTTGGCGGTGATGAAGTCGAGCACGTCGGGGTGGTCGATGCGCAGCACGCCCATCTGCGCGCCGCGGCGCGCGCCCGCGCTCTCCACGGTGGAGCAGCTCTGGTCGAACACGTTGATGTAGCTGCACGGTCCCGAGGCCATGGAGTGCGTGCCCTTGACCTCGGCGCCCCTGGGCCGGATGCGCGAGAAGTCGTAGCCCACGCCGCCGCCGCGGCGCATGGTCTCGGCGGCTTCGCGCAAGGCTTCGTAGATGCCGGGGTAGCCCTCGTCGTCCACGCCCTGGATGCAGTCGCCCACGGGCTGCACGAAGCAGTTGATCAGGGTGGCCTGGATGGCGGTGCCGGCCGCGCTCATGATGCGGCCCGCGCCGATGGCGCCGGCGTGCAGGTTGTCCAGGAAGCGCTGCTCCCATTCGGCGCGCACGTCCTCCTTCTCGACCGAGGCCAGCGCGCGCGCGACGCGGCGGTACAGGTCCTCGGCGCCGCTCTCGCCGGGCTTGAGGTATTTCTCGGCCAGCACGTCCTGGCTGATCGGCTGGGTCCGGGTCAGGTCCTGGGGGCGCAGGGTGTTGTCGCGTTTCATTCGATGGTTTCCTCAAGCCAATGCAGGCTCGGCAGGCACTCGAATCCCCGCCAGCAGCCATTGCATCAGATCATGAACCGAACGGATCTCGTTGCCAAACGGCAGGCGTCCGGCCCCACGGAAGAACAGGCCTTTTCCGGTGTCGCCTTCCAGGGCATGGCCGAGCTGCTGGTCGATGCAGAACTGGCCCATGTCGGCCTGGCCGTCGCGCAGGCCGCAGTGGGCGAGGCAGTCGAAGGCCATGTTGCAGCGCTTCTTCACGTGGGCCGCGGCCTTGAGCTTGGACTCGATGCGCAGGTACTTGTCCAGCCAGGGCGTGCGCACCGCGCGCGCGGGCAGGCCGGCCACGCTGACGAACTCCACCAGGTCCTCGGGCCGGGCCTCGGCCAGCACGCGCTTGAAGGCCGGGTCGGCGTCGCATTCGGTCGTCACGGCGAAGGCCGTGCCCAGCTGCACGGCGGCGGCACCCAGGTCCTGCAGGCGGCGGATGTCCTCGCGGCTGCCGATGCCGCCGGCGGCGATGAGCGGGATCTCGCGCTCGATGCCGGCGCTGCGGAAGAAGGCCAGCGTCTGGGGAATCGCGTTCTCGAAATCGAAGCGCGGGTCCTTCAGGTCGCTCACGCGCGCCGCGCCCAGGTGGCCGCCGGCCAGGCGCGGGTGCTCGATCACGATGGCGTCGGGCAGACGGCCTTTCTTCTCCCACTTGCGCACCACCAGCTGCGCGCCGCGCGCGTCGGACAGGATGGGAATGAGCGCGGCCCGGGGATGCTCGCGCGCGAGGTCGGGCAGATCCAGCGGCAGGCCGGCGCCCACCACCACCGCGTCGGCGCCGCTCTCCAGCGCCTGGCGCACGTACATCTCGTAGGCGCTGAGCGCCTTCATCACGTTCACCGCCACGGCGCCGCGCCCCTGGGCGGTGGCCTTGGCGCGGGCGATCTCGCGGTCCAGCGCGGTGAGGTTGGCGGCGTCGATCTGCGCGCGCGCGTCGGGTTCCTTCTCCAGGTGGCCGGTGCGCGCCATCAGGTCGGGGTGCAGGCGGCGCAGGTCCACCGACGAGACCGTGCCCACGCCACCGAGCGCCGCGACCGCGCCGGC
>CAZFOT010000165.1:0-7879 GCA_964520365.1 uncultured Hydrogenophaga sp.
CCTGTCCCGCCAAGCGGGAACGAGCTTGCTTGGGGCGGCCCTGCGCCGCGCTCACAGCCGCCTCCCGTGCGCGCCGCGCAGCAGCAGCAGGAAGAACGGCACGCCCACTGCCGCGGTGAGCACGCCCAGCGGCAGCTCGGCCGGCTGCATCACCGTGCGCGCCACGGCGTCGGCCAGCGTCACCAGCGCGGCGCCGAGCAGGGCCGAGCCGGGCAGCACCCAGCGGTGGTCCGGCCCGGCCAGCAGGCGCACCATGTGCGGCGCCACCAGCCCGATGAAACCGATGATGCCCGTGGTGGCCGTGACCGCGCCCACCGCCAGCGCGGTCACCGCGATCGCGGTCCGTTTCAGGCGCTCCACCGGCACGCCCAGCAGCACCGCCTGCGCCTCGCCCAGGGCCAGCGCGTTGAGCGGGCGGGCCAGCCGCCAGCCCACGGCGCCGGCGGCCAGCGTGAGCCCGCTCACCAGCGCGACGGCGCTCCAGCGCGCGCCGCCCAGGCTGCCCAGCAGCCAGAACTGCAGGTTGCGCAGTTGCTCGTCGGTGGCCAGGAAATTGAGCAGGCCCAGGCCGGCCCCGGCCAGGGCGTTGACCGCGATCCCGGCCAGCAGCATCAGGCCCACGCGCGTGCCCTCCTCGCCGCGCGAGAGCAGGTAGATCAGCAACGTGACCGCCAGCCCGCCGCCGAACGCCATGAGCACCAGCGTCCAGCTGCCCAGTGCACGCGGCAGGTCGGGAAACCACAGGCTGCCCATCACGATGGTGGCGCCCGCGGCCAGCGCAGCGCCGCTGCTCACCCCGACCAGGCCGGGATCGGCCAGCGGGTTGCGGAACAGCCCCTGCATGAGCGCGCCGGCCAGGCCCAGCCCGGCGCCCGCGGCCACGCCCAGCACCAGGCGCGGGAGGCGGATGTGGAAGAACACCAGTTCGTTCGCGGCCGGCTCCACCAGGGTGTGGCCGGGCCGCCACGCATTCCACAGCACGCCGGGCAGATCGCTCAACGGCAGGCTGTACGCGCCCTGGCCGGCGGCAAACAACAGCGCCGCCAGCAGCAGCGCGGCCAAGGCGCCCAGCACCACCGGGCCGGGCAGCCGCTGGCGGTCGCGGATGCGGCGCAGCGCCACCACCCACGCGGCGGGTGCCGGCCGGGGCGCCGTGGCCGAGGTCAAGCCAGCACCACCTGCTGGTGCAGGCGCTCGACCACATCCGGCAGGCGCGGCCCGAAGCCCAGCAGCTCCAGCGCGTCCAGATGCACCAGGGCCCCGCCCGTCTCGCGGCGGCGGTAGGCCGGGGTCAGCGCCAGCTCCGGGCGGCGCCAGAAAGCCGCCGCGCCGCCGATGGCGTCCAGGCCCTGGGTGGTGGTCAGGATCACGTCGGGCGCGGCCGCGGCCATCGACTCGGCGGTCATGGGCCGGTAGCCCTTGAAGCCGCCCAGGGCGTTGCGCGCGCCGATGAAGCGGATCATGGCGTCGGCGGCGGTCTGTTCGCCGGCCACCGTGGGGCTGCCGCCATGCGAGAGCACGAACAGCACCCGGGGCGCGGCGCGCGGATCGCGTGCGTCGATGCGCGCGCGCACCGCCTGCCATCGCTCGTCCAGCCGGGCCTGCAACGCGCGCGCGGCGGCTTCGCGCGCGGCGGCGCGCCCCACCACCGAGACCTTGCGGCCCACTTCTTCCCAGGTGTGGTCGGAAGCGATGAGTTCGATGCGCACGCCGGCGCTGCGCAACTGATCGAGCACGACCGGGGGACCCGCGTCGGTGCCGGCGATCAGGACGTCGGGCCGCAGCGCGAGCAGGCCTTCGGCCGAGAGCTGGCGCATGTAGCCGACCTTGGGCGTGGCCTGCGCGGCGGGCGGGTACAGACTGGTGGTGTCTGTGCCCACCAGTTGCGCCTGCGCGCCCAGCGCATAGATCACCTCGGTGATGCCGCCGCCGACGCTGATCAGGCGCGGCGGCCTATCGCCGCGCGGGGCGGCGGATGGGCCCGGCGCCGGGTTCGGCGCATCCGCAGGCGCAGCCCTCAGGGGCAAAGGCCATCCAGCGCCGCCCGCCGCCGAGCCAGCCAGGGCGGCGAACGAGAGCCTTTTCAGCGCGCTTCTGCGCGATGTGTTGTCGGAGCGCGGTGGCGGCAGGCGGTGTGGCATGGTGCGTGGGAGCCGTCATGTGGCCGCCGCCGAAGCGGGTTCGTCCACCGCCTGCAGGTGGGCGAGCAGGTTGCGCCAGGCGGCCAGCTCGGCCTGGCCGGGCTTGCGCGCACCGAAAAACACGGCCATGAGTTCGCCGCCGGCGTCGAACACTTCCAGCGAGGTGACCACCCCATCGACGGTGGGCTTCTCGACCACCCAGACTTCGGCGATGCGGTCTTCCCGCAGGTGCAGGTTGAAGCCGGGGTCGAGCACATTGAGCCAGGTCTTGTCGCCCATGACCAGCGGCTCGACGCGCCTGACCGGGCCGGTGTGGATCTGGATGCAACCCGGGCTGCCCACGAAGCACATGATGGCCGTGCCGTCGAACGCGGCTTCCATCAGCATCTCGCGCACCGACGCGGTCTCCACCCGGTGCGTGAACTGGCCTTGCACCAGCTGGAAGCTGCGCCGCCGCTCCAGCCCGAACTGGCGCAGCAGGGGAAAGAACTGGTGCGTGTCCGTCATGGCGCTCCAGGCACGGGCGAAGGCGTGCACGTCCACGGGCTGGGGGCGCAAGGGCGCGCTGGGCACGCTCGGCGCGTCGAACGAAACCACCCGCCCCGGCTCGCCGGCCGCTTGCAGGACCTGCTGCCACGCAGCGGCGTCGGTGGTCTCGCGCGGGTACACCTTGTGCACCGCGGTACCGTGGCGGTCGTAGTACTGCAGGCTGGCGCGGGGCTCGCCACCCGAGGGGCCGGCTTCGCGCACCGCGAAACCGGCGTGCCAGCGATCGAAGAACAGGCGCAGGTCGATGTCTTCGCCCAGGGCCAGGCCCACGTGCCCGCTGGCGGAAATCTTCCGGTACACCCCGGTCTTTTCATGCACCACGTTGTCGTTGCGGGTGAGCGCCAGCAGCGGCCCGCAGGCTTCCAGCGCCTGCAGCTGCGCCAGCCAGTCGGTGTTCAGCGGCACGGCGGCCAAGGGGCCATCGCCCGCGTCCACGTGCGCGGCCACGGCCGCACCTTCGCTCAGGCCGATAGCCTCGGCCGCGTCGCGCGCGCGCAGCCCGCGCTGGCGGGCCTGGGCGAACTGTTCTCGTGTCTGTTCAGGGGTCATGTTCGATCCGGGGGGCGAAAGGGGTGGGCGGGCCGAGGGGTCACTGCATGCCTGCGGGCGCTGCGTGCCACAGGGGCGTGGGCGATGGCGGCTCGGCGGGTGCGCCGCCTTGCTCGGCGTGCACCTGCCAGCGCGTGCGCAGGTTGGCCAGCATGGTCCTCATGGGCCCGGAGAGATCGGGGTGACCGGACAGGAAGAGCAGGTTGGACACCAGCTTGGCGGCCATCAGGGGCCGGTGCGGGCAATCCGGGGCGGACTGCGCGTAGCCCGTCAGCAGGGCCAGCGTGCCCGCCATCAGGGCCTCGACCGGCGGCAGCGTGTATTCCTCGTCGCAGGCTTCGCAGGGGCTGTGGTGCATGGCGTGTTCTCCGCAGGTTGGGGGTGGGTGGTTCGGGCGTCAGAAGTCGGCCACCAGCGCCACGGCCAGGTTGCGGCCTGGCGCGGTGTAGCTGTCGAGCACCGGGGAATCGGCGGCGATGCCGCGCACATTGGTCCATTCCCAGTAGGTGCGGTCGGTGATGTTGCGCAGGGCCGCGCTGAGCTTCAGGCCGGGACGCACCTGCCATGAAGCGCGCAGGTCCAGCGTGGTGTAGGCCGGCGTGGCGAACTGCCCGGCGTTCTGGCTGAAGTCGATGTCGCCCGCGGACTTGCGCGCCACGTGGGTGAGCACGCCCCCCACGGTCCAGGCGCCCAGCTTCTGATCCAGGCCGAGCACGAGCTTGGCCGGGTTGACCGAGTTCAGCGGCCGGTCGGCCTCGGTGTCGGTGCCGCGCGTCTGGCCATAGCCCAGGCGCAGGTCGGTGTCCTTGCCCAGCGCCAGCTTGCCCTTGATCTCGAAGCCGCTCAGGCGCACCTGACCCCGGTTGACCGCCTGGAACTGCAGCGGGTCGCCCGGCCGGCCCGAGCCGGAGACCTGCACCAACTCTTCGATGAAATCCTTGTAGCGCCCGGTAAAGACCGCGGCTTCCCAGCTCAAGGCGCCGGTGGTGCCGCGCGTGCCCAGTTCCAGCGTGCGACTGGTTTCGGGCTTCAGGTCCGGGTTGGGGATGGTGCGGTAGTTGCCGATCGGATTCTCGAAATAGTTGTTGAGCTGCAGCGGGCTCGGCGCGCGGAATCCCGTGGCCAGGTTGCCGAACACGCTCCATGCGGGCGCCGGGCGGAAGATCACGCCCAGCTTGGGCGAGAGGGCCGAGTCGGACAGCGCCGCGGCCTCCAGCGGGTACAGGCTGCTGGCCTCGGGCTTGAGTTCGAAGCGGTCGTAGCGCAGCGCCGGGATCAGGCTCCAGCGCTCGCTGGCGAACTCGCTTTGCACGAACAGCGCCGTGGTGGTCTCGCGCGTGGGCGGAAAGCGCTTGAGCGGATAGCGCTCGTAGACCGGTGGCGCGGTGCCGGTCACCAGGTTGTCCAGCTCCGCCACCGAAACGTCCACGCCGTAGACGGTGTTCGCGCTCCAGTCCGCGCCGAGCGCACTTGTCTTTTCGGCCTGCAGCACGCCTTGCCACAGCTTTTCGCTGTAGTTCACGTCGCGCGAGCGGGTGCTGCGCGTGCGCGTGGCCAGGGCCAGGCGGTCTTCCAGCGTGGTCTCGCGCGACTCGGAGCGCTGGTAGCCCAGCGTGGCGCGCAGTTCGTCGGCCCAGGCCGCGCCCGGCTTGAAGCGGCCGTCCCAGCTGGCCCGCGTGCGCTCCATGTCGGTGGTGCCGTCCAGGTCCAGGGTCTGGAAGCCCATGGCCGTGGCGCGGCCGGTGTAGCCCTCGACCTCGCTGGACTTGTCGACGTGTTCCAGCGTCAGGGTGTGCTTCTCGCCCCCACCCGGGCTGATGACCACCTTGCCCAGCACCGAGAGGTTGCGGTCCTCCTGCGGGTTGGGCGCGGTGCGCTCGGCGTTCTGCGCGGTGTTGCTGCCCTGGTTGTCCAGGGCCCGGCTGCGCCCGGCCTGCACGCTGCCCAGCCACTGCACCGTCTCGCTGGCGGCACCCGCCAGCGTCGCCCCGACCGCGCGGGTGCCGTCTTCGCTGTCCAGCGTCAGGCCCACGCGAGCCCCGAAGGTCTGGCCAGGCTTGATCAGCTGAACCGGCTCGGTGGTGTACATGGCCACCATGCCGGCCAGGCCGTCCGATCCGTAGAGCGCCGAATGGGCGCCGCGCAAGATTTCCACGCGCGAGATCAGGCCCAGGTCGTAATAGTCGCGCCCGAAGGCAGCCGAACCGAACACGCCGCTGGAGAGTTCGCGCGGCACGCGAATGCCGTCCACCGTGAGCAGCACGCGGTTGCCTTCCAGGCCGCGGATGTTGAAGCCGGCGTTGCCGTCGCGGCCGGTGCCGCCGGGCGAGACCGCGCTGAAGCGTTGCGCCGAGCGCTTGACGCTGACGTTGGGCAGTTCCCTGGCCAGGTCGCGGATGTCCTGCACTTTCGCGGGATCGAGTGCGTCGCCGGAGAGCACGTCGATGCTCGCGGGCACATCGGCCACGGCGCGCTCGCTGCGCGAACCGCTGACCACCACCTCGCCCAGCGTGGCGCCATCGGCCGGCTGCGACCACGCCAACGGCGCCGCCAGCAGGAACCCGCAGGCTGTAGCAACGGGCCGCAGGCACGCGGCAGGCGCAACGGCGCCTGCCATGCGGGAAAGACGGGAAGGCGGCGGGAGAGCCCCTCGGGATCGGGTGATCGGGATGGAAGCGGTGGTCACGGTGATGCTCGGGCCGGTGAATTGGTGGAGTGACAACGCTGGCGGGGCATGGACCGGAAAACGGCGCGCCGGATGCTGGCTGGTGTTGGTGAACAGGCGGTGATCGGGTCGATTCCAGCCTGTCCGGGTCAGATGATATACGAATGATTCGCATTCGTGCTATCGAGTACCCCGGTTTTTCACAACGGTGCGAAGATCAATGTCTGTTTTGATCCGTTATCCGTCACACGAAAGGACCCCACCATGAAAGGCGACGCACAAGCCATTGCCCATCTGCAGGCACAGCTCAAGAACGAATTGACGGCGATCAACCAGTACTTCGTCCACTACCGCATGCTCAAGCACTGGGGTTTCGACAAGCTGGCCAAGAAGGAGTACGAGGAATCCATCGGCGAGATGAAGCATGCCGACCGGCTGATGGACCGCATCTTCATGCTCGAAGGCCTGCCCAACCTGCAGGACCTGGGCAAGCTCAACATCGCCGAGAACGTGCCCGAAATGCTGGGCAGCGACCTGGCGCTGGAAAGAGCGGCCCAGGCCACCATCAAGGACGGCATCGCCTACTGCGAGTCGGTGCGCGACTACGTTTCCCGCGACCTGCTCCAGGACATCCTCGACGACACCGAGGAGCATGTCGACTTCCTGGAAACCCAGCTGGAGCTGGTCGACAAGGTCGGCCTGCCCAACTACCTGCAAAGCCAGATGGGCGAAGCCGCCTGAGCCGAACGGCGGGTTTTTGCACACCTGGGTGCCGGCCGTGGACAGTGGCCAGCCGGCCCGCAGCAGGCGATGAGCGGGGCTTGCGGAGATGGAATACGAGCTATTATCATTAGCAAGCTGTTCCACACCCCTTTTTTGCCTGACATGATCGTTTGCGTTTGCCACCGCGTCAGTGACCAGACCATCGCCCGCGCGGCGCGCTCTGGCATGGGGTTCGACGATCTCCAGCTCGAACTCGGCGTGGCCACCCAGTGCGGCAAATGCGAATCGTGCGCCCGGGCGGTCTGGTCGGAATGCTGCCGTGGCCACCAGACGGCCCACCTGCAGCTCGAAACGCCTGGCATCGCGGCGCTCCCCACCCCCGGCGCGGGGTTGCGGGTTTCCGCCGCCTGATTCTCCACACCCCCCCAATCCCCGTCGCGCCGTGCGCGGCGCGCCTGTGTGCGCGCCATCGGGCACGGGCCGTGTGCGATGGCCGCCGATCCCGCTGAAAATGTCCCTGCCGCCGCCGGCGTTGCGCACGACGACAGACTAGGGTTTTCCCGGTCATGGACTTAGAATGCGCAATCCGCTTCCACAATGCAATAAGAGCCTGCTCACGATCTATAAGGGGCCGCGCAAGCGCCTTTTCGGGATGGGCTGCTAGGCGCAAAACGCAGCCGGGCTCATGCCCGGCAAGGCTTTGCAACGCAGCAGACCGTCCGAAAAGGCACTTGCCCTTCGGGTTGGGATGAAACCGGGCGATTGCCCCACCAAACCCCTTGCATGGGCATGAGCCCATGCCGCGCGGTGTTGGCGGGCCACTCATCCCGATTGCGTCCCAACGCGACCCCTTATAGATCGTGAGGAGGCTCTTAGAAGCCGTTCCACATCGAACCGCCAGGAGACAAAGCCATGAGCACCACCAGCGACCCGGACAACAAGCGCGCCGAACTGCGCCGCGCCGCCCTCGAGTACCACGAGTTTCCGACACCCGGCAAGGTGGCCATCGCCGCCACCAAGCAACTCGTCAACCAGCGCGACCTGGCGCTGGCCTACTCGCCCGGCGTGGCCGCGCCGTGCGAGGAAATCGTGGCCGATCCGGTCAACGCCTTCAAATACACCAGTCGCGGCAACCTGGTCGCCGTGATCACCAACGGCACCGCCGTGCTCGGCCTGGGCGACATCGGCCCGCTGGCGGCCAAGCCGGTGATGGAAGGCAAGGGCGTGCTGTTCAAGAAGTTCGCCGGCATCG
>CAZFOT010000166.1:0-7832 GCA_964520365.1 uncultured Hydrogenophaga sp.
GCTTGGTGAGCATGTTGTTGATGATGCGCGAGCCACCGCGGATCTTCATGCCGTGCAGGCTCTCCAGCCCGGTGACCGGCGTCTTGGTGTGGAACAGGCCCGGGCCGTGCGTGTGCACCGCGATCAGCTTGACGCTGCGGAATTCGTCGGCGGCGAACTTCTCGACGTATTCCTGGATGGCGCGCGAGGTTGCTTCGCCCGTGGTGGTGAGGAACGGCAGCTCGAACACCTCGGTCTTTGGGAAACGCCCGGGCGTGTAGCCCAGCACGGTCCAGGTCAGGTCCACCACCCCGTCGCGGGCCTGGTCGAACAGTTGCGGGGGCGCGCCGCCGAGCTGCATGGCGTGGAACAGCTGCACCTTGATCCGCCCGCCCGACTCGGCCTCGACCTTCTGGGCCCAGGGCACGAGCGCGCGCGCCGGAATGGTGGCCTGCGGCGGCAGCATCTGGTGCAGCCGCAGCGTCACCGCCTGCTGCGCGAGCGCAGGTCCGGCCATGGCGGCGGTGGCCGCGGCGACCAGAGCGAGCACGGCCGCTCGCCGTTGGGGGGTGTGGGAAATCATGGCTTTGTCTCCTGTCTTCTGAAGTGTTCCCGAACCCAGGGTGTGTGGGCCAACCCCGGTTCGCGACTTTCTGGATAGGACAAGGCCCACACTGTGAGGCGGCGGCGTCTCATGCGCCAGACGTTTGAAAGACTTTCAGTTATGCCACGTCGTTATGGATGAGCGTCGGACCGGTAGGCGCTGTCCACGGTGATGCGCCCGACCACACGCGAGACGCAGGCGCAGATGCGCTGGTTGCCGCGTTTCTCGTGCTCGCTCAGGAAGACGTCGCGGTGGTCGATCTCGCCGTCGAGCGCCACCACGTCCAGCGCGCACAGGCCGCACTCGCCGCGCCGGCAGTCGTTGAGCACCTCGATGCCGGCGGCTTCGAGCACGTCGATCAGGGACTGGTCGGGCGCCACGTCCAGCGCCACGCCGTGGCGCGGCACCGCCACTTCAAAGGCGGTGGCTGGCAGGCGCCCGCCGCTGCCGAAGGTTTCGAAGCGCAGGCCGGGCAAGGGTCGGCCTGCGGCCAGCCAGTGGCCGCGCACGTCGTCGAGCAAACGCGCGGGCCCGCACACATAGGCCTGCGCCTGCGGCGGCAAGGCGGCGATCTCGCCCGGCAGGTCGAGCCGCTGGCTCTGGTCCGAGCAGCACAGCACGAGCCGATCGCCCAGCAGCTCGCGCAGCGCGTCGGCATAAGCCAGCTCCTGCGCGCTGCGGGCGGCGTACAGCAGCCGCACCGGGCGGCCGCGCCGGGCCAGCGCCTGCGCCATCGACACCAGGGGCGTGATGCCGATGCCGGCCGCCACCAGCAGCGTGGCCGGCGCCTCCAGCGCCAGCGGGAAATGGTTCTGCGGCGCGCCAACAGTCAGCGTCTCGCCCACGGCGAGGCGCCACATGGCCCTGGAGCCGCCATGGCCGTCGTCGAGCCGCTTGACGGCGATGCGGTAGCTGCCGTCCGCAGGCAGGCCCACCAGCGAGTACGAGCGGATCTGCGCCTGATCGCCGACCGCCACCTGCACCTGCAGGTGCGCGCCCGGCGCCCAGCGCTCGGCCGGGCCATCGACGGGCGCGATGGCGAATTCGCGCACGGTGGGAGTGAGGTCGCGCAGCGCGGCCACGCGGGCGGTTTGCCAGAGGCGGTTGTGTTTCATGGGGTTCAGCGGCGGCGGATGAGTTTGATCGCAGGCAGGGAAGCGGGTGTCTGCCCGAGCGCATGGCCGGCCAGCACCTCGCGCAGGTTGCGCTGGGCCAGGCGCGAGTGCTCGCGCATGATGGCTTCGGCGCGCGCGCCTTCGCAGCGCTCGATCGCGTCGAGCACCTGGCGGTGCTGGTCCTGCGCCACCACCAGCATGTCGCGCGCGCGCGGCGAATGCGCCTGCATCACGACGAAGCCCGAAGGCGAGGCGAAAGGCAGGCTCAGCACCTTGTCCAGCTGGCGTGCGATGGTGGGGCTGTCGGCCATTTCCCAGACCAGCGCGTGGAACCGGCTGTTGAGCGCCACGTAGTCGGAGAAGCCTTCGTCGTTGAGCGCGGGCGCGGCCAGCACCTCGTCGATGCGGCCCAAGCACTGCCTGGCCTCGGCCAGCACCACGCCCGGCGCGCCGCGCTCGGCCGCCAGGCGCGCCAGCAAGCCTTCGAGCGTGCCGCGCAGCTCGATGGCGTCGGCGATGTCGCGCTCGGAGAAGGTCTGCACCACGTAGCCCCCGTTGGGCAGGGCCTCCAGCAAGCCTTCCTGCTCCAGCCGCATCAGCGCGGCGCGGATCGGCGTGCGCGACATGCCCAGGCGCTCGACGATGGCGAGTTCGGCGATGCGCGAGCCGCCGGCCAGTTCGCCCGAGAGGATGAGTTCGCGCAGCTGCAGCAGCGCGCGCACCTGGGCGCTTTCGGTGCCGGCGGTCTCCACGGCGCTGGACGTCACGGCGGCCATGCTCAACCCACCCGGCGGATCGGGATGACCGAGGGCGAACCACCGCGCTCGGCGTCCACCATGCGGTCGATCAGGCGGCGTGCCCACATGGCGCCGGCATCGATGTTGAGGTTGTAGAACCGGTGGTCGGGGTGTTCGTCGATGGCCTTCTGCTGCGCTTCGAGCACCAGTTCGTCCTCGCGGAAGATGGACGCCACCCCTTCGCGCAACTGGTGCGTCAGGCGCTGTTCGCCCAGGCAGTAGTTGCGCGCGAAGGCCCAGAAATACAGGCAGGTGCCGTCGGTCTCGGGCGTGATGGTGTTGAGCACGTAGCCGTTGACGCCCTGGCTGCGGTCGCCGCCATCACTGGGCAGCGCGCCCGAGCCGGCGGGCGCCACGCCGACATCGATCGCCACGGTGCAAGGCGCTTCGAAGCGGATGATCTGCCAGCGGTCCACCGGCCCCTGGTAGCCGCGGGCCTGCCGGATCTGGCCGGCCCAGAAGGGCGGCGCCTCGATGTTCTCCATCCAGCGCGTCACGGTGGCGGTGCGCTCGCCGTGCGTGGCCACGAAAGGCGCCTCGGCCACGGCGCGGTTGCCGATGCTGCTGCCGTGCACGAAAGTCTCGTGCGTGAGGTCCATCAGGTTGTCGACCACCAGCCGGTAGTCGCACTGCACGCGGATCATCTTGCCGTCGCCGGCCCATTCGGGGTCGTGGTTCCAGTGCAGGTCGGGCACCAGCGCGGGGTCGGCCAGCGCGGGGTCGCCCGGCCAGATCCAGACGAAACGATGCCGCTCCACCACCGGGAAGCTGCGCACGCAGGCCGAGGGGTTGAGCGTTTCCTGGCTGGGCATGTGGGTGCAACGGCCTTCGGCGTTGTAGACCAGGCCGTGGTAGCCGCACACCACCTCGTCGCCTTCGAGCCGGCCCATGGACAGCGGCAGCAGGCGGTGCCAGCACGCGTCTTCCAACGCGGCCACCGCGCCCGCTGCCTGTCGGTAGAGCACGATCTTCTGGTTGCAGATGGTGCGCGCCAGCAGGCCGCGGCCGACCTCCACGTCAAAGGCGGCGGCGTACCAGGCGTTGAGGGGGAAATGCGACTTGTCGGTATTCATGGATACGCAATGTATACATAAAATCCAGATTTCTCAAGAAATCAGGCGAATCATTAAAGTTGTTCGCATTGATTGTATCCAGTACACATCCTAGAAAATCTGGCAAAGTACGGTGCCTCCCCATCCAGGCTTTCGAGGAATCCCATGACCCTGCGCACCCAACCCCCTTTCCGGGCCGATCACGTCGGCAGCTTCCTGCGCCCGGCCCACCTGCTGGAAGCGCGCGACCAGTTCTTCAACCAGAAGCGCATCGACGCCGCGCAGCTGCGCGCGGTGGAAGACCGCGCCATCGCCGAGATCGTGAAGTTCCAGGCCGACGTGGGCCTGCAGTCGATCACCGACGGCGAGTTCCGCCGCACCTACTTCCACATCGATTTCCTGGAACAGCTCGGCGGCGTGAAGACCGACATCCCGGTCACCATCCGCAAGCCCGACGGCACCGAGGAACTCGCGCCGCCGGTGATCCGCGTGATCGACAAGGTGCGCCATGCGAAGAACATCCAGCTGGCCGACTTCCAGTTCCTCAAGACCCAGGTGGAAGCACTCGGCCTGCCCGGCGTGGTGCCCAAGGTCACCATCCCCTCGCCCACCATGCTGCACTTCCGCGGCGGGCGCGCCGGCATCAGCCGCGAGGCCTACCCCGAACTCGACCCGGTGTTCTACGACGACGTGGCCAGGGCCTATGGCGAGGAACTGCAAAGCCTGGCCGACGCGGGCTGCACCTACGTGCAGATGGACGACACCAACATGGCCTACCTGTGCGACGAGCGCATGCGCGAGGCCGCGCGCAGCCGCGGCGACGATCCGAACGAGTTGCCGCACCGCTACGCGAAGTTCATCAACAAGGTGGTCGCGCAGAAGCCGGCCGGCATGACGCTCGCGATCCACCTCTGCCGCGGCAACTTCAAGAGCACGCACGCGGCGGCCGGCAACTACGAACCGGTCGCCGAGGCGCTGCTCTCCGAGATGCACCTGGACGCCTACTTCATGGAATACGACGACGACCGCAGCGGCGACTTCCGCCCGCTGCGCTACCTCAAGCCCGGCAAAACCGTGGTGCTGGGCCTGGTGACCACGAAATTCGGCCAGTTGGAGCACAAGGACGACCTCAAGCGCCGCATCGAGGAAGCGTCGAAGTACGCGCCGCTGGAACAGTTGTGCCTCTCGCCCCAGTGCGGCTTCTCCAGCACCGTGCACGGTAACAACATCGCCGTGGAAGACCAGCGCAGGAAGCTGGCGCTGGTGGTGGAGACGGCGCGGGAAGTCTGGGGATGAGGATGGTGGCCCGGCGGTGAAACAGCGAGCACGTGCAGCAATCCGCCCAGGCCGGTGCCCAGGCACGAGGCCAGTCCTTCGGATCGGCCGCCTGCCGCCGTGCGGGCGACGACATAGGCCATGCCGGGACCAGGCGTGATGGCAAGAAGAACAGCCGCCAGAAGGAAGGCAAGGAATGACATCGGCTCGGGTTGGCTCACGAGTGCCTGCAGAGCCTCCATGCGGTCGATGCATGGATCGTCTGCATGAGGTCTCGTCCCGGCGCCCTGCTTATCCTGGCGCACGCATGGACTGCGCCAGTTCGGTGTTGCCCCCCGTCTGCAACGCCTCGGCGGCCCCCAGCCGGTCGCGCGCCTCCTTGTTCTGGCTGAGCTTGCGCTTGCACACCAGCGAGGTGATGGCGACCTCGATGCCCACGATGTTCTGCAACATGCTGTCGATGAACTCGGGCGTGGAGTCCGACATCTTCCAGGGCCGTGGTTCGCCGGCCTCGTGCCGGCGCGTCAGCCGCCCGACGACACCGCGCACGAAACGCTCGTCGTCGCGCACGGTCAGCCATCCGTGCGCATGCACCACCTCGTAGTTCCAGGTCGGCACCTGGCGGTGCGCCTCGTGTTTGCTGGGATACCAATTGGGCGAGACATAGCCCTCGGCCCCACGAAACACGACCATCACCGGGCTGCCCGAAGCACAGCGCTGCCACACCGGATTGGCGCGGGCCACATGCGCCGTGAGCACCCCGTGCGTTCCCGCACCGGGATCGAACTCGAAGGGAAGGTGATTCGCGTCCAGCCCCTGGGCATCGTGCGTGACCAGCATGCCCAGCGGATGCTCCCGGATGATGCGTGCCAGTTCCTGGGCTTGGGTTTCAGCGAAGTGCGCAGGGATGTACATCGTAGGCAGGCGGCAATGGCGGTATGAAAGAACTTCACTTTCCTGCCAAACCGGCATAATTAGAAGGTCCAGTTTTTGGAATTTTCAATGGGCCAGTTTGGTGAAAAAGGCGGCCACCATCCGGGCGCTGCCGGCGCGGGGCGCCGCATCTACGACCTGCTGCGCGGCCAGATCGCCGACCGCACGCTGCTGCCCGGCGCGCGGGTGATGTCCACGCGGGCGCTGGCCGCGGAACTGGGCGTCTCGCGAACCACCGTCACGGCCGTCTATGAACAGTTGGCGGCCGAGGGCTTTCTGGTGACGTCCACCGGGCGGGCGGCCCGCGTCGCCAGCCCATTGGCGGCAGGCATGCCCAGCGGGGCGATGCCCCAGCGGCAGGCCCAAGCGGCGCCCTCCTTGTCCGGGTTCGGGCGCCGGGTGGCGGACATCGGCGCTCCGGCCTTGCCCCATGCCGAGCGGGCCCGCTTGGATTTCCTGTACGGCGCCGTCGCCTCGCGGGATTTTCCGAGCCTGGCCTGGCGCCGGGCGTACCAAGCCGCGCTGCTGCGCCAGCAGCACAGCCTGTATTACGTGCCACCCGAAGGCGACCCCGCACTGCGGCGCGCCCTGCAAGGCTATCTGCGCCGTGCCAGAGGCATTGCCTGCGATGCCGAGCAAATCCTGGTGGTGCATGGCTCGCAGCAGGCGATCGACCTGTGCGCGCGGCTGCTGCTGGATGCGGGGGATGCCTTCGTTTTCGAGAACCCCGGCTACCTGATGGCGCGGCACTGCTTCGAGGCAACGGGCGCACACCTGCTGGCGACTCCGGTCGATGGGCATGGCCTCGAAACGAGCCGCTTGCCCGAGGATGACCGTGCCCGCCTGGCCTATGTGACGCCCTCGCACCAATTCCCGCTCGGGGGGGTGTTGCCGATTGGCCGCCGCCTGGCGCTGCTGCAATGGGCAGCGCATCACCGGGCCTGGATCATCGAGGACGACTACGACGGTGAGTTCCGCTATGGCCAGCGGCCTATCGACGCGCTGCAGTCCATCGACACGGAGGGCCGCGTGATCTATGTCGGCACCTTCTCCAAGGTGTTGTCCCCTCAGCTTCGGCTGGGCTACATGGTGCTGCCGCACGCACTGGTGCCGGCATTCCGGCAGGCCAAGCGCCTGACCGACCGGCACGCCCCCCTTCTGGAGCAGCAGGTGCTGGCCTCGTTGATCGACAGCGGCGCCTACGAGCGCCACGTGCGGCGGATGCGCCGCGAGAACGAGCGGCGCCGGGCAGCCCTGCTGCAGGCGATTGCGCAACATCTTCCCGAAGGTGTGCGCATCGACGGCACGGCGGCTGGCCTGCATGTGGTGCTGTGGCTCCCCTTCCTGCGCGCGCAGCAGGAGCCTGCGCTGGTGTCGGCCGCTCGCCGCGAGGGCGTGGGCGTCTATCCGGTGGGGCCGCTGTTCGCGCCGTCATCGTTGCCCGAAGGGCCACCATCTGCCGGGCTGATCCTGGGGTACGCCAGCCTGTCGATCGAACAGATCCAGCAAGGCATCGCCATCCTGGCTGGGGCGATTGCGGGCGTCTCCTGAGGCGGCCCGGCGATGAAATGAAAAAGGGCGGCAACAGCCGCTCTTCGACAGGCTCAGGACGGCCGCAGGTGCCGTCCTTCTCCGGGGGCCTACTTGGTGTGCTTCGCAATCAAGGCGCGCGCCTCGGCGGCCAGCTTGGCCCCATCGATGTTCTTGCCCTTGACCTCGTTGATCCAGTCGGATTCCACCGCGCTGGCGGTGCGGCGCCAGCGCTGGGTCTCGGCGGCGTCCAGCGCGACGATGTTGTTCTTCGCCTTCACGGCGATCTCGTGGCCCACCTTGTCACCTGCATCCATGGCGCGGCCGAACGCGGCAGCGAGTTCGATGCCCGAGTTGTCGTCGATCACCTTCTTCAGGTCCGCCGGCAGCCGGTCGTAGGCGTTGCGGTTCATGGAGAAGGCAAAGGTCTGCGTGTACAGGCCGGTGGTGCCCGCGAAGGTGGTGTGGTTCTTCACCATCTCGGTCACCTTCAGCGCCGGGGTCACTTCCCAGGGAATGGTGGTGCCGTCGATCACGCCCTTGGACA
>CAZFOT010000167.1:0-7749 GCA_964520365.1 uncultured Hydrogenophaga sp.
CGCGCAGCGGCGCGCCAGGGAGGGGGGAAGCCGCGTCAGCGGCGCAGGGGGGTGTGCTCAATACCTCAATTTGCCGTCCGCATCGATGATGGCCAGTTCCACGTAGCTGGAGCCGTTGTGCGAGTCGGGTGAATAGCGCGCGCGGAACGGCCCGAAGGCGATCTCGCCAGCGTTCTGCATCGTCCTGGTGAAAGACTCGGTGCTCAGGTCGCGGCCGGTGCGGCGCAGGCCTTCGACCAGCAGGCGCGCGTGCACGAAGCCCTCGAATTGCGAGGCCGACGGCTCGGCGCCGGGGGACTTCTTCTGCAGCAGGTTCAGGTACTCGGTGACCACCGGCACCGTCGCGCTGCGCAGCGATGGCATGATCTGCGCCAGGATGACCCCGCGCGCCTTGTCCTTGAGTTCGCGGTTGATCACGTCCAGGCTGGCCACCGAGAAGCCGTAGAAGCTGGGCTTGGTTCCGGTCTCGTGCACCGCCTGGATGAAGTTGGTGAAGGTGCTGCCGGCGGTGCCGAGCACCACCGCCTGCGGCTGCGCCTTGGCCACGGCCCGGGCCGCGGCGGCGAAGTCGGGCTGCTTGGGATCGACGCTGGCCTGCGCCGCGAAGGGCAGGCCTTCGGCCTGGGAGGCTTTCTGCAGCTCGCCCAGCAAGGTCTTGCCAAAGCCGTCGTCCTGGTAGAACACGGCCACGCGCGTCATGCCCATCTGCTTCATCTGCGACAGGATGCGCCGGGCTTCGTTGGCGTAGCTGGCGCGCACGTGGAACACCAGCAGGTTGAAGTTGTCGCGGAACGACGAGGCGCCGGTCACCGGGCCGAACAGGATGGTGCGCGAGGCTTGCAGCAGCGGCAGGACCGCGGCCGTGTGCGGCGTGCCGGTGCTGTTGTAGATCATGAAGACCTTGTTCTGCTCGATCAGCTTGCGGGTGTTCTCCACCGCGCGGGCGGGGTCGAAGCCGTCGTCGAGCGTGACGTAGCTGATCTTGCGGCCGTGCACGCCGCCGGCCTCGTTGACCGCGTCGAACAGCAGGCGCGAACCCACGCCGTACTCGGCGGTCTGCGGCCCCAGCGGTCCCGACAGCACCGCCGATGCCCCCAGGCGGATCTCGGTGGGCGTGACGCCGGCGTTGCTGGCGTGGGCAGCCCCGCCGATGAACAGGGCAAGAAGGGTCGTCAGGGCGGAGCGGAACATGGATAACCTTGCTGAAGCGGCACATGCCGGTCAGCAAGATTATGGTTATGTTGAATAGTTATTTCTAGAAACCAAATACCCTGGCCACTCAGGATTTACCCTGAGTGGCTGTGGCATTTTTCTCGAGTTCGCGCAGCTTGAAGCGCTGGATCTTGCCGGTGGCGGTCTTGGGCAGTTCGGCGAGGAATTCGATGAAGCGCGGGTACTTGTACGGCGCGAGTTTTTCCTTCACGAAGGCCTGCAGTTCGGCCTCGGTGGCCTGCGCGCCGGCCTTGAGCACCACGAAGGCCTTGGTCTTGGTCAGGCCTTCTTCGTCGTTCTTGCCGATCACCGCCGCTTCGAGCACGGCCGGGTGTTGCACCAGCGTGGCCTCCACCTCGAAGGGGCTCACGTAGATGCCGCTGACCTTGAGCATGTCGTCGTTGCGGCCGGCGTAGGTGTAGTAGCCGTCGGGGTCGCGGGTGTACTTGTCGCCGCTCTTGGTCCAGGCGCCCTGGAAGGTATCGCGCGACTTGGCGCGGTTGTTCCAGTACATCAGCGCGCTGCTCGGCCCCTGGATGTAGAGGTCGCCGATCTGGTTGTGGCCGGTGATGACGCTGCCGTCCTCGTTGCGCAATTGCACCTCGTAGCCCGGCACGGCCTTGCCGGTGGTGCCGTAGCGCACGTCGCCCGGCCGGTTGGAGAGGAAGATGTGCAGCATCTCGGTGGAGCCGATGCCGTCGATGATCTCCACGCCGAAGCGCGCGGTCCAGCGCTCGCCGATGTCGCGCGGCAGCGCCTCGCCGGCCGAGGAACACAGCCGCAGCGCCACCTGCTCGCGCGTGGGCAGCTCGGGGCTGGCCAGCATGCCGCCGTAGCCGGTGGGCGCGCCATAGAACACCGTGGGTCGCTGCTCCCGCATGCGCTTGAACACCGCCTGGGGCGTGGGACGCTCGGCCATCAGCACCACGCTGGCGCCCGCGCTGAGCGGGAAGCTCAGCGCGTTGCCCAGGCCGTAGGCGAAGAACAGCTTGGCGGCGGAGAACACCACGTCGTTCTCGGTCAGGGCCAGCATGCCCTTGCCGTACAGCTCGGCGGTCCAGTACAGGTTGGCCTGGGTGTGCACCGTGCCCTTGGGCGCGCCGGTGGAGCCCGACGAATACAGCCAGAAGGCGGGTTCGTCGCCGTGCGTGTCGGCCGCCGCGCCGGGTGCCTGCTGGCCGAGCCATGCGTCGAAGTCGATGGTGCCGGCCGGCCGGTCGGCGCCGCCCCGCGACACGATCACCCGCGTCACCTCGTGCCCGCCCAGGTCCAGCGCGCTTTGCAGCGTGGGCAGCAGCGCGGCCGAGACCAGGGCGGCCTGCGCCCGGCTGTCGGCCATCATGTAGGCATAGTCCCTGGCGGTGAGCAAGGTGTTGACGGCCACCGGCACCACGCCGGCGTGCAGCGCGCCCAGGAAGCTCACGACCCAGTCGCTGCAGTCGTGCATCAGCAGCAGCACCCGGTCCTCGCGCCGCAGGCCCAGCGCCTGCAGCGCGGCCGAGCAGCGCCGCACCTGGTCGGCCAGCTGGCCATAGGTGAGGGTGCCAGCGTCGTCGATCAGGGCGGTCTTGCCGGCGCGGCCGGCATTGCGTTCGAGCAGGTGGCGCGCGAAGTTGAAGCGATCGGTGGGTGCTGCGGTGGTTGTGGCGGTCATGGGATGTCTCCTCTGCGGGCTGTCGCCGGTGTCAGTATTTCAGGGCGGTGGCCGAGGCGGCCAGCACGTCCAGCGCGGCCGTGCTGGCCTGCACGGCGCTGCGCCGGTGGTAGAAGCCGAGCGCGCGCAGGCCGCCGAGTTCCTCGCCGCCGCCGGCCCGTCCCGGGCCGCCGTGCAGGCTCATGGGCATGACGTTGCCGTGGCCGGTCTGCAGCGCGGCGACGTCGGGCGAGATGGCGTGCACACGCCCGTGGCTGTCGGCCAGCGCCAGCGCGGCGCGCGCCACGAAGGCGGGGTCGCTGCTGTAGACCGAGGCCACGAGCGAACCCTCGCCGCGGCGGATCAGTTCCCAGGCCTGGTCTTCGCTGTCATAGGCCATGAGCGTGGCCACCGGGCCGAACACCTCGACCTCGTGCAGCACCCTGGCCTGTGCCGGTTCGCGGTGGCCCAGCAGCACCGGCGCCACGCAGGCCGCCACGGCCGGGTCGGCATCGACCAGCGCGGCCGAGCGGCCGTCGAACAGCGTCTCGGCCTCGGTCTGCAGCTGGGCGATGCCCGCCGTCACGCCGTCGAACTGCTCGCGGCTCACCAGCGCGCCCATGCGCACGGTATCAACGCGCGGGTTGCCCACGGTGGTCCTGGCCAGCTTGGCGCCGATGGCTTGCGCGGTGGCGTCGAACAGGGCGCGCGGCACGAGGATGCGGCGGATGGCGGTGCACTTCTGGCCGCTCTTGACCGTCATCTCGCGCACCACTTCGCTCACCAGCAGGTTGAAGGCCTCGCTGCCTTCGGTGGCCGCCGGGTCGAGCAGCGCGCTGTTGAGGCTGTCGGCCTCGATGTTGCAGCGCACGGAGCGCTGCGCCACGGCAGGGTGGCTGCGGATGATGCGCGCGGTTTCGGCCGAACCGGTGAAGCTCACCACGTCGAACGGCTGGAGCTGGTCCATCAGCCCGGCGGACGAGCCGCAGACCACCGACAGCGCGCCCGCGGGCAGCACGCCGGCGTCGATCACGTCCTTGACCATGCGCTGGGTCAGCCAGGCGGTGGCGGTGGCCGGCTTGACGATCACCGGCACGCCCGAGAGCAGGGCCGGCGCGGCTTTCTCCCACAGGCCCCAGCTCGGGAAATTGAAGGCGTTGATGAACAGCGCCACGCCGCGTGTGGGATTGAGCACGTGCTGGGTCTGGAACAGCGGGTCCTTGGCCATGCGGATGCGATCGCCGTCGAGCAGGCAGGTCGCGCTGCCCAGGGCCTCGCCCTGTTTCGCGTAGTAGCCCAGGGTGAAGATGCCGCCGTCGATGTCCACCGCCGAATCCTTCGCGGTGGTGCCCGAGTTGGCGGTGGCGATCTCGTAGTAGGCGTCGCGGTGGGTCTGCAGCACCTTCACGATGGCCGCCAGCAGGCCGGCGCGCTCGCCGTAGCTCAGGGCGCGCAGGGCCGCGCCGCCCTGTTCGCGGGCGAAGCGGAAGCCTTCGGTCAGATCCAGCCCGGCGCTGCTCACGCGCACCAGTTCCGTGCCCAGCACCGGATCGAACAGGGGCGTGCCGGCGCCGGTGCCGTTTTGCCATCGGCCGCCGAGGTGGTTGGGAAGCAGGGGGGATGCGGTCATGGTGGGTCCAGATAGGGTGGGGCGAACCGCCGGGGCTGTTCGCGGGTGGAGAATGACGCAATAATTGCACTATCTTGCGTGCGGCCAATTATGCATTAAAATGCATGTTTGGCCGATTGGCAAGCCCTTCGAGGGTTTTTCCTGAACCCGCGAATCCGACTGAAAGGGCTCTTCATGGACGCTGCCGATTCCGCCGCGATGGCCGTCACCGCGCTCGCTGAGACAAACGTGCCGGGAGACGAAGCCCGCCACCCGTTCCTGGTCGCGCTGGGCGAGCGCGTGCGCACGCTGCGCTCGCGCCGCGGCATGACGCGCAAGGCCGTGGCCGTGGCGGCCGACGTGTCCGAGCGCCACCTGGCCAACCTCGAATACGGCACCGGCAACGCCTCCATTCTGGTGCTGCTGCAAGTGTCGCAGGCGCTGCAGTGTTCGTTGTCCGAGCTGCTGGGCGACGTGACCACCGGCTCCCCCGAATGGCTGCTGATCCGCGAGCTGCTGGAGAAGCGCGGCGAGGCCGACCTGCGCCGAGCGCGCGTGGCCATCGGCGCGCTGTTCGGCGGCGCCGCCGTGGCCGGCGGCGACCCGGGGCGCCGCTCGCGCATCGCGCTCATCGGCCTGCGCGGCGCGGGCAAGTCCACGCTGGGCCAGCGCCTGGCCGACGACCTGGGCTTTGCCTTCATCGAACTCAGCCGCGAGATCGAGAAATTCGCCGGCTGCAGCATCAGCGAGATCCACGCCCTGTACGGCACGCCGGCCTACCGGCGCTACGAGCGGCGCGCCCTGGAAGAAGCGATCCAGATCTACCCCGAGGTGGTCATCGCCACGCCGGGCGGACTGGTGTCGGACGCGGCCAACTTCAACCTGCTGCTCACGCACTGCAGCACCATCTGGTTGCAGGCCGAACCGGGCGACCACATGGGCCGGGTGGCGGCACAGGGCGATTTGCGCCCCATGGCCGCGAGCCGCGAGGCCATGGAAGACCTCAAGCGCATCCTGGCCGGGCGCTCGGCCTTCTATTCCAAGGCCGACATGAGCTTCAACACCAGCGCCTACCCGCTGGACGAGGCCTTTGCCGCGCTGCGCGACCAGGTGCGCGACCTGATCAAGGAATGAAACTCCCCCTGCGCCACTGACGCGTCTCGGTGCCGCCGCCTCATTCGTTGCGGGTGACGAGAAACATGCACAAAAATGCATTGACGATTTCGAATTTGTGAATTATTATTCATATCACCAGGTTCGATCCGGCCCTCAGTGAGCGGGCATCGGGCCTGATTCCGCCGCAGCCATCCGCCTGCGGTAGCCGCCCGAGACCTCTGCCCGGAGACATGAACATGAGTGCCACCGCCCACCCCGCCGCCGTCGATTACCGCACCGACCCCAGTCAATACCGCCACTGGAAGCTGTCCTTCGATGGCGACATCGCCACCCTCGCGGTGGACATCGACGAGGACGCCGGCATCCGCCCCGGCTACAAGCTCAAGCTCAACAGCTACGACCTGGGCGTGGACATCGAGCTGCACGACGCGCTCAACCGCATCCGCTTCGAGCACCCCGAGGTGCGCACCGTGGTGGTGACCAGCCTGAAGGACCGCGTGTTCTGCTCCGGCGCCAACATCTTCATGCTCGGTCTCTCCAGCCACGCCTGGAAGGTGAACTTCTGCAAATTCACCAACGAGACGCGCAACGGCATCGAGGACTCCTCGAAACACAGCGGCCTGAAGTTCGTCGCCGCACTCAACGGCGCCTGCGCCGGCGGCGGCTATGAACTGGCCCTGGCCTGCGACGAGATCGTGCTGGTGGACGACCGCTCTTCCGCCGTCTCGCTGCCCGAGGTGCCGCTGCTCGGCGTGCTGCCCGGCACCGGCGGCCTCACCCGCGTGACCGACAAGCGCCACGTGCGCCACGACCTGGCCGACATCTTCTGCACCACCACCGAAGGCGTGCGCGGCCAGAAGGCGAAGGACTGGCGCCTGGTCGACGACATCGCCAAGCCGGCCGTGTTCGCGCAGAAGGTGCGCGCCCGTGCGCTCGAGCTCGCCGCCGGCAGCGACCGTCCTGCCGATGCGAAGGGCGTCGCGCTCACGCCCATCCAGCGCACGATCGAGCCCGATGCCCTGCGCTATGCCCACGTGACGGTCGAGATCGACCGCGTGCGCCGCGTGGCCACGTTCACCGTGGGCTCGCCCACCGGCGCCCAGCCTTCCGACATCGCCGCGATCGAGGCCGCCGGTGCCGCGTGGTATCCGCTGGCGCTCGCGCGCGAGCTCGACGACGCGATCCTGTCGATGCGCACCAACGAGCTCGACATCGGCACCTGGCTCATCAAGACGCAGGGCCGGGCCGACGCAGTGCTCGGCATGGATGGCACCCTCCTCGCCCACCGCGACCACTGGCTCGTGCGCGAGACGATCGGGTATCTCCGCCGCACACTCTCGCGCTTCGACGTGTCCTCGCGCAGCCTCTTCGCCCTGATCGAGCCGGGATCGTGCTTCGCCGGCACGTTCCTCGAGTTGGCGCTGGCCTGCGACCGCATCTACATGCTGGCCCTGCCCGACGATCCCGGGCGTGCCCCCGCGATCGTGGTGAGCGATGCCAACTTCGGCCTCTATCCGATGGCCACGGGGCAAAGCCGCCTCGCCCGCCGCTTCTACGCCGAGGAACCCGCGCTCGAGGCCGTGCGTGCGCGCGCCGGCCAGCCGCTCGATGCCGATGCCGCATTTGCATTGGGCCTCGTCACCAGCAATCCCGACGACATCGACTGGCCCGACGAGACGCGCATCGCCATCGAGGAGCGCGTGGCGATGAGCCCCGACGCCCTCACCGGCATGGAAGCCAACCTCCGCTTCAACGGCCCCGAGAACATGGTCACGCGCGTCTTCGGACGCTTGACCGCGTGGCAGAACTGGATCTTCCAGCGCCCCAACGCCGTGGGCGAGAAGGGCGCGCTCAAGGTCTACGGCTAGGGCGACAAGGCCGCCTTCGACTGGAACCGGGTGTAGAGCCCGCCCAGCGTCGAGCATCGCCCCCACACCAGCACGCACACTTTCCAAGGAGAGCCGCGATGAACGTGGCGACCGTCAACTACAGCGACAAGATTCCCAACAACGTGAACCTCGCCGAGGACCGCACGCTGCAGCGCGCGCTCGAGCAGTGGCAGCCGGATTACCTCGACTGGTGGGCCGACATGGGTCCCGACGGCTCGCATGGTTTCGACGTATACCTGCGTACCGCGATCAGCGTCGATCCCCAGGGCTGGGCGCAGTTCGACTACGTG
>CAZFOT010000168.1:0-5226 GCA_964520365.1 uncultured Hydrogenophaga sp.
CCTTGATGTCGCAGGTCTTGCAGTGCACGCAGTTCTGCGCATTGATCTGCAGGCGGTCGCTGCCGTCGTCGTTCTTCACGAACTCGTACACGCCGGCCGGGCAATAGCGGCTCTCCGGCCCCGCGTATTTCGCCAGATTGGTCTGCACCGGCACGCTGCTGTCTTTCAGCGTGAGGTGGGCCGGCTGGTTCTCTTCGTGGTTGGTGTTGCTCACGAACACGCTGGAGAGGCGGTCGAAGGTGATGACGCCGTCGGGCTTGGGGTAGCTGATCTGCGGCATCTCGGCGGCCGGGCGCAGCTTCACGTGGTCGGGCGTGGTGTTGTGCAGCGTCCAGGGCGGGTTGCTCACACCGACCTTGGGCAGGAACCAGTGCTCGACACCGGTCATCAGCTTGCCCAGCAGCGGGCTCTTCTTGAACCAGTTCTTGAAGTTGCGGTAGGTCCAGAGTTCTTCATGCAGCCAGCTTTGCTCGAACTTCTGGGGGAAGGCGCCGAGTTCGTCGCTGCTGCGGCCGGCTGCTACGGCTTCGTAGGCCGCCTCGGCGCAGAGCATGCCGCTCTTGATGGCCGCGTGGCTGCCCTTGATGCGCGCGGCGTTGAGGAAGCCGGCGTCGCAACCCACCAGCGCGCCGCCCGGGAACACCAGCTTGGGCAGGGCCTGGGGCGTGCCGTTGTTCAGCGCGCGGGCGCCATAGCCCAGGCGCTTGCCGCCTTCGATGTGCGCCTTGATGATGGGGTGCTTCTTCCAGCGCTGCATTTCCTCGAACGGGCTCATCCAGGGGTTCTGGTAGTCCAGCCCCACCACCAGGCCCAGCGTGACCTTGTTGCCTTCGAGGTGGTACAGGAAACCGCCGCCGAAGGTGTCGCTGTCCATGGGCCAGCCGGCCGTGTGCACCACCAGGCCAGGCTTGGCCTTGGTCGAAGGAATCTCCCACAGCTCCTTGATGCCGATGGCATAGGTCTGCACGTCCTTGCCTTCGGCGAGCTTGAACCTGGCCAGCAGTTGTTTGCCCAGGTGGCCGCGCGCGCCCTCGGCGAACACGGTGTACCTGGCGTGCAGTTCCATGCCGATCTGGAAGCTTTCGGACGGCTCGCCGTCCTTGCCCACGCCCTGGTTGCCGGTGGCCACGCCCTTGACCGACCCGTCGTCGTTGTAGAGCACCTCGGCGGCGGTGAAGCCGGGGAAGATCTCCACGCCCAGGGCTTCGGCCTGTTCGCCGAGCCACTTGGTGACCGCGCCCAGGCTGACCACGTAGCAGCCGTCGTTGTGGAAGTTGCGCGGCATCAGCCAATCGGGCGTTCGGGTGGCGCCGGTCTCGGACAGCACCAGCAGGTCGTCGCCGGTGACGGGCTGGTTCAGCGGCGCGCCGCGCTCCTTCCAGTCGGGGAACAGCTCGGTGATCGCCCTGGGGTCCATCACCGCTCCGCTGAGGATGTGGGCGCCGGGCTCGGAGCCTTTCTCCAGCACGCATACGTTGATCTCGCCGCCTTTCTCGGCAGCCAGTTGTTTCAGGCGGATGGCGGTGGACAGGCCGGCGGGACCGCCACCGACCACGACCACGTCGTATTCCATGGCTTCGCGCGGGCCGTAGGTGCTGAGAATGTCTTCTGGGCTCATGTCGTGGCTTCGGTTTTGCGGGTTTGTCATGGCGCTGGGTGTGAGGAGCGCCAGCGCTGGAATCCGGTGGCCTTGTCGCCACCGCATCAGGGGATCGACGGATTCTAGTGGCCGATACGAGACAATGGCTGTCACGTCCTGCACGCATCCGCGCGAAGGGCGATTATTTGAGGAGCGTTCCTGATGTCCTACAGCCTCGATCTTTCCGGTAGGGTGGCGTTGATCACCGGCGCCTCGGGTGGCCTGGGCGAGCAGTTCGCCAAGACCCTGGCGCGCGCGGGAGCGGCCGTGGTGCTGGCCAGCCGGCGCACCGACCGGCTGATGGCCTTGCGTGCCCACATCGAGGCAGAAGGCGGCGACGCCCACGTGGTGGCGCTCGACGTGACCGACCTGGCTTCCATCAGGGCCGCGGTGGCGCACGCCGAAACCGAGGTCGGCCCGATCGACATCCTCGTCAACAACTCGGGCGTGAGCACCACACAGCGCCTGCAGGACGTGACCGAGGAAGACTACGACTTCGTTTTCGGCACCAACACCCGCGGCGCTTTTTTCGTGGCGCAGGAAGTCGGCAAGCGCATGCTGGCCCGCGCCAAGGGCGCGGCGCCCGGCACCTGGGTGGGTGGGCGCATCATCAACATCGCCTCCATGGCCGGGCTCAAGGTGCTGCCGCAGATCGGCGTGTACTGCATGAGCAAGGCCGCCGTGGTGCAGATGACCAAGGCCATGGCGGTGGAATGGGGCAGATTCGGCATCAACGTGAACGCCATCTGCCCGGGCTACATCGACACCGAGATCAACCACCACCACTGGCAGACCGAGCAGGGCCAGAAGCTCGTCAACATGCTGCCGCGCAAGCGCGTCGGCCAGCCGGCCGACCTGGACCCGCTGCTGGTCATGCTGTGTTCCAACGAAAGCCATTTCATCAACGGCGCCATCATCGCGGCCGACGACGGGTTCGGGGCGTAGAGCGCTGAAATGAGCAGTGTCGTGGCCGTTCGTCCGCCGGGGTTTCCGCCCGGTGTGCCGCTGGGCATCCTGGCCGGACTGGGCGCGGGCGCGTTCTGGGGAATGACCTTCATTGCGCCGCTGCTGGTGGAGGGTTTCGGTTCGGTGGACTACACCGTGGGGCGCTTCGTGGCGTGCGGCCTGTTCTCCCTGTTGCTGCTGGGCTGGTTGCAGTTCAAGCGGGCCATGGGTGGCCCGCTGGTGACGGTGCTGCCCACCTGGCGCCAGGCGGGCGCCGCCGTGGGCCTGAGTCTGCTGGGCTATACCGGCTACTACCTGCTGCTGGTGCTGGCCATCGCGGACGCGGGCGCGGCGCTGCCGGTGCTGGTCATCGGCACCATTCCACTGGCCATCATGCTGCTCGGCAAGCCCGCGGGCCTGCGCTGGGCCGCGCTGGCGCCGGCCCTGGCACTGACCGCGACCGGGCTCGCGCTGATGATGCAGGCCACGGCGGCCGAGGCGGATGGCGGTGGCGGCGGCCATGGGCTGCGTGGCCTGTTCTTCGCCGTGTGCGCCATGGCCAGCTGGACCGCCTTCGGCCTGCTCAACGCCGCCTGGCTGCGCCGGCACCCGGAAGTGAATTCCACCTCGTGGGCGAACTGGCTGGGCGTGGCCGCCGGCCTGGGCGCGCTGCTGCTATGGGCGTTCTGGGGCAGTGCCTGGTCCGAAATGGTCCAGCGCCCCGGCTTCTGGCGCTTCGTGGCTGTCTGCGTGGTCACCGGCATCGGCTCGGCCTGGGTGGCCGCCGTGCTCTGGAACATGGCCAGCCGGCGGCTCAGCCCCAGTCTCGCGGGCCAGCTCATCGTCAGCGAGACGGTGTTTGGCCTGATCTACGCCTTTGCCTGGAGCGGCCAGTGGCCTGCGCCCGTGCAATGGGCGGCCAGCGCGCTGTTCGTGCTGGGTATCCTCGCATCCATCAGGGCACACCGATGAAACTTGAACTGCCAGAACAGAAAACACTGGTCCACAGCGTGGTCGTTCCCATTCGCTGGGGCGACATGGACGCCATGGGGCACGTCAATAACACCTTGTACTTCCGCTACATGGAGATCGCCCGGCTGGACTGGTTCTTCCAGATGGGCATGCCTGCGGACCCCAGCGGAGAAGGGCCGGTGATCGCCAATGCCTTCTGCAATTTCATCCGGCAGTTCGAATACCCCGGCGACGTGCTGGTGCGCACCTACGTGGGCGCGCTCGGGCGCAGCGCGTTCGATACTTTCCACGAGATGCTGCGAACCGACGACCCGCAAACGGTGTACGCCAACGGCGGCGCCACGGTGGTGTGGGTGGACTTTCCCAAGCAGTCATCGGTGCCCATGCCCGAGAGCCTGCGCAAGCAATTGACCGATCCGCAATGAGCGTCCGGACGACGTGCCGGCCAGTCGATTTTGACGGAATCGGCCGCTCCGGGTGACAATGCCCGGCATCGTCGAGATGGGCCGCCGCCGATCTTGTAAGTGGCTCGTAAGAGCCACTGGGCACAGTCGCGGCGGTCCTATACGTTCCCACAGCATTGAGGAGACTGCCCATGTCCGCGCCTTCCACGTCCATTGAGTCCACCCTGGTCGAGAACCGTGTCTTTGAACCCGCCGAGGCGATCGTGAAGGCCGCGCGGGTGTCGGGCATGGCGGGCTACGAGGCGCTGTGTGCCGAGGCGGACAAGGACTTCGAAGGTTTCTGGGCTCGCCTGGCCCGCGAAACGTTGAGCTGGCACAAGCCCTTCACTCGGACCCTGGACGGCTCCAGCGCGCCGTTCTACAAATGGTTCGACGACGGCGAGCTCAACGCCTCGTACAACTGCCTGGACCGCCACATGGGCACGCCGGTGGAGAACAAGACGGCCATTATCTTCGAGGCCGACAACGGCGACGTGACCAAGGTCAGCTACAAGGAACTGCTGGACAAGGTGTCCCGGTTCGCGAACGCGCTCAAGGCCAGGGGTGTGAAGAAGGGCGACCGCGTCGTCATCTACATGCCCATGACGGTTGAAGGCGTGGTGGCCATGCAGGCCTGCGCGCGCATTGGCGCCACCCACAGCGTGGTGTTCGGCGGCTTCTCGGCCAAGGCGCTGCAGGAGCGCATCCAGGACGCCGGCGCCGTGGCGGTGATCACCGCCAACTACCAGTTGCGCGGGGGCAAGGAACTGCCGCTCAAGGCCATCGTGGACGAGGGCATCGCCATGGGGGGCTGCGAATCCATCAAGGACGTGATCGTGTTCCAGCGCACGCCCACGGCCTGCAACATGGTCGCCGGGCGCGACAGTTTCATGCACGAGGTCATGGCGTCGGCGTCGGCCGACTGCCCGCCCGAGATGGTGGAGGCCGAGCATCCGCTGTTCGTTCTGTACACGTCGGGCTCCACCGGCAAGCCCAAGGGGGTGCAGCACAGCACGGCGGGCTATCTGCTGTGGGCGAACCTCACGATGAACTGGACCTTCGACCTGAGGAACGACGACATCTTCTGGTGCACCGCCGACATCGGCTGGGTCACCGGCCACAGCTACGTGGCCTATGGGCCGCTGGCCGCCGGTGCCACGCAGATCGTGTTCGAGGGCGTGCCCACGTTTCCGAACGCGGGCCGCTTCTGGCAGATGATCGAGCGCC
>CAZFOT010000168.1:5236-7708 GCA_964520365.1 uncultured Hydrogenophaga sp.
CTCCAGCCTGCGCCTGCTGGGTTCGGTGGGCGAGCCGATCAACCCCGAAGCCTGGATGTGGTACTACAAGAACGTGGGCGGCGAACGCTGCCCGATCGTGGACACCTTCTGGCAGACCGAGACCGGCGGCCACATGATCACGCCGCTGCCCGGGGCCACGCCGCTGGTGCCGGGCTCGTGCACACTGCCGCTGCCGGGCATTGCCGCCGCCATCGTCGACGAGACCGGCAATGACGTACCCAACGGCGCCGGCGGCATTCTGGTGGTGAAGAAGCCCTGGCCCGCCATGATCCGCACCATCTGGGGCGACCCCGAGCGCTTCAAGAAGAGCTACTTCCCCGAAGAGCTCAAGGGCTACTACCTCGCCGGCGACGGCGCGGTGCGCAGCGCCGACCGCGGCTACTTCCGCATCACCGGCCGCATCGACGACGTGCTCAACGTCTCCGGTCACCGCATGGGCACGATGGAGATCGAATCGGCGCTGGTCGGCAAGACGGATCTCGTGGCCGAGGCCGCCGTTGTCGGCCGGCCGGACGACCTCACCGGAGAGGCCATCGTGGCCTTCGTTGTGCTCAAGCGGCCCGTGCCTACCGGCGATGAAGCCAAGGCGATTGCGAACGAATTGCGCAACTGGGTGGGCAAGGAGATCGGGCCGATTGCCAAGCCCAAGGAAATCCGGTTCGGCGACAACCTGCCCAAGACCCGCTCGGGCAAGATCATGCGGCGCCTGCTGCGCGCTCTGGCCAAGGGCGAGGCGATCACCCAGGACACTTCGACGCTGGAAAATCCCGCCATTCTGGATCAGCTGGCGAAGACCAACTGATCCAGAATGGCAACAAAAAACCCGCAGCCGCGGGTTTTTTGTTGCCGGGCCGCCCCAAGACAAAAAGCGCCTCCTCGGGGGGCTGAGGACCGCGGCTCCGGCCCTGCCTGCGCAGGGCTGGACGGGACGAAGAGGCATCGACTCAGGCGATGCCGCGGTCTGCAAGGCGCGACCCGCGCAGCGGCGGAGCGTGGTGGTTTTTTTGTCGGGTGATGGTCCTGCTTACTTGTGGCTCAGCACCCAGGCGGCCAGCTTCTTGGCGTCGGCCTCGCTGACCTGGGGGTTGGCGGGCATGGGGATCGCTCCCCAGACGCCGGAGCCGCCCTTGACGATCTTCGCCGCCAGCGCATCCACGGCCTTGGCGTCGCCGCCGTACTTCTTGGCCACGTCCTTGTACGAAGGGCCCACCAGCTTCTTGTCCACGGCATGGCAGGCCATGCAGTTCTTGCTCTTGGCCAGGGCTTCATCGGCCAGAACAGGTGCAGACATGACGGTCAAGGTAGCCATAATCAGGAGAGCGCGTTTCATGGGGAATCCTCGTGGTTGAATGGAATGCTCGAATGGTCTGGATTTTAGCGATCGGGACGCCAATGAAACGCCCGCTTACAGTTTCTTGCCGGGCTTTATCGGGCCTTTACTGGAGAGTGTGATGTATTTGTTGATCCTGGGCCTCGTGCTCATGCTGCTGAAGTACCTGGAGGTCGAGTTCATGGCCGATGTGTCCTGGTGGTGGGTGCTGGCGCCATTCGGGCTGGCGATGGCGTGGTGGGCATGGGCCGACACCAGCGGCTACACCAAGCGCAAGGCCATGGAGAAAATGGACCAGAAGAAGAAGGACCGGCTGGAGAAGCAGCGCGAGGCGCTGGGCATCAAGCCTCGGCGGCGCTAGGCGGCCGCCGAAGTGGGCGTCTGCCGCCCACCCTCGATGGGGCAGGCAGCACGAGCCGCGGCACCGGTCGTGATCAGAAGCTGTCGAGCACCGCGCCCTTGCTGGCGCTCGCCGCATTGAAGGCGAACTTGGCCTGCACGCCGCGCGTGTAGCGCGGCGCGGGGGCCGTCCAGGCGGCCCGGCGCTTTTCGATTTCGGTCTCGGGCACGTTGAGTTCCAGCAGCAACTGGTGCGCATCGATGGTGATGCTGTCGCCCTCCTGAACGAAGGCGATCGTGCCGCCGGCGGCCGCCTCGGGTGCGACGTGGCCCACCACCATGCCCCAGGTGCCGCCGCTGAAACGGCCGTCGGTGATCAGTCCCACGCTCTCGCCCAGACCCGCGCCGATCAGCGCGCCGGTGGGCGCCAGCATCTCGGGCATGCCCGGGCCGCCCTTGGGGCCGAGGTAGCGCAGCACCATCACGTCACCCGCCTTGATCTTGCCGTCCAGGATGGCTTGCAGGGCAGACTGTTCGTCGTCGAACACGCGTGCCGGGCCGGTGATCACGGGGTTCTTCAGGCCGGTGATCTTGGCCACGGCGCCCTCGGGGCTGAGGTTGCCCTTGAGGATGGCCAGGTGGCCGTGCGCGTACATGGGCTTGTCGATCGGGCGGATCACGTCCTGGTCCGCGCGCGGGACATCGGGCACGTCCTTGAGCACCTCGGCGATCGTCTGGCCGGTGATGGTCAGGCAGTCGCCGTGCAGCAGCCCGGCATTGAG
>CAZFOT010000169.1:0-543 GCA_964520365.1 uncultured Hydrogenophaga sp.
ACCACGAGCACGGTGGGCAGGGCGTCCACCATCACGGCGGCACCCGTCCAGAAACACCGCGGAACCGGCTTTGCCGGGCCGCTGGTGTTGCCCCCTTGAGGGGGTGGCGCGAAGCAACGCGGGGGTGTTCATGCTTCCGGGTTCTCGATCAGCAGGGCGATGCCCTGGCCGCCGCCCACGCAGGCGCTGGAGATGCCGTAGCGCAGGCCGCTGCGCTGCAGTTCGCGCGCCAGCGTGAGCGTGAGGCGCACGCCGGTGGCAGCCAGTGGGTGGCCGAGCGCGATGGCGCCGCCGTTGACGTTGAGCTTGTCGATGTCCATGCCGAGTTCGCGCGCCACCGCCAGCGTCTGCGCGCCCTGGGCTTCGTTCACCTCGAAGCGCGCGATGTCGGCGAGCTTCAGGTCGGCGCGCTCGAGCAGCAGGCGGATGGCGGGCGCCGGGCCGATGCCCATGATCTCGGGCGGCACGCCCACGGCGGCCGCGGCCACCACGCGGGCCAGCGGCTTCTTGCCCCGGGCCTTGGCGTAGGCGCCGGAGATCATG
>CAZFOT010000169.1:553-7684 GCA_964520365.1 uncultured Hydrogenophaga sp.
GCCGGAGGCGACCACGCAGGCCGCCGCCGCATCGACCAGCGCCGAGCTGTTGCCGCCGGTCTGCACGCCGCCCTCGAACACGGGCTTGAGCCGGGCCAGCACTTCCACCGGCGACAGGCGCGGGTGCGTGTCGGCGGCGACCTCGGTCACCTTGCCCTGCAGTTTGATGCCGCGCGCCTTGTAGCCTTCGATCTCGAACTTCTCGCTGACCACGGGCACGATCTCGCCCGCGAGGAAGCCGCTTTCCTGCGCGGCCACGGCCTTGGCGAACGAACCCGATGCGAAGGCGTCCACGTCTTCACGCGAGATACCGTACTTCTTCGCCAGGTTCTCGGCGGTCTGGATCATGTTGATGCCGGCCGCCGGGTCCTTCAGCGCTTCCCACATGTAGTCCTTGAAGCCCACCGGCGCACCGAGCTTGAAGCCGGTGCGGTGGTCGAAGGCGGCGATCGGGTTGCGCGTCATGCTCTCGGTGCCCACCACCAGCGCGGCGTCGCAGGCGCCGCCCTGGATGTGTTCGCCGGCCTGGCGGAACAGCTCGAAGCCGGTGCCGCAGATGCGCTGCGCCATGATGGCCGGCACGGCCACCGGCACGCCGGCGTACAGGCCGATGTGGCGCGGCAGGAAGAACTGGTCGAAGTCGCCCGGCGCCATGTTGCCGGTGACCACCGAACCGATCTCGCTGGCCGCGATGCCGGCGCGCTTGAGCGCCTCGCGCGCGGCCTTGATGCCCAGGTCGGTCGGCGAGATGTGGCCCAGCGCGCCGCAGTAGTCCACCAGCGGCGTGCGCGCGCCATCGACGATGACCACGTCATCGAATGCGTTGAAGAAGCCTCGGTTTGCCATGGTCGGTTCCTCAGATGGCCGGTTTGACGATGTAGCGCAGCTCGTCGGCGTGCAGCTTGGCCACCGTGTCGGCGCGGTGCGCCAGCACGGCGCGCTGGTTGATCGAGCCCTTGTCGGTGATCTCGCCGCGGTCGATGGTGGGCGGGTCGGCCAGCAGGCACAGGCGCGCGATGCGGCTGGCGCTGCCGGTGGCGCCGCGCGCCAGCTCGTCGACGACCTTCTGGAAATGGCCCAGCACGCCCGGCTCGTCGAGCACGTCGTGCAGCGAGGCGTCGGCGGGCAGCGTGCCGAGCTTGCGCACGGCCGGCGTGGGGAACACCATGGCGCCCACTTCCTTCATGTTCAGCCCGGTGAGCACCACGTCCTGGATGTAGGGCGCGCCCGCGGCGATGATCTTCGCGCGCAGCGGACCCACGCTCACGAAGGTGCCGGTGGCGAGCTTGAAGTCCTCGGCGATGCGGCCGTCGAACCTCAGGCCCTGGTCCACGTCGGTCTCGTCGATCCACTTCACCGCGTCGCCGGTCTTGAAGAAACCTTCGTCGTCGAAGGCTTCGGCGGTCTCGGCCGGCATGCGCCAGTAGCCCTGCGTGATGTTCGGTCCCTTGTAGCGGACCTCGGTCTTGCCTTCGATGTCCACCAGCTTGAGTTCCAGGCCGGGCGTGGGCAGGCCGAGGTCGCCGGAACTGACGTTGGGGCTGGTCACGAAGATGCCGAACGGGCCGGACTCGGTCATGCCCAGGCCGGTGCCCATGACGATGCGCTCGCCGATCTCCTGCTCCTGCACCGCGTGCAGCGCGTCCCACACCGGCTGGGCCAGCGCGGCGCCCGCGTAGAAGAACATCTGCACGCGCGAGAGCAGGGTCTTGCGCAATGCTTCGTCGGTCTTCATCGCGTTGGCGATCGCCTCGAAGCCGGTGGGCACGTTGAAGTAGACCGTGGGCGCGACCTCGCGCAGGTTGCGCAGCGTCTCGCCCATCAGCGCCGGCGTGGGCTTGCCGTCGTCGATGTAGAGCGTGCCGCCGTGGTAGATCACCATGCCGAAGTTGTGGTTGCCGCCGAAGGTGTGGTTCCAGGGCAGCCAGTCCACCAGCACCAGCTCACCCTCGCCCAGCACCGGCATGGACTGCACCATCTGCTGCTGGTTGGCGCACCACATGCGCTGGGTGTTGATCACGGCCTTCGGGCTTTTGGTCGAACCCGAGGTGAACAGGAACTTGACGATGGTGTCCGGGCCGGTGGCGGCCATGGCCGCGTCCACCGCCGGCGTGGCCTCGGTGGCCAGCAGCGCGGCGAACGAGGTGGTGGCGCGCCCGGGCACCGTGCCTTCGGTGGTGACCAGTTCCACGTCTTCGCCCAGCGTGGCCAGCATGGCGCGGCCGTAGCGGTTCGCGTCGCTGGCGAACACCAGGCCGGGCGTGAGCGTCTTCACCACGTGGTGCAGCTTGTCGAAGTCCTGGCTGATGAGCGAGTACGCGGGCGAAGTCGGGCAGTAGGCGATGCCGGCATACAGGCAGCCCAGTGCGAGCAGCGCGTGCTCCAGGTCGTTCTCGCTCAGGATGAGCACCGGGCGTTCGGCCGACAGGCCGCGGTCGAGCAGGCCCTGGCCGATGCGGCGCGCGGTCTCCAGCGCCTGCGAGAAGCTGACGTGGCGCCAATCGCCGGTGCTGCCGTCGGCGTTCCTCGCGCGGCGCGCGAACAGGGTCTGGCCGGGGCGCTCCTTGGCCCAGTGCAGCAGCCGGTCGGTCAGGCGTTCGGGGTAGGGGTCGAGTGCCTGCACGGCTTGCAGATAGCGGGTGCCGGGGGCGCCGTCGCGCACGGTGGCACGCGTGACGCCGAACTTCAGTGGGCGGTATTTCGCTGCGGTCATGTTGTCTCCAGCGGGTTTGTCTTGTCGCTATGGGTTCCGTGAGGTGGCGCGGAGGGTCACTCCTTCTTCACCTTGGCGCCGCGACCTTCCAGGAAATCGCGCACGCGCGCCTTGGCCTCGGGCGCGTTCTGCACGATGGCGGCCATCAACGCCTCGGTGAAGAAGCCCTGGTCGGCCGGTTGTTCGGCAATGCGCGGCAGCGCGTGCATCAGCGCGTAGTTGGTCAGCGGTGCGTTGCCTGCGATGCGCTCGGCCAGTTCCATCGCTTTTTCCAGCGCCGTGCCTTCGGGCACCAGGTACTGCGCCAGACCGATGCGTTCGCCGTCCTCGGCCTTGTAGACGCGGCCGGTGAACATCATGTCGGCCATGCGCGCGGCGCCGATCAGGCGCGGGATGCGCACCGAGCCGCCGCCGCCCACGAAGATGCCGCGCGAGCCCTCGGGCAGCGCGAAGAAGCTGGTTTCATCGGCCACGCGGATGTGGCAGGCGCTGGCCAGTTCCAGCCCGCCGCCGACCACCGCGCCGTGCAACGCTGCCACCACCGGCACCGGGCCGGACTGCACGCAGTCGAGCGCGGCGTGCCACATGCGCGAGTGGTGCAGGCCCTGGCCGGCGTCGCGTTCCTGCAGTTCGGACAGATCCAGCCCGGCGCAGAAGTGTTCGCCCGCGCCGTGGATCACGGCCGCGCGCACGCCGTGCGGCATGCCCTGGAAGATGTCGCGCAGCGCGAGGATCAGGCCGTCGTTGAGGGCGTTGCGCTTGGCGGGCCGGTTCAGCGTGATGACGGCGATCTGTGAAGATTCGCCTTGCAGACTCAGGCTGATGTCGGTGGAATGGATGGGCATATCGGGGTTTGCGTGCTTGAAGTGATCCCGCATTATTGTTATAAACAATAACTAAATCAAGACGCAAAACACCCCATGGGTATCGGGTTTTCCCTAGGAGACACACATGAACCACGAGAACCTCATCGCCATCGACATTCACACCCACGCCGAAGTGAGCTGCTGGAACCCTTTTGACAACTACGGCGAGGAATACGACCGCGCGGCCGACAAGTACTTCGGCAGCAACCGCCGGCCCACCATCGCCGAGACCATTGCCTACTACCGCGAGAAGAAGATCGGCCTGGTGATGTTCACTGTGGACAGCGAGTCGCAACTGGGCCGCCGGCGCATTCCCAACGAGGAGATCGCGCAGGCCGCGCGCGAGAACAGCGACATGATGATGGCCTTCGCCAGCATCGACCCGCACAAGGGCAGGATGGGCGCACGCGAAGCCGAACGCCTGATCGCAGAGGAGGGCGTCAAGGGCTTCAAGTTCCATCCCACGGTGCAGGGCTACCACCCCTACGACAAGATGGCCTGGCCGATCTACGAGGTGATCAACGCGCACAAGCTGCCCGCCATCTTCCACACCGGGCACAGCGGCATCGGCTCGGGCATGCGCTGCGGCGGCGGCCTGCGGCTGGAATACAGCAACCCCATGCACCTGGACGACGTGGCGATCGACTTCCCCGACATGCAGATCGTCATGGCGCACCCGAGCTTTCCCTGGCAGGACGAGGCGCTGAGCGTGGCCACGCACAAGCCCAACGTGTGGATCGACCTCTCGGGCTGGAGCCCGAAGTACTTTCCCAAGCAACTGGTGCAGTATGCGAACACGCTGCTCAAGGACCGCATCCTGTTCGGCAGCGACTACCCGCTGATCACGCCCGAGCGCTGGATGAAGGACTTCGAGGTCGCTGGCTTCAAGCCCGAGGTGATGCCCGGCATCCTGAAGGGCAACGCGGTGCGTTTGCTGGGTCTGGACTGAGGCCACGCCCATGCAAGCCTTCACCACGCTGGCCGACATTCAGCAGCTGGAACAGACACCTCGCGCCGAGGCCGCGCCGCACCGCAGCCCGTATGCGCTGATCCGCGCCACGGCCGGGCGCTTTCCCGAGCGCGAAGCCTTCACCTTCCTGCCCGACGCCTCGCTGGACACACCGCCGCGCCGCACCAGCTACCGCGAACTGCTGGTGGACATCCACCGCGCGGCCAACTTGTTCCGTTCGATGGGCGTGGGGGCGGACGATGCGGTGGCGCTGCTCGCGCCCAACACGCCCGAGGCGCACGCGGTGCTGTGGGGCGCTCAGCTCGCCGGCCGGGTGTGCCCCATCAACTATCTGCTGCAGCCCGAGCACATCGCGGCCTTGCTGAAGGCATCGAACGCGAAGCTGCTGGTCGCGCTCGGCCCCAACGGTGAACTCGCGGTGTGGCCGGTGGCCGAGCAGGTGGTGCGGCACCACCCGCTGCCGCTGATCCAGATCCGCGTGGGCGGACAGGCCGCGCCCGGCGCACCCGTGCTGCAGGACCTGCTGGCCGCGCAGTCCGGCGAACTGGCGTTCGAGCCCGACCTGAACCCCGACCGCGTGGTCGCGCTGTTCCACACCGGCGGCACCACCGGCGCGCCCAAGCTGGCGCAACACACCGCCGGCAACGAGGCGCACACGGCGTGGTTCGCGCACGCCTTCTACGACATGGACGAGACCGCGGTGGAGGTCAACGGCTTTCCGCTGTTCCACGTGGCCGGCGCCTTCGTCTACGGCCTGGCGCTGCTGGCGATCGGCGCGCGCCAGGTGCTGCCCACGCTCTCGGGCATGCGCAACACGGGCTTCGTGCAGGCGTACTGGAAGTTCTGCGAGCGCGAGCGCGTGACGCACCTGGCCTGCGTGCCCACGGTGCTGGCCAGTCTGATGGCGGTGAAGGTGGACGCCGACATCGCTTCCGTGCGCGCGGCCTTCACCGGTGGCTCGCCGCTGCCCACCGAACTGGCGCAGCGCTTCGAGGCCGCCACCGGCATCCCGGTGCGCAACATCCTGGGCATGACCGAATGCGCGGGGCTGGTCAGCATCGAGCCGCTGCTTGGGACCCGCACACCCGGTTCGGCCGGCCTGCGCCTGCCGTATACCGAGGTGCGTGCCGTGCCCTGGCGCGACGGCGCGGCGCAACTGGGCGAACGCTGCGCGCCGGGCGAGACCGGCGTGCTGGTGCTGCGCGGGCCGCACGTGAGCCCGGGCTACCTCGATGCGGCGCGCAACGCCGGCCTGTTCGAAGACGGCTGGATCGTCTCGGGCGACCTCGGCCACCTCGACGAGGCGGGGCGCATCCACGTCACCGGCCGCGCCAAGGACGTGATCATCCGCGGCTCGCACAACATCGATCCCGCGCTGGTGGAAGACGCCTTCCTGGCCCACCCGGCGGTGGCGATGTGCGCCGTGGTGGCCGAGCCCGACGCCTATGCCGGCGAGGTGCCGGTGGCCTTCGTCGCGCTCAAGGCCGGCGCGGCCATCTCGGCCGAGGACCTGCTCGCCGCCGTGGCGCCCACGGTCTACGAGCGCCCGGCGGCGCCGAAGCGCGTGGTGCTGCTCGACGCGCTGCCCGTGACCGCCATCGGCAAGGTGTTCAAGCCGGCGCTGCGGCTGCGCGCGATCGAGATCCGCCTGACCGAGCTGGCCGCCGAGCTCGCGCCCGGTCGGCGGGTGCGGGTGGATGCGAGCGACGACGCGGGCCGGCAGCGCGCGACCATCACGCTCGGCGGCGCGGCCGATGCGGCGCTGGCCGAACGCCTGCGCCAGGGCCTGGCCGCGATCGCGGTGCCGACCGAGTTGCGCTTCGGCGTCGAATAAAGGGGTTCACCAGCCGCCGCGCGCGAGCCAGCGATCGAGCTGGTCGAGCTTGTCCACGCCCCAGAACAGCTCGCCGTCCACCACCACGGTGGGCGAGCCGAACACGCCGGCCTTGAGCGAGGCGTCCACCTCGGCGCGCAGCAGCGCCGAGGCTTCGTCGTTCGCGGCCGCATCGGCCAGCGCATCGCCCGACAGGCCTTCGGGCAGCGCCAGCGCGCGCAGTGCGTCGGGCGTGGACAGGTCCCTGCCTTCGCCCCAGTAGGCGGCATAGATCGCATGGGCCACGGCGGCGGCGTGCTGGGGCTGGTGTTGCCGCACCCAGGCGAACGCGCGGGCGCAGGGCAGGGGGTTCATCACCGGGTCCGCGGGCGCGCGCGCCATCGCCAGCCCGTGCTCGCGCGCGCAGCGCAGCACGTCGCGCTCGGTGTAGGGACCCTTGAGCGGCGTTTCCAGCAGGGGCTTGAGCCCCATCACCTTGAGCACCGACACACCCAGCAGCATGGCGTGCCATTCCACCGCGCGGCCATGGCGTTGCGCCAGCGCCTCGATGCGCAGCGAGGCGAAGTAGCCATAGGGGGAAATGAAGTCGAAATGGAAGTGCAGCGGCGAAAGCGGTGTCATGCCAGGCATGGTAGCGCTCACGCATGTTTCATCGGCGGAGCGTAGGGGCCAGCGAGCCCGCCGCCGGGCCGTCCCAAGGCGGGCTCAGCCCCCTCGGGGGGCAGCGACCCGCGCAGCGGCGGAGCGT
>CAZFOT010000170.1:0-882 GCA_964520365.1 uncultured Hydrogenophaga sp.
GTGGTCGGGCAGATCATTCCGTGGAACTTCCCGATCCTGATGGCGGCGTGGAAGCTGGCCCCGGCGCTGGGCGCGGGCAACGCGGTGGTGCTCAAGCCCGCCGAGAGCACGCCGATCTCCATCCTGATCCTGGCCGAGCTGATCGGCGACCTGCTGCCGCCGGGCGTGCTCAACATCGTCAACGGCTATGGCCGGGAGGCCGGCATGCCGCTGGCGCAGAGCAAGCGCATCGCCAAGATCGCGTTCACCGGCTCCACCACCACGGGCCGCGTGATCGCACAGGCGGCGGCGAACAACCTGATCCCGGCCACGCTGGAACTGGGCGGCAAGTCGCCCAACATCTTCTTCGCCGACGTGATGGACAAGGACGACGCCTTCCTCGACAAGGCCATCGAAGGCCTGGTGCTGTTCGCGTTCAACCAGGGCGAGGTCTGCACCTGCCCCAGCCGCGCGCTGATCCAGGAAAGCATCTACGACAAGTTCATGGAGCGTGTGCTCAAGCGCGTGGCCGCGATCAAGCACGCCAACCCGCTGGACACCGACAGCATGATGGGCGCGCAGGCCAGCAAGGAGCAGCTCACCAAGATCCTGTCGTACCTGGACCTGGGCAAGCAGGAAGGCGCCGAAGTGCTCATCGGCGGCGGCCAGGCCCAGCTCGGCGGCGAACTGGACGGCGGCTACTATGTGCAGCCCACGCTGTTCAAGGGCCACAACAAGATGCGCATCTTCCAGGAAGAGATCTTCGGCCCGGTGCTGGCCGTGACCACCTTCAAGGACGAGGCCGAGGCGCTGGCCATCGCCAACGACACGCTGTACGGCCTGGGCGCCGGCGTGTGGAGCCGCAACGGCAACGTGGCCTACCGCATGGGCCGCGCCATCAAG
>CAZFOT010000170.1:892-7650 GCA_964520365.1 uncultured Hydrogenophaga sp.
AGATGATGCTGGACCACTATCAGCAGACCAAGAACCTGCTGGTGTCCTACTCGGAAAACAAGCTCGGGTTCTTCTGACCCACCCCCGCGCCGCGCTTGCGGCGCGTCACCCCCTCAAGGGGGCAACGCGTGCGGACCGGCAAAGCCGGATCCGCCGCGTTCTGGACGGAGGCACTTCGCTCCGGGCATGACTGGCCTGCGCAAGGAGACACACATGGTTGAAAAAGTCATCGCCACGCCGGCCGCCGTGGAGCTGATCGAACAGCTCAAGGCCAAGCACGGCCCCGGCCTGATGTTCCACCAGTCCGGCGGCTGTTGCGACAACAGCGCGGCCAACTGCTACCTGCTGGGCGAGATCACCACCGGCGCGGGCGACGTGTACCTGGGCGACATCGGAGGCTGCCCCTTCTACATCGGCAAGGCGCAGTACGAATACTGGCGCCACACCCAGCTCATCATCGACGTGATCGAGGGCCACGGCGGCACGTTTTCGCTGGAAGGCCCGGAGGGCAAGGCCTTCCACACCCGTTCGAGGGTGTTCACGCCAGAGGAAATGAAGGCGCTGGAGGCATCCGGGAACGGTTGATCCGCCGGGCGGATCGCGGTCGGCGCCTGAGCCTGGAGCGCGCCGTTCCACCCGGTGCGGATCAGGTTCCGGGCGGGCCTTCTTCGACGGCGCGCACGTCCAGCATGGCGCGCAAGGCAGCGAGTTCCTTGGCGCTGGCTTCCTGGGCGCGGAATTCGATTGTGCGGTAAAGCCCGACCAGGGCATGGCCCGCGGGCGTGAGCGCCGTGCCGCCGCCGTGGGAGCCGCCCTTGAGCGAGAGCACCGCGGGTTCCCGCAGGGATCCGTTGATTTCGTTGACCAGGTCCCAGGCCCGCTTGTAGGACATGTCCAGGGCCTTGGCCGCGGCGCTGATGGAGCGGTGATCGCGTATGGCTTCGAGCAGCGCCACCTTGCCCGGGCCGACGGCAATGCGCTCGCCGATGGTGAGCCTCAGGCGGAATCGGGCTTGTATGGGCGTCTTGCCCCTTGCTGCCATGATGGGAATGCCTCCGGAGTCTGGCGTGCCGTGGATGCGTCGCCTGGCTGGCGCGCATTGTAGGGCAAGGGTCCGGCCGCGCCGGGGTGTTGGGGCGGAGTGTTCCACTTCTGAACAAATTGCCCGGGGATTGGCCTGGCATGCTTCTTGTAGCAAGCTCCCGCAAAACACACAACGTTGCCGATGCTGCGCTGAGGGCAGCGCACCGGTACCAGGAGACAAGACATGGCCTCACGATTCCCGTTTTCATCCAGCCCGCTCCAGGCGGCCCTGTGCCTGGCCCTTTCGGGCACGGCGCACGCGCAGACGCTGCAGGAGGTCGTGGTCACGGCCAACCGGCAGGCGCAGCAGAGCTTCGACGCGCCCGCGGCCATCCAGGCCATCGGCCAGGACGTGATCGAGGCCGCCGGCCCCCGGGTCAACCTGTCGGAGTCGATCAACCGGGTGCCGGGCATCACGGTGCTCAACCGCCAGAACTACGCGCAGGACCTGCAGTTGTCCATTCGCGGCTCGGGCTCGCGCTCGCCCTTCGGCATCCGCGGATCGCGCCTCATCGTCGATGGCATCCCGGCGACCATGCCCGACGGGCAGGGCCAGGCCTCGACCATCAGCCTGTCGTCGGCCCAGCGCATCGAGGTGCTGCGCGGCCCGCTGGCGCAGCTCTACGGCAACTCGTCGGCCGGCGTGGTGCAGGTGTTCACCGCCGACGGGCCGGCGCGTCCCGAGGTGCGCGCCAGCCTGGACGCCGGATCGGCCGGCATGTCGCGCTACGGCCTGCAGGCGGCCGGGCAGAGCGGCGGCCTGAACTACGTGGTGGACTACAGCGATTTCCGCACCGACGGCTGGCGCGAGAACAGCGCGGCCAAGCGCCGCCACCTCAATGCCAAGCTGCGCACCGACGCCGGCGAGCGCACGCGCATCACCGTGGTGGCCAACGTGTTCGACCAGCCAGTCTCCGGCGATCCGCTGGGCCTGACGCGGGCCCAGATGGAAGACGATCCGCGCCAGGCCGATGCCCGATCCACCGAATACCAGGCGGGCAAGGATGTGTCGCAGCGGCAACTGGGGCTGGTGGTCGATCACCGGCTCGATGGCGATGGCGGCGAGCTGATGGCCAGGGTCTATGCGGGGCAGCGCGACCTGGACAACCGCCTTTCGATCCCGCTGGCCGCGCAGCAGGCGCCCACCGCGGCCGGCGGCGTGGTCCAGCTCGATCGCGAGTACAGCGGTGCCGGCCTGCGCTACAGCGGCCGCCGGGCGCTCGCGGCGGGGCAACTGCGCTACAGCGTGGGTCTGGACTTCGAGCGCATGGGCGAGCGCCGGCGGGGCTTCATCAACAACTTCGGCGCGGTCGGCGCACTCAAACGCGACGAGGACGACACCGTGCGCAGCACCGGCCTCTATGCCCAGGCCGACTGGGCCATCGACGAGCGCTGGAGCGCCGTGGCCGGCCTGCGCGCGAACCGCGTGACGTTCCGGGTGGAGGATTTCTTCATCCGTCCCGGCAACCCCGACGACAGCGGCCGCGCGAGCTTCAACGCCACCAACCCGGTGCTGGGCATCACGCGCCATTTCGGCCCCGACACCAATGCGTATTTCAACCTTGGCCGCGGTTTCGAGACGCCCACCTTCGCCGAGCTCGGCTACCGCGCCGGCGGCAGCGGCCCCAACCTCGACCTGCGCGCTGCCCGCAGCACCCATGCGGAACTGGGTTTCAAGACGCGCCTTTCGGCGCAACAGCGGCTGGACGTGGCGCTGTTCCACATTGCCACGGAGAACGAAATCGTCGTTGCCTCCAGCAGCGGCGGGCGCAGCATCTACGCCAACGCCGGCAGGACGCGCCGCTCGGGCATCGAACTGGCGCACAGCGCGCAATGGACGCCGCAATGGCGCTCGCACCTGGCGCTGTCCACCCTCGACGCCCGCTTCTCCGACCCCTTCGCCAGCGGCAGCGGCGCCATGGTCGCCAGGGGCAACCGCATCCCGGGCACGATGGACCGCGTCCTGTTCGGCGAACTGGCGTGGCAGCCCGCCGCGTGGCCGGGTTTCACCGCCGCGCTGGAGGCCGTGCACCTGGGCCGCATGGCGGTCGATGACCTCAACACCGACCGCACCGACGCGGCCACCGTGTTCCACCTGCGCCTGGGCTGGGAACAACGGCTGGGCGCCTGGCGCCTGCGGCAGTACCTGCGCGTGGACAACCTGGGGGACAAGGCCTACGTGGGTTCGGTGATCGCGAACGAAGGCAACCGCCGCTTCTTCGAGCCCGCGCCGGGCAGGCAGTGGGGCCTGGGCATCAGCGCGAGCTATACGTGGGAGTGAGTCTCCCCCTGCGCCGCCGCCTGATGGGCGCCGCCGTGCTGGCGGTGTCCGCTTCCTGGCGACAGGCCCGGGCCGCCAGGGACCCGACCGGCGGCGATCCGCTGGGCTCGACGCAATGGCCCGATCTGAAGCGCGAATTCGTCGGCGCGGCGCCGGTGCGGTTTTCGGACGGCGTGTCGGTCAAGGGGCCGGTCTTCGCCGACGACGCGCTCAATGTGCCGGTGATGGTCGATGCGCGCGCGCTGGCCGTGGGCGGCGCGCGCGTGGCGCGCATCCGGGTCGTGGCCGATCGCAATCCGATCCGGCACGTGCTGGACTTCGAGCCCCTGCGCTCGCTGCCGGTGCTGGCGTTGCGCCTGCGGCTGGAACAGGCGTCCCCGGTGCGGGCGCTGGTGCAGACGGAGGACGGGCGCTGGCACGTGGGCGGCACCTGGGTGCAGGCGGCCGGCGGCGGCTGCACGGTGCCAGGGGCCACGCGGGCCGACGGCAGCTGGAGCCAGACCCTGAATCAGGTGCAGGCCCGGCTTTTCGACAACGTGCTCGAGGGCAGCCGGCGGCTGCGGGTGCGCATCATGCACCCCATGGACACGGGACTGGTTGCCGGCATTCCCGCGTTCCACATCGAAACGCTGGAACTCGTCGATGCGGCCGACCAGCCCTGCTGGCGCCTGGCCTTGCGCGAGCCGGTCTCGGAGAACCCGATCATCACCTTCGAGCTGCCGCGCCAGCTCATGGGCAGGCTGCGCCTCATCGGTCGGGACAACAACGGCAACCGCATCGACGCCACGGTGTCCGCATGAGGCCCTGGCTCTGCGCGCTGACCGCGGCCATCGCCACCATGGTGTTCCACCCTTCGCATGCCCAGCCCGTCCGCCCGGACGTGGCGCGGCTCGACCACGGGCTGCAGGCCCGGTCCATCGCTGCGCGAACCTGGGTCGTCGAAGGCGAGGTGGGCGACTTCAGCCGGGAGAACGGCTGCAACATCATCAACACCGCCTTCATCGCCACCGGGGCCGGCGTGGTGGTGGTCAACACCGGGCCGTCGCGCGGCTACGGCGAACAGCAGCGCCGCCTGATCGAGCGCACGGTGCCGGAGCCGGTGGTGCAGGTGCTCAACCTCAACCTGCATCCCGACCATTTCCTGGGCAACCAGGCATGGGCCGGCCATGCCACGGGCGCGCTGGCCGGCAGCATCGAAGGCATGGCGGCCGAGGGCGGGGCCTATGCCGACAACCTCTACCGGATTTGCGGCGACTGGATGCGGGGCACCGAGCCGACGCCGGCAGCGCAGGCGCTCGGCGAGGGCGTCCGGACGCTGGGCCGCAGCCGGCTGGAGCTGATCCGGCTCGATGGGCACACCGGCGACGACCTGGTGCTGATCGACCACAGCACCGGCGTCGTCTTTGTCGGCGGCCTGGTGTTCGCCGACCGGGTGCCCACCACCCCGCATGCCGACTTCGACCGTTGGCTGGCCAGCCTGGACCGGCTCGAAGGCATGCTCAAGGCCGGCTACTTCCGCTGGGTCGTGCCCAGCCATGGCCCGGTGCACGAGGGCCACCGGGGCATCGTGCAGACGCGCGACTGGATCCAGTGGCTCACTGGCCACATGCGCGAGCAGGCCGAGGCGGGGCGAGACCTGTCCGAGCTGCTGGCGATGCCCGTGCCGGCGCGTTTCGCGGCCTGGGCAGCGCAGCCGGTGGAGTTGCACCGCACGCTCGCGCAGTGGTATCCGGTCTACGAGCGCAAGGCATTGGTGAACACGCCTCTGCGTTGATGGCGAGGGCCGCCGCGGCGGGCGGGCCTCACCTTACCGTCAGCACCCACTCGGCCAGCCGTTTCACATCCGCCGCAGCGAGGCTGGGATGACCGGGCATGGGAATGCGGCCCCACTTGCCGCTGGAGCCGTTCTGGATCGACATGGCCAGATCGGCCGCCGCATCCTTCTGGCTGGCGTACTTCGCCGCCACGGCGGCGAAGGCCGGCCCCACCACCTTCTCGGCGTTGGCATGGCAGGAATAGCAGCCGGCGGATCTGGCCAGTTCGACCACGGCGTTCACGTCGGCGGCATGGGTCGGCGCGGCGGCGTTCAGAAGCAAAAAGGCGAAGGAAGCAGAAAGAGAAAAAGCACGCATGGGGCAGTCCGGTGGGTTTCGAAAGGGGAATGGTTCGGCCGCGTCAGCGGCGCGCAGGGGTGTTCGCTTCCTCGACGAAGGTCCGGATGGACCAGACCAGCGCGGGATCGAGCACGCCTTCCCAAGGGGGCATGTGCACGATGCCGAACTTCTGCTTGCCGTAGCGCACGGACTTGACGAAGAAGTGGTCCGCGTCCGACTGGCAGCGCTGGCGCAAGGCCGTGTCCTGCACCCGCTGGCAGCCGCGGCCCATGCGGCGCAGGTCGGGTGCGGGCGAGCGCGAGCCATCGGCGTCCGCGCCGTGGCAGGCGGCGCAGGCCTGGTTGAAGGCCTCGCGGCCCACGGCGATGGCATTCGCATTGCCGCGCAGGGGGTTGATCTCGGCCCATCCGCCGGCGATGGCCGGCAGCGTTGCCGTGTCCACTTTCGGCGCGATGGGCGCGTCGGCCCAGGCGGTGGGCGACGCAAGCACGTAACAGAGCAGGACCGAGGACAGCCGGCGCATCACTTCCATCCCTCCGGGCAGCCCTTGCAGCCGTCCATGAGCGAGTCGGGGAAGATGGCGTAGCGAACGACGTTGGCCTCGAAGCTCGCATCCTTCAGGTTGGCGGAGACGAACTTGGCTTCCTGCAGATTGCTGGCGATGAAGCGGGCGCCGACGAACCAGGCGTTGTTCAGGCGGGTGATCTCCAGGCTGGCGCCGTTGAACTCGGCGTGCGAGAAGTCCGAGCGCATCAGGCGCGCGGCTTCCAGGTCGGTGCCGATGAAGCGCGCGCGCTGGAAGTTGGTGTTGGCGGCGGTGGCCTTGTTCAGGCGGGCGCCGGTGAAGTTGGCACCTTCGAGGTCGGCCGCCGCGAGATTGGCGCCGCGCAGATCGGCGCGGCTGAGGTCGGCGCCACGCAGGTCGGCACCCGCGAGGTTCTTGCCGACCAGGTTGGCGTGGCGCAGGTCCGCGCCGGGGCAACGGGTGTAGGGCCAGATCGGGCAGCCGTTGATCACCAGGGTCTCGTTCTCGGCCGATGCGTCCGTGACCGTCTGCGCGACGGCCATGGCGCTGGAGAGGCCGATACCCAGTACCAGGGCCATGAGGGTTTTCGGTGGGGCTGGCATGGATGGCTCCGGAAAGAAGGAGAGAGCTGGGCCGCGGCCCTCACCCCAGCCCTCTCCCGCAAGCGGGAGAGGGAGCAAGACCGCAACGAGCGAGGAAGGCTCCAAAGCCAGGGGCATCAAGGGTCCGGCTCCGCCGGCCCGAGATGCCGTCC
>CAZFOT010000171.1:0-7646 GCA_964520365.1 uncultured Hydrogenophaga sp.
GCGTGGCGGGCGAGTTGGGCGCGACCAAGATCGCGCTCGGCCACCACCGCGACGACATCCTGCAGACCCTGCTGCTCAACATGTTCTTCGGTGCCAAACTCAAGGGCATGCCCCCGAAGCTGGTCAGCGACGACGGCCGCAACGTGGTGATCCGCCCAATGGCCTACGTGCCGGAAAAAGACCTCGCCCGCTGGGCGCAAATCCGGCAGTTCCCCATCATTCCCTGCTCGCTGTGCGGCAGCCAGGAGAACCTGCAGCGCAAGCAGGTCGGCAACATGTTGAAAGAGTGGGAACACAAGTTTCCCGGCCGGGTCGAAAACATGTTCTCCGCGTTGCAGAATGTGGTGCCCAGCCACCTGATGGACACGTCGCTGTTTCCGTTCCGCACGATCGAGGCCACCGGCGAGGCCAGCGAGGACGGCGACAAGGCCTTCGACGAGGAACCCTTCGCCGCGCCGGCATCCCGGCCCGCGTCCACCGGCAGCCAGCGCGCCGACGCAGGGAACGCAGCGCCCCGCAAGGCGGTCATACCGATTTCGACGGCCCACTGACGCACGCCCCGTCGTGCCGGGCGGCTTCACCCCTGGAGACACCATGACCTCTGCACGACCGAACCCTGTTTCCCGATGGATCACCCTGGCCGGCGTGGCGCTGGCGCTCGGCGCCCTGGGCGGCTGCGCGGGCACGCTGCTGGTGGACAACCAGGTGGAGAGCTTCGCCAGCTGGGGCGGGTCCGCCGCCTCGGCTGCCCCGGTGCCCGCCGCGCCCCAGAGCTACCGCTTCGAGCGCCTGCCTTCCCAGCGAGAGGGCCGCGGCGCGCGCGCGCAGGACGAACTCGAGGCCATGGCGCGCGCGACCCTGGCCAGGAACGGCTGGACGCCGGCCGCGGACGCGCCCTGGCAGGTGCAGGTCAGCGCCCGGACCCTGCGGCTGCCGCGCGCGCCCTGGGAAGAACCCTGGGGCGGCCGGTGGAGCGGCGGCCCATGGGCCGACCCCTGGTACCGATACGGCAGCGGTTTCAGCGTGTTCGCGGGTCGCGGCCACTACATCGGCGCCGGCGGGCAGATCTTCTGGGCACCGATGTTCGTGCACATGGAGTCGCCCTACTACAAGCGCGAGGTGGCGCTGGTGATCCGCCACGCCGACAGCGGCCGGGTGGCCTACGAAACCCGCGCCGAGCACGAGGGCCGCTGGAACAGCACGCCCGCGCTGTGGGCGGCGATGCTAGACGCCGCCTTGCAGGATTTCCCCGCGCCGCCCGGCGGGCCACGCCAGGTCAACATCGAAATCCCACGCTGAGCAGGGACTGACTCCCTCCTGCGCCGCTGCGCGGCCCCTGGGTGAAGGCACTTCATGCCAAACGGTCGAGCAGCGCCCGGATGGCCTCGCCCAGGGCGTCCACGCTGTCTTGCTTGCCCATGACTTCGAGCACGCCCAGCTCGGCCGCCTCAGCCTGCAGCTTGTCGCTCACGTGGCCGGTGACGATGGCCACGCCCAGCGCCGGCCGCAGGCGCCTGGCTTCCCGCGCCACGTCCAGGCCTGACATGCCCGGCATGTTCTGGTCGCTCAGGACCAGGTCGATCGGCTCGTTCGGATGCTGCGCCAGCCACGCCAGCGCGGCCTCGCCCGACTCGAAGGTCGTGACCCGGAACCCCTGCTTGCGCAGCAGGCGCCCGGCCAGAAAAGTCATGGCTTCGTAGTCGTCGATGTAGACCAGGTGCCGGCCCGCGCCCGGCAGGGACGGGGCCGGCAGGCTCTCGGCCGCCGGCTCGCTCCCGGACGGCGCGGGCGGGCCGGCGGCCGCCAGGGGCAGGTAGACGTCGAAGCGCGCGCCCTGCCCCGGTTCGCTGCTCGCATGGATGGCGCCGCGGTGCGCCTTGACGATGCCGTGCACCACCGCCAGCCCCAGGCCGGTGCCGGTGCCGGGGGCCTTGGTGGTGAAGAAGGGGTCGAAGACCCGGCGCAGGATGTCGGCGTCCATGCCGGTGCCGTTGTCGGCCACGCTCAGGCACGCGTACCGGCCGCCGGGCAGCCCCTCCAGGCGCTGGGCATGCGCCGCGTCGAGATCGACCTGGCGCAGCACCACCATGACTTCGCCGGCCTGGCCGTTCATGGCCTGCCAGGCATTGGTGCACAGGTTCATCAGCACCTGCTGCACCTGGGTCGCGTCGGCCATGACCGGCAGCGCCGCCGACGTCAGCCGGGTACCCAGGCGCACGCCGGCTGGCAGCAGCGAGCGCAGCAGGCGCAGCGCGTCCTCCACCAGAGGGGTCAGCAACTGGTGCTGCAAATCCTGCGTCTGGCGCCGGCTGAACGTGAGGATCTGCTGCACCAGATGGCGCGCGCGCAGCGCCGCGCGCTGGATTTCATCCAGGCTTTCCTGCGCCGGGTGGTTGGGTCCCGCGTCTTCCTGGGCCAGCTTCAGGTTGCCCAGGATGGCGGCGAGCAGGTTGTTGAAATCGTGGGCCACGCCGCCGGCCAGGGTACCGATGGCTTCCATCTTCTGCGACTCGCGCAACTGCGCCTCCAGCGCGCGCCGGTGGGCTTCGGCGTTCTTGAGCTCGGTGATGTCGGTGTGCGTGCCGATCATGCGCAGCGGCCGGCCGTCGGCGTCGCGGGCGATGACCGTGCCTCTTGAAAGCACCCACTTCCAGCTGCCGTCCTTGCAGCGCACGCGGTGTTCGTTGCGGTAGATGGGCGCAAGGCCATCGAAATACGCCTGCCGGTCGGCCCGCATCTGCGGCAGATCGTCGGGGTGGGTGCGGTCGTCGAGCTCCTGGGCGAAGTTGGGCAGTTCGTCCTCGGTGTAGCCGAACATGGTCTTGATGCCCAGGGAGAAGAATTCCTCGCCGGTCTGGACGTTCCAGTCCCACACCCCGTCGCCGGCGCTCTCCAGCGCCAGCTTCCACACCGCCTCGCTGGCGCGCAGCTCGGCCTCGGCGTTCTTGCGCGCGGTGATGTCGAGCAGCACGCCCACACGGACGGAGCCGGTCTCGTCCTCCGACACCGAGCAGGAGCGCCGGTACACCCACCGGATGCTGCCGTCGGGCATGACGATGCGGAACTCGCCGCCCAGGTCCACCGGTCCGCCGTGGATGCTCTGGATGTCCTGCTCGAGGATACGCTGGTCGTCGGGATGGCGGTGGCGCGTCGCCAGCGTCGGGTCGCGCATCAGGTCCTCGGGCTCGAAGCCGTAGATGTCGCGCACGCCCGAACTCACGAAGCGGTACTGGCGCTGTCCGTCGCGCGCGATGTGCACCACGAACACCATGCCCGGGACCTGCGAGGTGAGCAGGCGCAACTGCTCCTCGCTGCGGCGCAACGACTGCTGCGCCTCGATCTGCCGGGTGATGTCCTCGACCGTGCCTTCGTAGTAGATCAGCTCGCCGCGGGCATCGCGCACCGCGTGCGCGTGCTCGGACACCCAGATGCGCTCGCGGGTATGGAAACGCCGGACCTCGGAGACGAATCCGCTGACGAACCCGTCGCGATCGAGCAGGCGGCGAAACTCGGCGCGCCGGCCGGGATCGACGTACCAGTCCTTCGCCACGTCCCGCTCCGAGCCAAGCATCTGGGCTTCCGACTCGAACCCGTTGAGCCGCACCAACGCCGGATTCACGCGCACCATCGTGCCGTCGGGCGCGCAGCGGTAGGCGCCGATGGGCAGGAAGTTGAACAGGGTGGACAAATCCCCGTCCGATGCGCTCTGGGCCGAAGGCATGGGGCGATTGTGTCGCAAAGGATGCCCCCCGGGGGCCCGAACTGCGGGGTCGGTCGCCCCCAGTTCTCCCCATATTGGCGCCGGCGGGTCCAACTCGCTACAGTGTGCGCTGGCACTCTGCGCAGCAAGGAATCCCGTTTTGCAAATCACCCGCATCCTGGCCGTGCGCCATGGCGAAACCGCCTGGAACCGCGACACCCGCATCCAGGGCCACGCCGACATCGAACTCAACGAGCGCGGCCGCTGGCAGGCCAGCCGGCTGGGCGAGGCGCTGCGCGAGGAACCGATCGCCGCCTGCTATGCCAGCGACCTGGGCCGCGCCCTGGAAACCGCCCGCGCCGTGGCCCGGCACCACGGGCTGGCCGTGCACGCCCACGCCGGCCTGCGCGAGCGCGGCTTCGGCCGCTTCGAGGGCCACACCTGGGCCGAACTCGAGGCGCGCTTTCCCGCCGAAAGCCTGGCCTGGCGCAAGCGCGTGCCCGATTTCGCGCCCGCTGGCGGCGAGTCGCTGCTGCAACTGCGCGAGCGCGTGGTCGGGACCGTCACGGAGCTGGCCGCGCGCCACCCCGGCGAACAGGTGCTGATGGTGGCGCACGGCGGCGTGCTCGACATCCTCTACCGCGCCGCCACCCGGCTCGAACTGCAGGCGCCGCGCAGTTGGGAACTGCCCAACACCGGCATCAACCGGCTGCTGTGGTCGCCCGAGGGCCTGAGCCTGGTGGGCTGGGCAGACACCGCGCACCTGCAGAGCGCGGACGGCACGCAGGCACTGGACGAGCAATGACCCGCTCTCTTTCTTCCGAACGCTGGCAGCGCGCCGAGGCCTGGGTGGGCCACGGCGTGGCCGTGGTCGATACGCCGTCGCTGGTGATCGATCTCGACGCCATGGAACGCAACCTGGCCCGCATGGGCGATTTCGCGAGCGAGCGGGGCCTGCGCCTGCGGCCGCACGCCAAGATGCACAAGAGCGCCGAGCTGGCGCGCCTGCAGATGGCGCACGGCGCCGTGGGCGTGTGCGTGCAGAAGACCGACGAAGCCCTGGCGCTGGCGCACGCGGGCGTGAGCGACATCCACATCAGCAACGAAGTGATCGCGCCGCCGAAGCTGCAGCGGCTGGCCACGGCGGTGCGCGCGCTGCCGGCGCGGTTCGCCATCGCGGTGGACAGCGTGCAGGGCATCGATGCGCTGGCCGACGCGCTCGCCCACGCGGGCGTGACGCAGCCCGCGGCCATCGACGTGTTCATCGAAATCGACGTCGGCCATGGACGCTGCGGCGTGCCGCCGGGTGAAGCCGCCGTGCCCCTGGCGCAGCGCGTGGCGGGCCGGCCCGTGCTGCGGTTCGCGGGCCTGCAGGCCTACCATGGCAGCGCGCAGCACCAGCGCACGCACGCCGAGCGCGCGCGGTCGGTGGCGGCTGCGGCGGACGCCGTGAACCGCACGCGGCTCGCGCTGGAAGCGGCGGGTTTCGGGGTGCCGCTGGTGACCGGGGCCGGCACCGGCAGCTTCGTGAACGAGGCCGACAGCCGTGCCTGGGGCGAATTGCAGTGCGGGTCCTACCTGTTCCTGGACGCCGACTACGCCCGCAACGATGCCACGCCGGGCGCGCCGGTGTTCGAACACGCGCTGTTCGTCAAGGCCCAGGTCGTCAGCCGAAGCGCCGGACACGCGGTCTGCGACGCCGGCCACAAGAGCCATGCCATCGACAGCGGCCTGCCCACGGTGTGGTTTCCGGGCGGGCTGGGCTTCGCCAACGGCGGCGACGAGCACGGCGTGCTGCGCGCCGCCGACGGCCAGTCGGCCTTGCCGGGCCTGGGCGAGACGGTCTGGCTGGTGCCCGGCCATTGCGATCCCACGGTGAACCTGCACGATTTCATGGTCGGGGTGCGCGGCGGCCTGGCCGCTGGTGTGGTCGAGCGGATCATCCGGGTCGATGCGCGTGGTGGGGTGGGGTGAACCCCCCTGCGCCGTCCGGCCTTCACTGCCGGTAGATCTGGGCTTCCAGTCCCATGGCGCGGATGCGCTGCGCGGCGTCTTCGGCGGCGGCGCGGTCAGGCAACGGCCCCACGCGAACGCGGGTGCGCGGCCCGCGCGAGCCCTGCACCGTCTGCATGGTGGCGGGCAGGCCGGCTTCGCTGAGCTGGGCGTGCACCTTGACGGCGTTGGCCTCCTCGGCGAACAAGCCCACGTTGATGCCGTGGCTCGCGCGCCCCGGCGGCGCCGCCAGAATCGGCGGCGGTGCCAAGGGCACGGGTTCGGCCGGCGCCGCAGCGGCCGGCTCGGCGGCCAGAACAGGCTCCGGCTCCGGCTCGGCGGCAGGTTCGGGCACCGGCGGCGCCAGCACCGGCGCCGGAACCACCGGGACGGCCTCGACCGGTGCCGCGGGCAGCGCGGACGGTGCCGGCGCGGCCGTCGGCACCTTGTCCGGCGGCTGGAGCAGCGCGAGGGCAACCGCCACCAGCGCCGCCAGCAACACATTGCCCACCACAAACGCCTTGAGCCGCCGCCGCGTCGGCGCCTGCCGCGCTAGCGCGTCGCAAGCCTCGCGCACGGTGTGGGCATCGGTCACGGCGCTGGCCATGCGGCGGCGGACCTCGGCGTGCAGCACGGCATTGCCGTACAGGCCCGGCACCGCGATGCTCAACATCAGCAGCGAGCCCAGCACCCCCACCTCCACGCCCGTGGGCCATTGCAGGTATTGGCGCCCCAGGCCCAGCACCAGCAGCGCCAGGCCTTCGGCGGCGGCCAGGTAGACCAGCGCGGCGCCCCACAGGCCGCGAAACGCCATCCAGTTCAGGGTGCACAGGCCGGCCGCCGGGTTCCACACCAGGCCGGCGCGGCCCGCGGCGTCGAAACGCTCGAACACGTCGAGATAGCGAGCGGTGTTCACCGGACCGAGCGCGGCGCGGTACAGCGCGAGGGTCGGGTTCTCCGTCGCGCCTGGGGTCGGGCGCATGGCCGAATGATCTTCATGGGACGGCGTCGCAGGCATGCCGAATTCTGGCATGCGGGTTGATGCCAAGCCCCGAACCGCGCGCCGCTGGCCACAATGCCGTATGCCCTCGACCCCACGCACCCCGCTGCGCCACCACCCAAGATGAGCCCGAGCCAGATCATCGTTCTGGCCACGCCGGTGTTCTTCGCGCTGATCGCCGTCGAATACGCCATCGGCATCCGGCGCCGCCGCAACACCTACCGGCTCAACGACGCCATCAGCAGCATCGGCCTGGGCATGCTCAGCGAGATCAGCGCCGTGTTCACGCGGCTGCTGCGCGTGGGCATCTACACCGCCGTCTACTCGATGGTGGCGATCTGGCCCGACCACGCCTTCTGGACCACCTGGCAGGGCTGGCTGCTCGCCCTGGTGTTCTACGACTTCTGCTACTACTGGCTGCACCGCGCGGGGCATGAGAGCGCCGTGTTCTGGGCCGCGCACGTGGTGCACCACCAGAGCCAGGACTACAACCTCTCGACCGCGCTGCGCCAGACCAGTTCGGGCGCGCTGCTGGGCTGGGTGTTCTACCTGCCCATGGCCGTGGCGGGCGTGCCGCCGCTGGTGTTCGGCGTGGTCGCGCTGATCGACCTGCTCTACCAGTTCTGGGTGCACACCGAGCAGGTGAAGAAACTGGGCTGGTTCGACCGCTGGTTCTGCAGCCCGTCCAACCACCGCGTGCACCACGCGGTGAACGACCGCTACCTGGACCGCAACTACGGCGGCATCCTCATCATCTGGGACCGGCTGTTCGGCAGCTTCAAGGAAGAAGACGAGCAATGCGTCTACGGCACCCGCAGCCCGCTGAACAGCTGGGACCCGCTGTGGGCCAACGGCGAGGTCTACTGGGCGCTGCTCAAGGACTCGTGGCACGCGCAAAACTGGCTCGACAAGCTGCGCGTGTGGATCAAGCCGCCCGGCTGGCGGCCGGCCGAC
>CAZFOT010000172.1:0-7593 GCA_964520365.1 uncultured Hydrogenophaga sp.
GGATTCGTCCTGGTACTTCATGCGCTACTGCGACCCCACCAACACCGAGCAGATGGTGGCCGACGGTGCCGACTACTGGATGCCGATGGACCAGTACATCGGCGGCATCGAGCACGCCATCCTGCACCTGCTGTACGCGCGCTTCTGGACCAAGGTGATGCGCGACCTCGGCCTGGTGAAGGTGGACGAACCCTTCACCCACCTGCTCACCCAGGGCATGGTGCTCAACCACATCTACAGCCGCCGCACCGCCAAAGGCGGCAAGGACTACTTCTGGCCGCACGACGTGGAGCACGTGGTGGACGAGGCCGGCAAGGTGGTGGGCGCGAAGCTGAAGAACCCGGCCGCCAGCGGCGACGGCCTGCTGCCGGTGGGCACGGCGATCGACTACGAGGGCGTGGGCACCATGTCCAAGTCCAAGAACAACGGCGTCGATCCGCAGGACCTGATCGAGAAGTACGGCGCCGACACCGCGCGCCTGTACACCATGTTCACCGCGCCGCCCGAGGCCACGCTGGAGTGGAACGACGCGGCGGTGGAGGGCAGCTACCGCTTCCTGCGCCGCGTGTGGGGCTATGGACACAAACTTGCGCAGGCCGGAGTCACGGGGGCGAACGGTGCAACGGTCAATGCCGGTTCGTTGTCTAAAGACGCTAGGGCACTGCGGTTGGAGATCCACACCGTGCTCAAGCAGGTGGACTACGACTACCAGCGCATGCAGTACAACACCGTGGTCTCGGGTGCGATGAAGATGCTCAACTCGTTGGAGGCACGAGCGTATGTGCTCGACACGCTGATTGCAGACCCTCGCGCTTTTGCAGCCGGTGGAGTGGATGTTGAAAGTGATGTAGCTGCATTTTCTGAAGGCTTCGGCATCCTGCTGCGCGCGCTCTACCCGGCCACCCCGCACATCGCGCACACACTGTGGAGCGGCCTGGGTTACGCGGGCGAGCTGCTCGACGCGCCCTGGCCCAAGGCCGACGAGGCCGCCTTGCAGCGCGACGAGATCGAACTGGTGCTGCAGGTCAATGGCAAGCTGCGCGGCAGCGTGACCGTGCCCGCCGGGGCCGACAAGGCCGCCATCGAGGCTGCGGCGCTGGCCAGCGAGGCCTTCCAGAAGCAGGCCCAGGGCGCCACGCCGAAAAAGGTGGTGGTGGTGCCCGGGCGCCTCGTCAACGTGGTGATATAACCGTCCGAGCCATGAAAACCACCCGTCTTCCCTCTCCGGTTTGCGCTGCTTCGGCGGGCCGTCGTCAACTGCTGCGCGGCCTGATGGGCGCCGGCGTCCTGGTTTCCGCCGGCGGGCTGGCCGGTTGCGGCTTTGCCTTGCGCAAGACGCCCACCTTCGCCTTCACCACCGTGCGCATCGCGGGCAGCGAAAACACCCCGGTGGTGCGCGCGCTGCGCAGCGTGCTGGAGACGGCGGGCCTGCGCACGCTGAGCACCGCGCGCGCGACGCCGGGCGCGGTGGCCGACGTGGTGCTCACCGTGCTGCAGGACCAGCGCGAGATCGCGGTGGTGGGCCAGACCGCCACCGGCGAGGTGCGGGAGCTGCAACTGCGCACACGCTTCAAGTTCCAGCTTCAGGCGCCGAGCGGCAAGGTGCTGATCGAGGAGTCGGAGCAACTGCTCGAAGGCGACATCAGTTTCTCAGAGACCGACGCGCTCTCCAAGGGCGCCGAGCAGGAGATGATGTTCCAGGATCAGCAGGCCGAGATGGTGCAGCTCGTGTTGCGCCGGCTGGCCGCCTTGCAGGAGATCTGAAGCCGCCATGCAGGTCGCCGCGGCGCAACTGACGGGCCAATTGCAGCGCGGGCTCAAGGCGCTCTACACCCTGCATGGCGACGAACCCCTGCTGATCCAGGAAGCGGCCGACGCCATCCGGGCCGAGGCCCGGGTGCAGGGCTGCGCCGAGCGCACGGTGCACACCGTGGCCGGCGCGCACTTCGACTGGAGCGAGGTGCTGGCCAGCGGGGGCTCGCTCAGCCTGTTCGCCGACCGGCAACTGGTCGAGATCCGCATTCCCTCCGGCAAACCGGGCAAGGACGGTTCGCAGGTGCTGCAGCAGATCGCCCAGTCGGCCCAGGACAACGACAGCACCGTCACGCTGGTGATCCTGCCCCGGCTGGACGCGGCCACGCAGAAGGGCGCATGGTTCGCCGCCCTGGACAGTTTCGGCGTCACGGTGCGGATCGATCCGGTCGAGCGCAATGCCTTGCCGCAGTGGATCGCGCAGCGCCTCCAGTTGCAGGGGCAGCGCGTGGCCGGCGGCGAGGAAGGCGCGCGCACGCTGCAATTCTTCGCCGACCGGGTGGAGGGCAACCTGCTCGCCGCGCACCAGGAAATCCAGAAGCTCGCGCTGCTGTACCCCAGCGGTGAGCTGAGCTTCGAGCAGGTCGAGGCCGCCGTGCTCAACGTGGCGCGCTACACCGCCTTCAAGCTGGCCGAGGCCGTGCTGGGCGGGCAGGTGTTGCGCGTGCAGCGCATGCTCGACGGCCTGCAGGCCGAGGGCGAGGCGGCGGTGCTGGTGCACTGGGCGCTGGCCGAGGACATCCGCACCCTGCACCGGGTGCGCACGGCGCTGGACGCGGGCCGCCCGCTGCCCATGGCGCTGCGCGAGAACCGCGTCTGGGGCGTGAAGGAAAAGCTCATGGAGCGGGCGCTGCCGCTGCTCACCATGGCGCAGCTCAGCCGCTGGCTGGAGGACGCGCACACGGTGGATGGCATCGTGAAGGGCCTGAAAGCGCCTAACTGGCCGGCCGACCCCTGGCAGGCGCTGCACCAGCTCGGGATGAAGGTGGCGCGCGCCTGCGCGCTGCGGTAGCCCCCGGGCGCCGCTGGAGCGGCTGCCCACGGGCATGGGCCGCGAAGACCTCGCGCAGCGTGGCGAGCAGGTCCCTGGCCGCCGCACCCGGATGGACCCCCGGGCGCATCACGCTGACGATGGGCATCTCGACGTGCAGGTCGCGCACGGCGATCAAGGCCAGGCGCTGCTGCTGGAGTTCTTCGCGAATGGCGCTCTCCTGGATCAGGGCCAGACCGAGCCCGGCTTCCATCAGCCGTTTCTGCGCGGTGAGGCTGTCGATCGCCAGCCAGTCGAGATCGACGATGCCCCGCGACACGAACTGGGCGAACACGGACCGGGCGAAGTGTTCCCCCTTGCGTTCATGGACCGGAAACGCCAGCCAGCGCTCGCCGCGGAGCTGCTTGAGCGCCGCCACGCGCTGTCCGGCCAGCCGATGGTCCGGCGAGCAAGCCACGACGAGGGTCTCGTTCGCGACGACTTCCATCTGGAGGTCGGGGTGGTGCGCCGTGAAGTACCTCAGGCCGATCGTGATCTCGCCTGCCCGCACCAGGCCGCTGACCTCGTCGCTGGTCGCCGTGCGGAGTTGCAGGTCCAGGTCCGGGTGCCGCGCGCGGACAGCCTTCAGCGTCGCCGTCAATCGATCGTCCGCCAGCGTGCCCACGGTCGCGATCCGGAGGATGGCGGTGTGGCCACGGCGAAGCCTTTCCATTCCTGCCCGGGCGTCGTCCATCGCCGCCGCCACCCGCTCGGCCAGCGGAAGCAGTGTGCGGCCGGCATCGCTCATCACGAGCTTTCGGCCCACCCGCTCGAACAGGGGCATGCCGATCTGCTCTTCGAGCAGGGCCAGCCGGCGGCTGATCGCGGACTGGGTGCGCGAAAGCACCCCGGCCGCCGCGGAGACACTGCCGGCCCGGTGAACCGCCAGAAACGTCAGAAGCCCATCGGAGTCCATCGCTGATCCATTCGAGATTTGCATATGCGGAAGAAAAATTATGCGTTTGACGCGCATCGCGGGCAAGGCGAGGATCGCCGCATCAACCCTTCCATGGAGATGCCGAATGAGCACGAAAAAGAACCAAGGCGCCGCGTTTCTGGAACTGCATCGGCAGGCCGGCGGCTTCATCATGCCGAACGCCTGGGACGCGGGCAGCGCCATCGTGCTGGCGGCCGAAGGCTTCGCCGCCATCGGCACGACAAGCGCCGGCATTGCCTTCTCCCTGGGCAAGCCGGACCAGGCCGCGAGCCATTCCCCTTTTGCGGTCTCGCGCGACGAGGCGCTTGAACGCCTGAGGCAGATCGTGGCCTGCGTCGACGTTCCCGTGAACGCCGACCTGGAGTCGGGCTATGGCGGTTCGCCCGAGGAAGTGGGCGAGACGGTCCGGCTCGCGATCGCTGCCGGCGCCGCAGGAGCCAACATCGAGGACGTGGACTGCGGCAGCGGTGCGCTGTACGAAATGCCGCTGGCGGTCGAGCGGATGGCCGCGGCCCGCGCGGCCGTGGTGGCCTCCGGCAAACCTTTTGTGCTGAATGCGCGCACCGACGCCGCGCTGCAGGGCGGGCACCATGGCCTGGCGCAGGCCGTCGAGCGGGCGAACCGCTTCGTCGAGGCGGGGGCGCAATGCATCTTCACGCCAGGCATCACCGGCGTGGACCAGGCCAGGCATCTGGTCCGGGATGTCCCGGCGCCATTGAACCTGGTGGTGGGCCTCGACGAGGCAGGCGCCAACGCGCACGCGCTGATCGACGCGGGCGTGCGGCGCATCAGCGTCGGGGGATCCATGGCGCGCGCGGCGCTGGGGCTTGTCCGCAGCGCCGCGCAGGAGTTGCGCGATCGCGGGACGGTGACCTACGCCCGGCATCAAATCCCGCATTCCGTCCTGAACCGCTTCTTCGAAGCCGCATACCGCTCCCGCTGAGCTGCGCGGCGTCCGTGGGCGGTGCCTACGGGGTCTGGCGCAACGCCGATTCCCGGAAATCGCTGGGCGACTGTCCCGTGTGCTCGCGGAACACGCGGCTGAAGTGCGCGCCGTTGTTGAAACCCCATGAGAAGGCGATGTCGGTGATGGTGCGGTGGCCGCTGGCGGGGTCTCTCAGGTCGCGCATGCAGGCCTGCAGGCGGCGGCGCTGGATATAGTGGGCCGGCGTGTCGTCCTCGGCGCCGAAGGCGTTGTGCAGGTGCCGCTTGCTGCAGTTGAGCGCCTGCGCGATGTGGTCCAGCGTGAGCGCGGGGTCGCGCAGGTGGCGGCCGATGTGCTCGCGGATGCGGTCGCGGAAGGCTTCGAGCTGGGTGGTGGCGCTTTCGCGGCCGGCCAGTTCCTGCAGCGAAAGCCGCACCAGCTCCACGATCAGTTCCCCGGCGCCGCGCGCGGCGGCCTCGCTCATGCTGGGCAGTTCCTGGTAGGTGCTGCGCATGGTCTCCAGCGTCACCCGGGCGATGCCGCTGACGCCGCCCACGTGCCGCGCCATCAGGGGCTCGAGCTTCAGGCCGCGCTCGGTGAGCTGTTCCTTGGGCAGCATCACGATGAGGTGCTCGACCCGCTCCGGGTTGCCGATCTCGTAGCTGCCGGTGGTGTCGTAGATGGCCCAGCCGCCCGGGCGCACCCGGGCCTGGCGGCCCTGCTGCTCCACGGTGGCGCTGCCGCGCCAGGGCGCCACGATCTTGAGGTAGCTGCGCTCGCTGGCGCGGGCCAGGCGGGGGCTGCGCAGCACGCGGTGGCGGTTGGCTTCGAGCTTGGTCAGCACCACCGACCCGGCCTGGGTGGCGGCCATGTGGCCGTCGAAGCCGGTGTCGCCGTACAGGTCGGATTCGAGCCCGCCGAAATGGGTCCACACCCAGTCGCGCCAGATGGCGGCGCGATCGCCGGGCGCGACCGTGTCGGTGCTCATCACGGAGGATGGGGTCATGCTGGAGGGCTCCGTCGTGTGGGTGGAAGGAAATTATCTGCCTCGCTGTCGCGCCGTGCATGCCGTGGGGTTGAGGGTTAACCCGCAGCGCCGTGCACGTTTGGGCAAGCGCCTTTTGCACGCAGAGCAAAGCCGGGGCGCCGTCGGCGTCCTACGATCCCGGTTGCCGATATCCACAACAGGAGACACACCATGGTTCATCCCAATCGCCGTCTGGTCATCAAGGGCGCCGCCGCCGCGGTGGGCGCCATGTCCTTCGCTCCCGGGCTCATGGCGCAATCCGCGCCGGTGCGCATCGGGTATTCGATGTCGCGCACCGGCCCGTGGACGGGCGGCGCGCAAGTCAGCCAGGAACCCAACTACCTGCTCTGGGCCGAGCAGCAGAACGCCGCCGGCGGCCTGGACGTGAAGGGCGTGCGCCGCAGGATCGAGCTCATCAGCAGCGACGACCGCAGCGACATGGAAACCGTCGTGCGCACCTACGAAAAGCTCATGGGCAGCGACAAGGTCGACCTGGTGCTGCCGCCCTGGGGCAGCAACGCCAACTTCGCCGTCGCGCCGCTGGCCAACCGCCACGGCTACCCGTTTCTCGCGCCCACGGCGCTGTCCAAGCGCCTGGTCGATCTGAAGCTGCCGTATTTCTTTCTGCTGCTGCAGCAGCCCAAGCCCATGTGCGACGCGCTGGTGGACATGTTCAAGGCCAACGGCGTGAAGACCGTGGCCGTGATCTACGTGGACGACCTGTTCGGCCTGGAGAACTATGCCGCCTTCAAGGTGGCGCTGCAGGGCACCGGCATCACCATGGTGGAAGACAAGAGCTATCCCGGCGGCGTGAAGGACCTCTCGCCCGTGCTGCGCTCGATGAAGGACAAGAACCCGGACGCATTCGTCGGCTTCACCTACCCGCCCGACACCATCCTCGCCAGCCGCCAGGCCAAGGAAATCGGCTTCAACCCGAAGTTCTTCTACGCCTCGGTGGGCACCGCCTTCCCGCTCTACAAGAACGTGATCACGGCCGAAGGCGCCGAGGGCGTGCTGGGCATGGGCTCGTGGAACAGCAAGACCAGCCCCGGCGCCAAGGCCTATTTCGACGCCCACGTGGCGAGCCAGAAGAAGGAGCCCGACCGCTGGGCCAGCGGCGCCTGCTGGGCCGGCCTGGAGATCCTCACCAACGCGGTCAAGGCGCACGGCCTGGACCGCAAGGCGATCCGCGACTACGTGGCCGGCACCACGCACAAGACCATTCTGGGCGACATCCGCTTCGAGGGCAGCGAGAACGTGGGCACGCCGGGCACGGTGGGCCAGTGGCAGAACGGCGAGTTCGAGGTGGTGTGGCCGCAGAGTGTGGCGACCGCGAAGCTGAACCCCGCCAAGCCGGCCTGGAAGTGATTTGACCCACCCCCGCGCCGCGCCTGCGGCGCGTCACCCCCTCAAGGGGGCAGCGCGTGCGGCCCGGCAAAGCCGGTTCCACCGCGCTCCTGGATAACCTCCCTTCACTCGCATGTCCTTTTCCGCCTGGCTGGAACTCATCGCCTCCGGTCTCATCACCGGGGGCATCTACGCGCTCGTCGCGCTCGGGCTGAACCTGCAGTACGGGCTGATGCGCATCCTCAACATCGCGCACGGCGAGTTCCTGATGGTCGGCGCCTTCCTCACCTGGATGGTGCAGACCTCGTTCGGCGTCTCGCCGCTGTGGATGATCCCGGTCTCGTTCGGGCTGCTGTTCGGCCTGGGCGTCGTGGTGCACTGGCTGTGCTTCCGCCGCCTCACCGCCACCTCGCCCAACCTCGACGTGTTCGAGGCGCGCGGGCTGATGGTCGCCTTCGGCCTCATGTTCCTGGTGCAGAACGTCATCTCCTACGTCTGGGGCGGCGACCTGCGCG
>CAZFOT010000173.1:0-7574 GCA_964520365.1 uncultured Hydrogenophaga sp.
ACGGCAACAACATCCGCCAGGTGGCCTTTGACGAGGGCGTGAAGAACGCCTTTGACTTCCCCGGCTTCGTGCCCGCCTACATCCGCCCGCTGTTCTGCGAGGGCAAGGGCCCGTTCCGCTGGGTCGCGCTCTCGGGCGACCCCGAGGACATCTACAAGACCGACGCCAGGATCAAGGAGCTGTTCCCCAACAACAAGCACACCCACCGCTGGCTCGACATGGCGCGCGAGCGCATCGCCTTCCAGGGCCTGCCCGCACGCATCTGCTGGCTGGGTCTGGGCGAGCGCCACCTCGCGGGCCTCGCGTTCAACGAGATGGTGAAGAACGGTGAACTCAAGGCCCCCATCGTGATCGGCCGCGACCACCTCGACACCGGCTCGGTGGCCAGCCCCAACCGCGAGACCGAAGGCATGAAGGACGGCACCGACGCCGTGAGCGACTGGCCGCTGCTCAACGCCTTGCTCAACACCGCCGGCGGCGCGACCTGGGTCAGCCTGCACCACGGCGGCGGCGTGGGCATGGGCTATTCGCAGCACTCGGGCATGGTGATCGTGGCCGACGGCACCGACGCCGCCGCCGAGCGCCTGGCGCGCGTGCTGGTCAACGACTGCGGCTCGGGCGTGATGCGCCACGCCGACGCGGGCTACGAACTCGCCGTCGAAACGGCGAGGAAGCAGGGCCTGAAGCTGCCCATGATCGGCTGAGCCATGCCGCAGCGTTTCGACATCGCCGCGCTGCCGTCCATGCCGTGGAAAAACGGCGGCGGCAGCACGCGCGAGATCGTCTGCCGCCCCGAGGGGGCGGGCATGGACGGTTTCGACTGGCGGGTCAGCATCGCCACCATCGCGCGCAACGGGCCGTTCTCGGCCTTCGCGGGCGTGGACCGCGTCATCATGCTGCTCGACGGCGACGGCGTGCGCCTGCGATCGGCCGGCGGCATCGACCACCGGCTCGACCAGGCCCACGCGCCCTTTGCCTTCGTGGGCGACGCGGCGCTGGACTGCACGCTGCTGGGCGGCGCCTCCACCGATTTCAACGTGATGACGCGGCGCGGCGCCCTGCGCGCCGAGGTGCACGTGCTGCGCGCCGCCGCCACGCTGCCGGTCGCCGCGCGCGGCCTGCTGCTGGCGCTGCGCGGGGACTGGCAACTGCAAGGCAGCCACACCGAAGCACTGGCAGCCGGCCAGGGCCTGTGGTGGGACGGCGGCCCGCACGGCTGGCAGCTCGTGCCGCGGGATGCGGATGCGGCCCTGGCCTGGGTGCGTTTGACCGGGGAGCCCTGACATGCGAACGGCAAACAACCTGCCCAGTGCCGACGGCATCTGGCACAACCTGCGTCCCATGCCCGGCGCGCTGGACGATGCCACGCCAGAAGCCGCCGCCGACATCAGCCTGGTGGTGGCGCGCGGCCAGATCGCCTGGATCGGCGCCGGCGCCACGCTGCCCGCCGCCCACGCCGGCCTGCCGCGCTTCGACGGCGGCGGCGCCCTGCTGACCCCGGGCCTGGTGGACTGCCACACCCACCTGGTCTATGGCGGCCAGCGCGCCAACGAATTCGCCATGCGCCTGGCCGGCGCAAGCTACGAAGAGGTGGCCCGGGCTGGCGGCGGCATCGTCTCCAGCGTGCGCGCCACCCGCGAGGCCGACGAGGACACGCTGTTCGCCCTGGCCGGGCGCCGGCTCGAAGCGCTGCTGGCCGAAGGGGTCTGCGCGATCGAGATCAAGTCGGGCTACGGCCTCGCGCTGGAACACGAACGCAAGCAACTGCGCGTGGCGCGCCGCCTGGGCGAGGCCCACGGCGTGACGGTGCGCACCACCTTCCTCGGCGCCCACGCGCTGCCGCCCGAGTACGCCGGCCGCGACCAGGCCTACATCGACCTCGTGTGCCGCGAGATGCTGCCCGCGCTCGCCGCCGAGGGCCTGGTCGACGCGGTGGACGTGTTCTGCGAGCGCATCGCCTTTTCGCTGGCCCAGACCGAACAGGTGTTCCAGGCCGCGCAGGCGCTGGGCCTGCCGGTCAAGCTGCACGCCGAGCAGCTCTCCGACATGGGCGGCTCGGCGCTGGCCGCGCGCTATGGCGCCTTGTCCTGCGACCACATCGAGCACCTGAACGCCGAGGGCATCGCCGCGATGAAGCGGGCCGGCACCGTGGCCGTGCTGCTGCCCGGCGCCTACTACACGCTGCGCGATACCCACCTGCCGCCCATCCAGGCCCTGCGCGAAGCCGGCGTGCCCATGGCGGTGAGCACCGACCACAACCCCGGCACCTCGCCCGCGCTGTCCCTGCTGCTCATGGCCAACATGGCCTGCACGCTGTTCCGCCTCACCGTGCCCGAAGCCCTGGCCGGCATCACCCGCCACGCCGCGCGCGCCTTGGGCCTGCAGGACACCCACGGCAGCCTGGGCGTGGGGCGCCCGGCCAACTTCGTGCTGTGGGACGTGTCGGACGCCGCCGAACTGGCCTACTGGTTCGGCCAGCGGCCGGTGCGCGCGGTGGTGCGGCAAGGGCGAATGGCCGTCTCATGAACCCTGCCGCCATGAACGACCACACCCGGCTTTTCGCCTCCGACGCCCTGCTGCCGACCGGCTGGGCGCGCAACGTGCTGCTGCAATGGGACCGGCAGGGCAACCTCACCAGCGTGACGGCCGAGGCCCCGGCCCCGCAGGGCGTGCCACGGGCGCCGGGGCCGGTGCTGCCCGGCCTGCCCAACCTGCACTCGCACGCCTTCCAGCGCGCCTTCGCGGGCCTCACGGAATACCGGGGTGAGGCTCAAGACAGCTTCTGGAGCTGGCGCGCGCTGATGTACCGCTTCGCCCGGCGCATCGCGCCCGATCAGCTCGAAGCGATCGCCACCTGGCTCTACGTCGAGATGCTGGAAGCGGGCTACACCCAGGTGTGCGAGTTCCACTACGTGCACCACGACCAGGACGGCACGCCCTACGCCGACGACGCCACGCTGGCGCTGTGCCTGCTGCGCGCCGCGCGGGCCACCGGCATCGGCCTCACGCTGCTGCCCGTGCTGTACCAGACCAGCGGCTTCGGCGCCGCGCCGCCCACCGAGGGACAGCGCCGCTTCATCCGCCGCACCGACAACATGCTGGACCTGCTGGCGCGCCTCAAGCCCTTGTGCGATGCGCAGGGCGCGCGCCTGGGGCTGGCGCCGCATTCGCTGCGCGCCGTGCCGCCCGAGAGCCTGCGCGAGGCGCTGGCCGGGCTGGCCGCCATCGACGCCACGGCGCCGGTGCACATCCACATCGCCGAGCAGACCGGCGAGGTCGATGCCTGCCTGGCCTGGAGCGGCCAGCGGCCGGTGGAATGGCTGCTGGACCACGCCGACGTGGGCCCGCGCTGGTGCCTGGTGCACGCCACCCACATGAGCGAGTCCGAATACCAGCGCGCGGCGCGCAGCGGCGCGGTGGCCGGCATCTGCCCCAGCACCGAAGCCAACCTGGGCGACGGCATCTTCGACATGCCACGCTGGCTGGCCCACCAAGGAGCCTGGGGTGTGGGCTCGGACAGCCACGCCACGGTGAACGCCGCCGAGGAACTGCTGCTGCTCGAATACGGCCAGCGCCTGCAGCGGCGCCAGCGCAACGTGCTGGCCGACGCCGCGCAGCCCCAGGTGGCCACGGCCATGACGCTGCAGGCCGTGGAGGGCGGCACCCAGGCGGCGGGCCGCGCCGCGCCGGGCGCAGCCGTGGGGCTGGCCGTGGGCCAGCCGGCCGACTTCGTGGCGCTGGACGCGCAGCACCTCGCGCTGACCGGCCTGCCGGCGCCCGAGATGCTGTCGGCCCACGTGTTCGCCAGCCATCGCACCTCCGCGCTGCACGGCGTCTGGGTGGGCGGGCAGCCGCGCGTGCAAGCCGGCCGCCACGCACTGCACGAGCCGGCGGCACGGGCTTTCATCGCCGCGCGCCGCGCCCTCATTTCGGAAAGCTGAAGCATGAACCCCGTCACCACCGAAGCGCCCTTCGTTTTCCACCCCGGCACGCGCCCGCTGCTGGTTTCCATGCCGCACGTGGGCACCCACGTGCCGCCGGCCATCGCCGCGCGCCTCACGCCCGAGGGCCGCGAGCTGCACGACACCGACTGGCACCTCGGCCGGCTCTACGCCTTCGCCCGCGAGATGGGCGCCTCCATCCTCATGGCCACCCATTCGCGCTACGTGGTGGACCTGAACCGCCCGCCCGACGGCGCCAGCCTCTACCCCGGCCAGAACGTCACCGGCCTGTGCCCGGTGGACACCTTCGACGACACGCCGCTGTACGCCGACGGCCAGGGCCCGGACGCCGCCGAGGTCGCCGCGCGGCGCGAAGCGGTCTGGCGCCCCTACCACGACCAGCTGGCCGCCGAACTGGCGCGCTTGAAGGCCGCGCACGGCATCGCCCTGCTGTGGGACGCGCACTCCATCCGCTCGGTGCTGCCGCGCTTCTTCGAAGGCCGGCTGCCCGACTTCAACCTCGGCACCGCCGACGGCGCCAGTTGCGACCCCGCGCTGGCGCAGCGGCTGCTGGCCATCGCCCGCGCCACCGAGGGTTTCACCGCGGTGCTCAACGGCCGCTTCAAGGGCGGCCACATCACGCGCCACTACGGCCAGCCGGCGCAGCAGGTGCACGCCGTGCAGTTGGAGATGACGCAATGCAGCTACATGCAGGAGGCCATGCCCTTCGACTACCTGCCCGAGCGCGCCGCGCAAGTGCAGCCCACGGTGCGCGCGATGCTGCAAGCCATGCTGGCCTTTGCCGAAAGAAAATGAAACGCCATGAACCCCGTTGACACCACCCCTTCCCCTGTTTCGCTGGTGCTCGCGCCCGGCCGGATGACCCTGGCCGACCTGCGCGCCATCTGGAGCGGCCCGGTCAATGCCACGCTGCCGGCCTCGGCCCAGGCGGCCATCGCCGCGTCCGCCGCCGCCATCCGCGCCATCGTGGACAAAGGCGATGCCGCCTACGGCATCAACACCGGCTTCGGCAAGCTGGCCAAGACCCGCATCCCCGACGATCAACTGGAGCAGTTGCAGCGCAACCTGATCCTGTCGCACTCGGTCGGCACCGGCGAGCCCATGAGCGACGCCACCGTGCGCCTGGTCATGGCGATGAAGGCCGCCAGTCTCGCGCGCGGCTTCTCGGGCGTGCGCCCGGTCGTCATCGACACCTTGCTGGCCGTGCTCAACGCCGGCATCGTGCCGCTGATCCCGGTCAAGGGTTCGGTGGGCGCCTCGGGCGACCTGTCGCCGCTGTCGCACATGACGCTGGCCCTGATGGGCGAAGGCGAGGTGCGCGTGGACGGCCAATGGGTGCGCGCGGCCGCCGCGCTGAAGAACGCCGGCATCGCGCCGCTGACCCTGGCCGCCAAGGAAGGCCTGGCGCTGATCAACGGCACCCAGGTCTCCACCGCGCTGGCGCTGCACGGCCTGTTCATGGCCGAGCGCCTGCTGGAGGCCGGCACCGTCGCCGGCGCGCTGTGCGTGGACGCCGCCAAGGGCAGCGATGCGCCGTTCGACCCGCGCATCCACGCGGTGCGCGGCCAGCCAGGGCAGATCGCCTCGGCCGCCGTCACGCGCGCGCTGCTCGAAGGCAGCGCCATCCGCCAGTCGCACATCGCCAATGACGAGCGCGTGCAGGACCCCTACAGCCTGCGCTGCCAGCCGCAGGTCATGGGCGCCTGCCGCGACCTCATCGCCCAGGCCGCGCGCACGCTGCTGACCGAAGCCAACGCCGTCACCGACAACCCGCTGGTCTTCACCGACACCAACGAAGTCCTCTCGGGCGGCAACTTCCACGCCGAGCCGGTGGCCTTCGCGGCCGACACGCTGGCGCTGGCCATCAGCGAGATCGGCGCGCTGTCCGAGCGCCGCATCGCGCTGCTGATCGACAGCACGCTCTCGGGCCTGCCGCCCTTCCTGGTGGACAACCCGGGTCTGAACAGCGGCTTCATGATCGCGCACGTCACCGCCGCCGCGCTCGCGTCCGAGAACAAGTCGCACGCGCACCCGGCCAGCGTGGACAGCCTGCCCACCAGCGCCAACCAGGAAGACCACGTGAGCATGGCCACCTTCGCGGGCCGCCGCCTGGCCGAGATGGCCGACAACACCGCCACCATCCTCGGCATCGAATGGCTGGCCGCCGCGCAGGGCGTGGACTTCCACCGCCCGCTGACGACCTCGCCGCGGCTGGCGCATGCCCACGCCACACTGCGCCAGCGCGTGCCCTTCTACGAGCGCGACCGCCTGTTCGCGCCCGACATCGAGACCGCCCGGCAGCTCGTGCTGCAAGGCCGCGCGGCCGACGGCAACGCCGACGCGCTGGCCGCGCTCTGGGGGTGATGGTGAACACCCCCCTGCGCCGCCTTCGGCGTCTTCCCCCCTCTCTGGCGCGCCGCTTTGCGGCGCTTGGAGGGGGGACGGCATCTCGGGCCGGCAAAGCCGACCCTTGCTGCCCCTGGGTTTGGGCTCACCGCACTCGTTGCGGTCTTGCCCTCCCTGCCCCGGTTCAACGGCTCACGCTTGCGCCCCGAACACCGCGAACCACCCCTGTGCATCGGTCCACGCCCGCGCCGCGCCGAACCCGGCTTCGCGCAGCAAGGCCTCGAACGCGGCCGGCGTCCACTTGTGCGAGTTCTCGGTGTGCAGGCGCTCGCCTTGCGCGAAGCGGCGCTCGCCGCCTGGCCAGCGCACGGTCTGCGCCTGCAACGCCTGCAGGTGCATCTCGATGCGCGATTCGGCCGGGTTGAAGAACGCCACGTGCCGCCACTGCGCGGGGGCGAAGTCGCTGCCCAGCCAGCGGTTGGCATTGAGCAGCAGGTTGCGGTTGAAGGCCGCCGTCACGCCCAGGGCGTCGTCGTAGGCGGGCTCCAGCGCTTCGGCCGGCTTGACCAGGTCCACGCCGATGAGCAGTCCGCCGCCGGGACCGCCTGCGCGGCACAGCGCGTGGGCCTGGCGCAGCAGGGCCAGCGCTTGCGCGGGGTTGAAGTTGCCGATGCTGGAGCCGGGGTAGAACACGGTGCGCGGCGCGCCCTGCAAGCCGCGCGTGTACAGCCAGTCGGTCGCCTGCGGCCCCGGTTGCAGCGAGGTCGAGAAGTCCAGCCCCAAGCCGAGCATGGGCAGATCGGGGTGGCGCTGTTGCAGCGCGCCCAGCGCATCGCGCAGGTAGTCCACCGAAATGTCCACCGCCACGTAGCCGGCCGGCCGCAGCACCGGAAACAGGCGCGCGGCCTTGGCGCAGCTGCCGGCGCCCAGGTCGATCAGCACGGCGCCATGTGGCAGATGCTCTGCCATGGCGGCGCCGTGCTGCGCGAAGATGGCGGCTTCGGTGCGGGTGGGGTAGTACTCGGGCAGTTCGGTGATGGCGTCGAACAGGCGCGAACCCAGCGCGTCGTACAGGAACTTGGGCGCGATGTGCGCCGGGGTGGCCTGCAGACCGGCTTGCAGTTCCGCGCGCACGGCGGCCGGATCGGCGAGGTGGGTCTGGACGAAGTGCGGTACGGGTGCGGACTGAGGCATGCGGCTGGGTTCTCCTTGTCTAGGGCCTGTTCACACTATTTTTCCAAGTGCGAATGGATTGAAAACAGCGCC
>CAZFOT010000174.1:0-7510 GCA_964520365.1 uncultured Hydrogenophaga sp.
CCCCTGGACGAAGGCACGTCTTGCCTGCGCTCCCTCTCCCGCTTGCGGGAGAGGGCTGGGGTGAGGGTCACTGTGCCCCCGGGTTGTGCGGCGCTCACTGAAGGGACTCCGCCATGCCCACCTTCACCGAAGCGCAGATCATGGCCTGGGTCACGCCGGTGTTCTGGCCGTTCCTGCGCATCCTGGCGGTGTTCTCCAGCGCGCCGATCTTTTCCTCGCGTTCGGTGCCGCTGCGCAGCCGCGTGGGCCTGGCGCTGATCGTGGCGGTGTGCGCGCAGGCGGGGCTGCCCGAGCAGCCGCTGGTGGCGTTGACCGATCCGATGGCGTTCCAGGTGGTGCTGCAGCAGGTGGTCATCGGCGTGGCCATCGGGCTGGCGGTGCGCATCGTGTTCGCCTCGGTGGAACTGGCCGGTGAACTCATCGGCCTGCAGATGGGCCTGAACTTCGCCGGCTTCTTCGACCCCACCACCAACTCGCAGACCAGCACCGTCGGCCGCTTCTTCGGCAACATCACCATGCTGCTGTTCGTGGTGCTCAACGGCCACCTCATGCTGCTGCAGGTCGTCATCGCCAGCTTCGAGACGTTCCCGCTGGGCGGCAGCGCCTTCGAGGCCGTCAACCGCCTGCGCCTGCACGAACTGGGCGCGGTGATGTTCCGCTACGGCCTGTGGATCGCCCTGCCCATGATCGGCATGCTGCTGTTCATCAACATCGTGCTGGGCATCGTCTCGCGCGTGGCGCCGCAGATGAACGCCTTCGCCATCGGCTTCCCGCTCACGCTCTCGGCCGGCCTGCTGGGCATCGCCTTCACGCTGCCCATGCTGGACACGCCGGTGATCGCGCTGATGCGGCTGGCCACCAGCCTCTTCACCGGCGGCTGAAGCCGCCGGGAGAAGCGCGGCGGTGGCCGGCGTCACCCGCGGCGCAGAAACCGCTGCGCCAGCAGGCGCTCGGCGTGGAGCGTGGCCGCCAACGTGGCGCGGCTGCCCCCGGTGGGCACATGGTTGGCATCCACCAGGCGCTGGCGCATGGCCGGCTCGTCCAGCACCGCATTGAACGCGGCATTGAGCTGGTCCAGCAGCGCGGCCGGCGTGCCGCCCGGGGCAAAGACACCGAACTCCGAAGACCGGTTCGCCAACGGGTAGCCCAGCTCCGCCAGGGTCGGCACATCGGGCAGCACCGACAGGCGCCCGGGTGCGCCCACAGCCAGCGGCGTGAGCCGGCCGTCATGCACATGGCGCAGCGCCGGCTCGGCGGCATTGCTCGACAGCAGGTCGAAATGGCCGGCGATGGCGTCGTGGATCTGGCGGCCACCGCCGCTGTAGGGAATGTGCGTGATCGCCACACCGGCCAGTTGCCGGACCTGCTCCAGCACCAGGTGGCCGGTGGTGCCGAGGCCGGACGTGGCCCAGCGCAGCCCGCCCGGCTGCAACGGCGCACGGGCCAGCGCATGGGCGAACGACGGCGCGCCGAAGGCCGGCGTGCCCACGACCAGGACGGGCGTGAGCATCACGCTGGCGACCGCAGCGATGTCGGCCACCGGGTCGTAAGGCACCGCACCCAGCGCTGGTGCAAGCGTCAGGGGCGTGATGGCCGAGAAGCACAGGGTGTGTCCGTCGGGCGCCGACCGGGCCAGCCGCTCCATGGCCAGCGTGCCGCCGGCACCGGGGCGGTTCTCCACCACCACCGGCACGCCCCAGCGCGGCGCGAGGCGCTGCGCCAGCGCACGCGCCGTGTCGTCGCTCACGCCGCCCGGGGGATAAGCCACCAGCAGCCGCACCGGACGGCTGGGCCAGTCCGCGGCGCGGGCCGCAGGCATGCCCAGCAGGGCCGCACCCGACCCCACCAGAATGCGCAGCAGCGCACGGCGCGCCAAGGCATCCGCAGCGGCGGCAATCGGTTTCATGGCCGGGCCTTCCCGCTGTGGGGCCGCGCGGTCTCGCGGGCCAGCGCCACGAACCGGGCCAGCGGACCCTGCAGATCGGCCTCGCGGTAGGCCAGCGTCAGGGGTGCGTCGATGGCCACGGCAGCCGCCAGCGGCCGGTACCAGATGGCATGGGCGTGCATGCCCTGCATCGAGGCAGGCACCACCGAAATGCCCACCCCCGCGGCCACCAGGTTGAGGTTGGTCATCATCCGGTCCACCTCGGCGACGACGGCGGGGCGCACGCCCTGCCGTTCGCACAGCGCCAGCAGGTTCGCATACAGCCCGGCCGCGCCAGGGCGCCGCGTGAGGATGAGCCGCTGCCCATCGAGCTCTGCCAGGCGCACCGGCGACGTCTTGCGCCGGTGCGCCAGCGCGTGATCCAGCGGCACGGCCACCACCGCCGGCTCGCGCAGCAGCGTGCGCAGCGCCACGCCGGGCGGACGGGCGACCGGCACCCGCAGAAAGGCGCACTGCAGACGCCCGGCGGCCACTGCTTCGGTCAGCCCGGCGGCGTTGTCCTCGGTGATCTCCAGCGCGATGTCGGGATACCGGCCGCGGCAGGCCCGCAAGACCTCGGGCGTGAACACATGGGCCGCGGCCGAGCTGGTGAAACCGACGTTCAGGCGCCCGCGCTCCCCCTGTGCCACGCCGGCCATGCGCTGCTCCATGGCCGCCACGTCCTGCAGGATGCGGCGCGCCTCGATCAGGAACATCTGGCCGCCGGGGGTCAGGGCCATGCCCTTGGGATGGCGCCGGAACAGCGCAAAGCCCAGGCGCTCCTCCAGCGCGCGGATCTGCTGGCTCAGCGGCGGCTGCTGCATGCCCAGTTGCTCGGCCGCACGGGTCATGTGCCCGGCCTCGGCCACAGCCGTGAAGTAACGCAGTTGTTTCAAGTCCATATGAAAAACATATCGAGATGGCGAGGTCAGTGTATTTGAAACACATGGAGATGGTCGATAGCATCGGCCGGGCATTCCTGCGACAACGGAGACAAACCATGAACCTCACGCCCACCTGGCGGCGCCTCTGGATGGCGCTGCCAATGGCCGCCCTGCTGGCCACCCTGGCCGCCTGCGCCCACAAGACACCCCCCACCCGCGAAGCCGCACCCCAGAGCGCCGCCTGCCCGGACGGCACACCAGCGGGCGCGCGCTGCCTGCGCGGACAGGATTCGGCCGGCGCGCACTACCTGATCGTGGTGCCCGAGCACTGGAACCGCGTGCTGGTGGTGCACGCGCACGGCGGCCCCACGCTGGGCGAACCGAAGGCCGGGCGGGCCGACGAGGACATCAAACGCTGGGCCATCACCGTCAAGGCCGGCTACGCCTGGGCCGGCTCCGTGTTCAGGCAGGGTGGCGTGGCGGTGCGCTCGGCGGCCGAAGACACCGAGCGCGTGCGGCGCATCTTCGTGGAACATGTGGCCCAACCCCGCAGGACGCTGCTGCACGGCCAGTCCTGGGGCGCCGGCGTCGCCGCGAAGGCGGCCGAAATGTACGCCGCCCGGGCCCGGTCGTCGCCGTATGACGCAGTGCTGCTCAGCAGCGGGGTGCTCGCGGGCGGCACGCGGTCGTACGATTTCCGGCTCGATCTCAGGGTGGTGTACCAGTACCTGTGCGGCAACCACCCGCGCAGCGACGAGCCCCAGTACCCCTTGTGGATGGGCCTGCCCGCCGGCAGCGCGCTCACCCGTGCTGAGCTGGCCGGCCGGGCCGACGAATGCCTGGGCGTGCGGCAGCCGGCGGCACAGCGCAGCGCCGAGCAGGCCCGCAGGCTCAAGACCATCGTCGACGTGATCCGCATCCCCGAGAGTTCGGTGCTGGCCCACCTCAACTGGGCCACCTGGCACTTCCAGGACATCGCGCAGAACAGGACCGATGGGCGCAGCGTCTTTCGCAACGACCGCGTGCGCTACCGCGGATCGGACCAGGACGACGCACTGAACGCGGGTGTGCTGCGCTACCGGGCCGACCCGCAAGCGGTGGCGGTATTCGGCGCCGACACCGACCTCACCGGCCGCATCGGTGTGCCGGTGCTCACCGTGCATGGCGTGGACGACCCCACGGCCTTCGTCGAGATGCAGTCGGCCTTTCGGGCCACCATGGACAAAGCCGGCAACACCGACCGGCTGGTGCAGGTTTTCAGCGACCACGGCGGCCACAGCTACCTGAGCGACCCGACCTACGTGGCCCTGTTCGACGCGCTGCTGCAATGGGTGGACCAGGGCGAAAAGCCCACGCCCCAAGGCATTGCCGACGGCTGCAAGCGCCACGAAGCGGTCCATGGCGAAGGCTGCCGCATCCTGCCCGGCTTCGTGCCCGCCGCCTTCGACAGCCGGGTGGCCCCACGCTGAACGGCCTGTTTCAAACCAGCCGCGGCACGGCGGCCACCAGCATGGCCAGGCCCGAGAGGCTGAGCAGCGACAGCACCAGCTTGCGGAAAGCAGCCTCGCTCAGCCCCACGTACAGCCGGGTGCCCAGCAGCACGGGCACCAGCAGCGCCACCGCCACCAGCGGCAGCAGCGGCCAGATGTCGCGCGTCACCGCGCCCGTGGCGACATAGCCGAGCATGGTGAAGGCCAGCGCCGCCAGGTTGAAGTTCTGGATGATGGCGCGCTGCTCGTCCTTGGCCATGCCGCGCAGCGTGCACCACAGCGTGGGCACCACGCCGGTGAAGCCGCCGATGCCGCCCATGAACCCACCCGCGACGCCGGCCACGCCGTCGGCCAGCCGCCCGCCGCGCGAGACCCGGGGCAGATGCGACGACAGCAGCATGGCCGGGCACCAGACCACGAGCACGCTGCCCAGCACCAGCTTGAAGAGATCGGCATTGAGATGTGGCAGCACCGCGATGCCGATCGGAATGCCGGCCGCGCCACCCGCCAGGAAAGGCCAGAGCGCCGGCCAGCGAAACCCGCGCCGGTTGGAGAACACCGCCACGAGCTGCCCGGTCAGCGAGCCAAACACCGCCAGCACGGCGGCCACGCGCGGATCGATGCCCCAGACCCAGAACGACATCGCCACCATGCTGAAGGCAAAACCCGAGAGCCCCTGCACGAAACCGGCGACGGCAGCACCCACCACGAGCAACCAGAGTTCGGGGGTCATCTCAGTTTTTCACCACGCCACGGCCCTCACCCCAACCCTCTCCCGCAAGCGGGAGAGGGAGCGAGACCCGCAACGAGCGAGGCAACGAAAGATCCAGGGGCATCAAGGGTCCGGCTCCGCCGGCCCGAGATGCCGTCCCCCCTCCAAGCGCCCAAGGGGCGCGCCAGAGAGGGGGGAAGCCGCAAAGCGGCGCAGGAGGGTGTCCTCATCTCAATCCCACTTCAGGTCGTAGAGTTTCCAGTCGTCCCCATCGCGCCGCCACTCCATCTGCACGGTGTAAGGCGCCACGCGCTCGGGGATCAGCCCCTGCGCGCCGGTCACCAGCACCTGGGCTTCGGTGTAACCGGTGAGTGCCGACCCGGGGTCGATGCGCGTCTTGCGCCCGACCGCGATCACCTTGACGTTGGCATGGCGGTTGAACAGCACCAGCATGGTCTGGCGCGCCCATTGCGCATCGAAATCGTCCTGCGCCCGAAAGCGCGCATCGAGCTGGCCGATCACCGCGCGGCTGTCCTTCGCCTCCAGGTTGTCCTGCAGTTGCTGCACCGCGGCCTCCAGCCGCGCCAGCGGGTCGTCCTTGCTGCAGGCGGCCAGCAGCAGGGCCCCCACCAGCAACACCAACGGAAACAGCCAACGCACCCACACCACTTTGCACTCCTTGCCGAAAGAAGCCCCCACTGTAATAGCCCGCCCGCACCGCATGAAACGGTGCCATCCAGAGACACCGAGGAGCCGGCTTCGCCGGGCCTCTGGTGTCGCCCCCCTGGGGGGGTGGCGCCGAAGGCGACGCGGGGGGGCAGCTCACCGCTCTGCGACGTAGTGCGACATCAGCGCCCGCTCGCCCGGCGCCAGAAAGGCGCGCACATCCACCTCGATGGCGCGGTCGGCCACGGTGGCGCGGGCGCGCTGGTGCAGGTAGTCGGCCCATGAAGCGACGATGAAGCGCTCGACGTAGCGCGAGGGCTCGCCCAGGTCCTTGTAGACGCGCCAGAAGGTGGCGCCATCGCGCTTTCGCGGCGCCTTCATGCGGGCGATCGTGTCCAGGAAGGCGCGGTCCTCGCCGGGGCGGATGCGGTAACCCACTTCCACCGCCACCGGGCCGGCTTCCGGGCTGGGTTCGGCTTCCAGAAACAGTTCGTCCCAGGGCGTGCCCTGAGTCACTTCGTGATCGGCGCCCACGCGCAGCGGGAACGGGCGCACCAGCAAAAGGCCGGCGGCCATCAGCACGCCAGCGGCCACCAGGGCCGACGTGAGGCCGGCGATGTCGGACACCGCGCCCCAGAACGCCGAGCCGATGGCAAACGCGCCCAGCGCCGAGACGATGTGCAGGGCCACGGCGCGCGAGCGCACCCAGGGCGGCGCGCTGGCCTGGGTGGCGGTGTTGAAAGTGGACATGGTGGCCATCCAGGCGGCGCCGCCCAGGGCCATGGCGGCGTACACCAGCCACGGCACCCGCACCCAGGCGGACACCAGCATCACGGCCGCGAACGCCACGCAGCTGGCCGCGACGATGCTGTCCAGCGAAAAGCGCGCCCGCAGCCGCCCGATCACCAGGCCGGAGGCCACCGCCCCGGTACCCAGGCAGCCCATGAGCAGGCCGAACCCCTCGGCACCCGTACCCAGCTGGCGCTGCGCGATCACCGGCAGCAGCGCCCACAGGGCCGAGCCGGCCGCGCTGAAGGCCATGACGCGCACCAGCTGCGCCAGGATGATGCGCGAGTGCCAGGCAAACCGCAGGCCGCTGAGCGTGCCGCCCCACAGGCGCTCGGGCGGCAGCGTGGACGGCGGGTGCGCGCGCGGCGGCCAGCGCCGGATCGACTCCCACATCACCAGCGTGGTGAACACCGTGACCATGAACACCCAGCCAGCACCCAGCCGGGCGAACAGCAGGCCCGCCAGCGTGGGGCCGATGGCGCGCGCCGCGTTGTAGGCGATGCCGATGGCGGTGATGGCCTGGGGCCATTCGTTGCGCGGCACCGGGTCGACCACCGAGGAGTTCCAGGCCGGCGTGATGGCCGCGGTGCAGCAGCCGCAGACGAACACCAGGAACAGCACCGAAGCCGGGCCGCCCCAGCCACCGAGCACCAGCACCGCGAGCAGGGCGCACGCCGCCACCTGGGCCAGCAAGGCGCCCGAGATCAACCGCCGCCGGTCGGTGGTATCGGCCAGCACGCCGGCCGGCAGCGCCAGCAGGAACATGGGCAGAAACACTGCCGTCTGCACCAGCGCGGCCAGGAAGGACGAACCCGTGAGCTCGACCATGAGCCAGGCCGCCGCCATGGTCTGCATGCCCGCGCCGATGAAGAACACGGCGCCACAAAGCCACAGCCCGCGGAAGGCGGGCTGTCGAAGAGGGCTCCAGATGGAGTGGGTGGGGGGCATGGGCCCATTATTCCGCAGTGGCCGCGATCCTGCCGGCGCGCCCCTCACCCCAGCCCTCTCCCGCAAGCGGGAGAGGGAGCAAAACCGCAACGAGTGA
>CAZFOT010000175.1:0-7420 GCA_964520365.1 uncultured Hydrogenophaga sp.
CCGCCGGTGAACGGCGCCTGCACCGCGAAGAAGTACATCATCTGCGCCAGCGCCAGCGTGATCATCGCGAAGTAGATGCCCTGGCGCCGGATCGCCAGCGAGCCCGCCACCGCGCCCAGCACGACGGCGCACGCGGTGCCGAACAGGATGGCCAGCTCCGGCGTCAGGCCCCAGGCCTTGGCCGCGTGCGCCGACGCGTAGCCCGCGCCGCCGAGGAACATGGCGTGCCCGAACGACAGCAGGCCGCCGAAGCCGATCAGCAGGTTGAAGGCGCACGCGAACAGCGCGAAGCACATCACCTTCATGAGGAACACCGGGTAGACCACCAGGGGAGCGAGGGCGAAGAAGGCCACCATCAGCACGAACGCGATGCGCTGGTGCGTGGAGGAGGGCTTGTGGGCGGAAGAGGGCGCGGCGCTCATGGTGTGCTTCACTTCTGTGTGCCGAACAGGCCCGCGGGCTTGATCAGCAGCACGATGGCCATGATCACGAAGATCACGGTGTTCGAGGCCTCGGGATAAAAGACCTTGGTCAGGCCCTCGATGACGCCCAGGCCGAAACCGGTGAGGATGGCGCCCATGATCGAGCCCATGCCGCCGATCACCACGACGGCGAACACGACGATGATGAGGTCGGCGCCCATCTGCGGACTCACCTGGTAGATCGGCGCGGCCATCACGCCGGCCAGCGCGGCCAGGCCGACGCCGAAGCCATAGGTCAGCGTGATCATGCGCGGCACGTTGATGCCGAAGGCCTGCACCAGCGCCGGGTTCTCGGTGGCCGCGCGCAGGTAGGCGCCGAGCTTGGTGCGTTCGACCACGTACCAGGTGGCCAGGCAGACCATCAGCGAGGCGCACACGACCCAGGCGCGGTAGTTGGGCAGGAACATGAAGCCCAGGTTCTGCGCGCCCATGAGCTGCTCGGGAATCGCGTAGGGCTGGCCCGAGGAGCCGTACTCGTTGCGGAACAGGCCCTGGATGATCAGCGCCAGGCCGAAGGTGAGCAGCAACCCGTAGAGGTGGTCGAGCTTGTACAGCCGCGACAGCATCAGCCGCTCGATCAGCATGCCGGTGGCGCCCACCGCGATGGGCGTGACCAGCAGCGCCCACCAGTAGCCCATGCCCAGCTTGTTCAGCAGCAGGTAGGCGACGAAGGCGCCCATCATGTACTGGGCGCCGTGGGTGAAGTTGATGATGTTGAGCAAGCCGAAGATCACGGCCAGGCCCAGCGAGAGCAGGGCATAGAACGAGCCGTTGATCAGCCCGATCAGCAACTGCCCGAACAGGGCCTGGGTGGGAACGCCGAAGATCTCCGTCATGCTCTGTGCTGCCGCTTCTTTACTTGACCAGCGGGCATTCGCCCTCGTTCATGGGCCGGAAGGCCTGGTCGGCAGGGATGGTGGCTCGCACCTTGTAGTAGTCGTACGGGCCCTTGGACTCGCTCGGCTTCTTGACTTCCACCAGGTAGGCCGGGTGCAGCTTGCGGCCGTCGGCGCGGATGCTGCCCTTGCCGAACAGCGGGTCGTCGGTGGGCATCTTCTTCATCTGCTCGATCACCTTGGTGCCGTCATCGGTCTTGATCGCCTCGATGGCCTTGAGGTAGTGCAGCACCGACGAATACACGCCGGCCTGCACCATCGACGGGTACTTGCCGCCGTTGGCCGCGGCGAAGCGCTTGCTCCAGGCGCGGGTCTGGTCGTTGAGGTCCCAGTAGAAGGTCTCGGTGAAGATCAGGCCCTGCGCGGTGTTCAGGCCCAGGCCGTGGATGTCGGTGATGAACACCAGCATGCCGGCCAGGTTCTGCCCGCCCTTGGTGATGCCGAACTCGGCCGCCTGCTTGATGCTGTTGATGGTGTCGCCGCCGGCGTTGGCCAGGCCGATCACCTTGGCCTTGGACGATTGCGCCTGCAGCAGGAAGGAGCTGAAGTCGTTGCCCGGGAAGGGGTGGCGCACCTTGCCCAGCACCTTGCCGCCGCCCTTGGTCACGGCGGCCTCGGTGTCGCGTTCGAGCGCGTGGCCGAAGGCGTAGTCGGCGGTCAGGAAGAACCAGGAATCACCGCCGGTCTTGACGATGGCGCTGCCGGTGCCGTTGGCCAGCATCCAGGTGTCGTAGGTCCAGTGGATGGTGTTGGGGCTGCAGGCCTTGCCCGAGAGGTCGGAAGTGGCCGCGCCCGAGACCAGGAAGGCCTTGCCCTTGTCGCGCGTGATCTGGTTGACCGCGAGCGCGACCGAGCTGGTGGGCACGTCGACGATGGCGTCGACCTTGTCCACGTCGTACCAGGTGCGTGCGACGGTGGAGCCCACGTCGGGCTTGTTCTGGTGGTCGGCGCCCAGCACCTCGACCTTCATGCCCTTGGCCGCGGCGCCGAAGTCCTCGACCGCCATCTTGGCCGCGGTCACCGAGCCGGGGCCGGCGATGTCGGCGTACAGGCCCGACATGTCGTTCATCACGCCGATCTTGATCACGCCGTCGGAGATCTGCGCCTGCGCAACTCCGGTGGCCAGCAGCGCGGCGGCTGTCGTGCCCAGCAGTTTCGTCTTCATCTTCATGTCGTCGTCTCCTTCAGTGTGTCATTGACGTGGAAAAAACCATCGCGGCGGCTCAGACGCCGAGATACTCGTGCAGCATGCCCATCTTCGCCTCCAGTTCGCTGGCGGCGAAACTCTCGACGATGCGGCCATGCTCCATGACGTAGAAATGATCGGCCAGCGGCGCGGCGAAGCGGAAGTTCTGCTCGACCATCACGATGGTGAAGCCCTTCTCGCGCAGCATGCGGATGGTGCGCGCCAGCGTCTGCACGATCACCGGGGCCAGGCCCTCGGAGATTTCGTCGAGCAGCAGCAGCTTGGCGCCGGTGCGCAGGATGCGCGCCACGGCCAGCATCTGCTGCTCGCCGCCCGACAGGCGCGTGCCGGGGCTGTTGCGGCGCTCCTTGAGGTTGGGGAACAGCTCGTAGAGCTCGCCGATCGGCATGCCGCCCTGGGCCACCGCCGGGGGCAGGAGCAGGTTCTCCTCGCAGCTCAGGCTGGCGAAGATGCCGCGCTCCTCGGGGCAATAGCCCAGGCCCAGGCGGGCGATCTGGTGCGTGGACATGTTCACCGTTTCCTGCCCGAAGAGCCGGATCGAGCCGGTGCGCTTGCCCACCATGCCCATGATGGACTTGAGCGTGGTGGTGCGCCCCGACCCATTGCGGCCCAGCAGCGTGACGACCTCGCCGCTGCGCACCGTCAGGTCCACGCCGTGCAGGATGTGCGATTCGCCGTACCAGGCGTTCACGCCGCTCAGGCTCAGGAGTTCATCGGTCATGGGGTCTCCCGCCGGGCCGCCCCAAGGGAGGCTCGCACCCCCTCGGGGGGCAGCGAATACACGAAGTGATGAGCGTGGGGGCTCATGTCAGTGTGCTCCCTGCAACTGGGCCTCGGTACTGCCCATGTAGGCTTCGAGCACCTGCGGATTGGCCGACACCGTCTCGTAGGAACCCTCGGCGATGACCTGGCCGCGCTGCAGCACGCTGATGGTGTCGGCGATGCTGGCCACCACGTTCATGTTGTGCTCGACCATCAGCACCGTGCGGTTGGCCGCCACCTTCTTGATGAGCTGCGTCACGCGCTCGACGTCTTCGTGGCCCATGCCCTGGGTGGGCTCGTCCAGCAGCATCAGCTCGGGCTCGGTGGCCAGCGTGGTGGCGATTTCCAGCGCGCGCTTGCGGCCGTAGGGCAGTTCCACCGTGACCCAGTCGGCGAACTCGGCCAGGCCCACGGTCTCGAGCAGCGCCATGGCGCGGTCGTCGAGCGAGTCGAGCGCGCGTTCGGACTTCCAGAAATGGAACGACAGACCGGTGGCGAGTTGCAGGCCGATGCGCACGTTTTCCAGCACGCTCAGGTGGGCGAAGGTGGCCGAGATCTGGAACGAGCGCACCATGCCGCGCCGCGCCACCTGGGCCGACTTCTCGGCGGTGATGTCCTGGCCGTTGTAGAAGATGTGGCCGCGCGTGGGAATCAGGAATTTGGTCAGCAGGTTGAAGACGGTGGTCTTGCCCGCTCCGTTGGGACCGATCAGTGCATGAATCTGGCCACGCTGCACACGCAGGTTGACGTCGTTCACGGCCACGAAGCCCTTGAACTCCTTGACCAGCCCTCGCGTTTCAAGAATGCAATCGTTTTTTGTCATCGGCCGCCTGTTGAGGAAGGCCCATTATTCGTGAGGCGACCTGCGTCGATGATGAGGGGAAACCCCACGGCTGTCCTTTTGGAGACGCCGTCGCCGATCCGACTGAGGGAAACCGCCGCTGGCCGCACACTGCGGGCCATGAATCCAACCGTTTTTGACCAGGCCATCGCCTTGCGGGCCGGCGGCGAAGAAGGCCGCTGGACCGGCAGCGCTTCGCCGGCCTACGCCAACATGGTCGGCCCCTACGGCGGCGTGACCGCCGCCACCGCGCTCAACGCCGTGCTGCAGCACCCGGCGCTGCTGGGCGAACCGGTCGCGCTCACGGTGAACTTCTGCGCCGCGCTGGCCGATGGGGTTTTCGACGCGGTGGCCCGGCCGGTGCGCACCAACCGTTCCACCCAGCACTGGACCATCGCCATCGAGCAGGGTGGCGAGCCGGCGCTGACCGCCACCGCCTTGACGGCCGTGCGCCGGGACACGTGGAGCGCGCAGGACGAGCCCATGCCCTCGGTGCCGTTGCCCGGCGCGCTGGGCAGGCCCGAGATGGCCGCGCCGGTGGAGTGGGTCAAGCGCTACGACATCCGCATCGCCGAAGGCCCGCTGCCGCGCGTGTGGGACGGATCGCCGGGCGAGGGCAGCCGCACCACGCTGTGGGTGCGCGACGAACCGCCGCGCGCGCTCGACTTCGCCAGCCTCACCGCCTTGTGCGACGTGTTCTTCCCGCGCGTGTGGATGCGCCGCGCCAAGCGCGTGCCCGCGGGCACGGTGTCGATGACGGTGTACTTCCATGCCGGCGCCGCCGAGCTGGCGCAGGTGGGCGAAGGCTGGCTGCTCGGCCAGGCCCAGGCCAGCGCCCTGCGCAGCGGCTTCTTCGACCAGCGCGCGCAGATGTGGAACGAGGCCGGCGCGCTGCTGGCGACCACGCACCAGGTCGTCTATTTCAAAGAGTGACGCCGTCGCGCAGCGCGACCCGCACCGCATGAAGTGCCCCCTTCCAGGGGCACCAAGGGCCCGGCTCCGTCGGCCCAGAGGTGCCGTCCCCCCTCCAAGCGCCGAAGGCGCGCCAGAGAGGGGGGAAGCCGCAAAGCGGCGCAGGGGGGTGCCCCCCTACGGCCGACCGAGGAACAGATAAAGGCCGGTATAGCCGCGCGCGGCGTGCACCAGGCTCAGGTACAGCGGGCCGACGCCGGTGTCGGCACCCACGAACAGGCTGGAGCCGGTGCGCAGGTCGCGCAGGCTGATGTCGCGGCGGTCGGTCCAGGCGTTGCCCAGCTCGAACGAGCCGCCGGCGAACAGCGCGCGCGCCACGCCGGCGCGCCAGGGCAGGCGCTGGTAGTAGGTCAGGCGGCCGAAGGCCAGGTAGTTGCCGGCGATCTGGCCGGGCCGGTAGCCCGAGAGCTGCTGGAAACCGCCGAGCGCGTATTCGTCGATCGCGCCGACCGGGATTTGGCTGGCGTGCGCCACGCGGGCGCCGGCGTTGAGCGTGTGCACGCCCCATGAGTGGGCGTAGGTGGCACTGCCGTCGAAACGGGTGAAGCGCGTGCTCGGCGCGCCGTCCACGCTGCGCCGCCCGACCAGGGCTTCGCCCTGCAGGCGGTAGCCGTCGGAGGGGAAGTTGGCGTAGTTGAGCTGATCGCTGACCACGGACACGCGCAGGCCGGCCTCGCGCCAGTTCATGGGCTGGATGTCCCGGGCGAGCACGTCGCCCACCACCAGTTCGGGCGTGACGCGCCGCCGTTCGGCCACCACACCCACGCGCACGTCGCCCAGGTGGCCCAGCAGGCCCATCGGGAAACCGATGTCGGCGCCGACCCTCAGACCCTCGCGCCGGACCCGCGCCAGCGCGTCGCCGCTGGTGTCGAGGATGTCGAACTTGCGCACCCGCGTGTCCGCGTAGGCCGAGGCGAACAGGTCGTCGGCGGCGTTGAGCGGCTGGTGGATCTCGGAGTACAGGCCGGTGGTTTCGCCCAGTTGCACCCGGTTGCGCCATTCGGTGCCGCCGTCGGTGAGCCAGTTGCGGTTGTGGCTGATGCGCAGGTTGAAGCCGCCTTCGCCCTGGAAATCGGTGCGCAGGTCCATGCCCAGGCGCAGGTAGTTCGGCCCCCATTCGTTCTCGCGCAGCCGGATCACCAGGGTTTCGCCGCGGCTGCCGGGCGGGCGCTCCAGTTGGTAATCGACCCGTTCGTAGTCGCCGGTGCCGGCCAGCCGGCGCAGCTCGTCCTCGATCTGGCCGATGTCTGCCGGCTGGCCTTCGGGCGCGTCCAGCGCCGGGGCCAGGCGCTGCACCCGCGCTTCGTTCACGCCCTCGATGCGGTAATCGATCAGCGGACCCAGCCGCGCCGCGTTGGCCTGCGCCAGGCGCTCGCGCCGCTCGCGCCAGTGGGCGTAGGCGGCCGGCTCCACCGCATGGCGCGCCAGCGCGGCCTGCACCGACTGGCCGTAGTCCTTGCCGATGCGCACCAGTTCGGGCGCGCGCCCGAAGTCCGACGAGCTGAGCGTGCCCAGTGGCGGTACCAGCAGCAGGTCGCGCGTGGTGAGCGTGGCCACGCTGGCCTGCACGTTCTGTTCGGTCAGGATGTTCACCATCTGCGTGGTGATGCCCAGCACCGAACCCAGGGTCTCGCGCCCGGCCAGCGGCGTGCCGATGTTCACGGCGATCACCACGTCGGCCCCCAGGCGCCGCGCCACGTCCACCGGCAGGTTGTTCACCAGCCCGCCGTCGCCCAGGATGCGCCCGTCCACCTCCAGCGGCGAGAACACGCCGGGCACCGACATGCTCGCGCGCAGGGCGGCGGCCAGGTCGCCATGCTCCATCACCACCGGCTGGCCGGTTTCCAGATCGGTGGAGACGGCGCGAAACGGCGTGGGCAGGCCGTCGAAGGTGGCCAGGTGGCGGGTGGAGAGCGTGTAGCGGCGCAGCAGCAGCTCCAGCCCGCGCGTGGACACGGCGCCGCTGGGCAGGCGGAACTCGCCGTCGCGAAAACCCAGTTGCAGCACGGCGGAGAATTCGAAGTCCTCTTCCTTGCGGCGCTGCGTGAGCGACTGCCGGGGCTCGCGCCGCTCGAACAGGCTGCCCCAGTTCAGCGCCATCAGCTCGCGCTCGATGTCGTCGGCGCCCATGCCGCTGGCGTAGAGCCCGCCGATGATCGCCCCCATGGAGGTGCCCACGATGAAGTCCACCGGCACCCGCGCCTGCTCCAGCGCCTGCAGCACGCCCACGTGCGCGAAGCCGCGCGCGCCGCCGCCGGAG
>CAZFOT010000176.1:0-7408 GCA_964520365.1 uncultured Hydrogenophaga sp.
GTGCGCCTTGTTGATGTCGCGCGTCCACACCGCCGCCTGCAGGCCGTAGATGTTGCTGTTGGCCTGCTTCACCACGTCGGCCGCGTCGGTGAAGCTCAGCACCGAAAGCACCGGGCCGAAGATCTCCTCGCGCGCGATCGCCATGGTGTTGTTCACGCCGTCGAAGATGGTCGGCAGCACGTAGTGGCCGCCCTTGACCGGCTCGGCCGCCTCGCCGCCAGCCAGCAGCCTGGCACCCTCGGCCTTGCCGCTCTCGATGTAGCGCAGCACCGTGTCCATCTGCACCTTGTCGACGATGGCGCCCATCACCGTGGATTTCTCCAGCGGGTTGCCCGGCTGGTACTGCGGCACCAGCTTGAGCGCCTTTTCCAGGAAGGCGTCCTTGATCGAGGCCTCGACGAACAGGCGCGAGGGCGCGTTGCAGCTCTCGCCCTGGTTGAAGAAGATGCTGCCCACGGCCGCCTCCACCGCCTTGTCCAGGTCGGGGCAGTCGGCGAACACGATGTTGGGCGACTTGCCGCCCAGCTCGGTCCAGGCACGCTTCAGGTTGCTCTGCCCGGCCATCACGTGGATCTGCTTGCCCACGCGCGTGCTGCCGGTGAAGGCGATGCAGTCCACGTCCATGTGCAGCGCCAGCGGGCTGCCGGCCTCGGCGCCGAAGCCCGGCACCACGTTGAACACGCCGGGCGGGATGCCGGCGGCCAGTGCCAGTTCGGCCAGGCGCAGCGCGGTCAGCGGGCTTTTCTCGCTGGGCTTGAGCACCACCGAATTGCCGGCGGCCAGCGCGGGCGCGATCTTCCAGGCCGCCATGATCATGGGGTAGTTCCAGGGCACGATCACGCCCACCACGCCGACCGGCTCGCGCGTGATCAGCGCCAGCGCAGTGTCGGGCGTGGGCGCGATCTCGTCGTAGACCTTGTCCACCGCCTCGCCGTACCAGCGGATGCAGTTGGCCGCGCTGTTCACGTCCACGCTGCGCGCGTACTTCACCGGCTTGCCCATGTCGAGCGTTTCGGTGAGCGCCAGTTCGTCGGCGTGCTGGAGCAACTGGTCCGCAAACGCCTGCATCACGCGCTTGCGCCTGGCGGGCGGCATGCCGGCCCAGCGACGGTCCTCGAACGCGGCGCGGGCGGCGGCCACGGCGGCGTCGATGTCGGCCTCGCCGCAGCGCGCCACCGCGGTGAGCAGGCGGCCGTCCACCGGCGAGAGGCAGTCGAAGGTCTGGCCGTCGCGCGCGGCGACGCACTCGCCGTTGATGACGGCGCGGCCGTCGAAGCTGAGGGAGGCAGAGGTGTCGGTCATGGGCGTTTCGGCGTCGGAAAGTGGCCTCATGCTACACCCGCACCCCGCGGCCGGGACAGCCAATTCGCCCTCGCCGAAGGCATCCAGCGGTCCACCTGCCGGGATCCCCTCAGCCCTTCACGGCCGCCGCGATCTCCCGCTCGCGCCGCCGCGTGGCGCGAGCCACCCAGACTGCGTAGCTCACGATCACGAGGGTCACGGTCACGATCAGCAGCGTGGCCGCGGCATAGATGGTGGGGTTGATGCCCCGGCGCGCGTAGCCGAAGATCACCTGCGGCAGCGTGTTCACGCCCGGGCCCGAGAGGAATTCGGCGATCACCACGTCGTCGAACGACAGCGTGAACGCCAGCAGGAACGCCGCCAGGATGGCCTGGAAGATGTTGGGCAGCGTCACCAGGAAGAACACCTGCATGGGCCGCGCGCCCAGATCCATGGCCGCCTCCTCAATGCTGCGGTTCATCTCCATCAGGCGGCTCTGGATCACCACCATGCCGTAGGCCATGCCCAGCAGCGTATGGCCCAGGATGATGGTCAGCATGCCGCGCTGCGGCCAGCCGAACGCGTTCTGCGCGCCCACCGCCAGCAGCAGCAGCGACAGGCCGATGATCACCTCGGGCATCACCAGCGGCGCATTGACCATGCCCGAGAAGACGGTGCGCCCCAGGAAGCGCCGGTAGCGCACCAGCACGAACGCGGCGAACGTGGCCAGCACCGCCGAGAGCAGGCCGGTGACGGTGGCGATCTTGAGCGAGAGCCAGAAGCCTTCGACGATCTTGGTGTCGCGCGTGAGCGCCTCGTACCAGCGCAGCGAAAACCCGGTGAAGCGCGCGTCCTGCCGCGTGCTGTTGAAGCTGAACACGATCATGAACAGCAGCGGCAGGTAGAGAAAGGCGAACACCAGCGCCAGCCAGAACTTGCCGAAGTGCTTTTCGAGCAGTTGTTTCATCGTCTGCCTCCTTCAGTGTTTTTCGGCAGGGTCGCTGCTGTAGTGGTAGTAGAACGCCAGCGGAACCACAATGATCGCGATCATCACCACCGCCAGCGCGGTGGCGCGCGGCCAGTCGTTGGCGGTGAACATCTCGTCCCACACCACGCGCCCGATCATCAGGTTGCCCGGGCCGCCGAGCAGCGAGGGAATCACGAACTCGCCGACGCAGGGAATGAAGACCAGCATGAAGCCGGCGACGATGCCGGCCTTGGACAGCGGCACGGTGATCAGCCAGAACGCCTTGAACGGCGTGGTGCCCAGGTCGTAGGCGGCCTCGAGCAGCCGGAAGTCCATCTTCACCAGGTTGGCGTACAGCGGCAGGATCATGAAGGGCACGTAGACGTAGGTCATGCCCACCAGCATCGAGACGTTGGTGTAGAGCATCTGCACCGGCTCGGCCGTCAGGCCGATGCCCATCATGAAGCGGTTGATGACCCCGTTGTCCGACAGCAGGCCCTTCCAGGCGTAGACGCGCAGCAGGAACGAGGTCCAGAACGGCAGCATCACCATCAGCAGCAGCGCCGGGCGAACGCTGGCCGGCGAGCGCGCGATGAAATAGGCGAACGGGTAGCCGATCACCAGGCACAGAATGGCCGTGACCAGCGCGTACCCGATCGAGCGCAGGTAGGCGTCGATGTAGAGCGTGCGGAACAGCGGCGCGCCCTCTTGCGTGCGGAAGATCGAGAGGTAGTTCTCGTACTTGAGCTTGAGCACGCCGGTGGTGGTGTCCCAGATCGGCTTGAACGGATGGATGTCGCGCCCCATGTCCACGAAGCTGATGTAGAGCAGGATCAGGAACGGCAGGAAGAAGAAGACCAGCAGCCACACGAAGGGCACGCCGATCACGAAGCGCTTGCCGGGTCGAGGTAGGGAAATGGCCATCGAACTACTCCAGAAATGCTGTTCGCGAGAAGGGCTTTCAACCAGGGGTGCGGTGGAACCGGCTTCGCCGGGCCACTTGCGCCGTCCCCCCTTCCAGGGGGGAAGCCGCGCAGCGGCGCAGGGGGGTTTTCCTGATGGGGGTCAATCCCTCAACACGACTCCGGCCCTGTCACCCCACCAGTAATACACCTCGTCTTCCCAGGTGATGTCCGACAGGTCCTGGCGCGAGGTGTTGGCCTCGGTGATCTTCAGGCGCGTGCCGTCGCTGGCCTGCACGATGTAGGTGTTGTAGGAGCCGAAATAGGCGATTTCCTTGACCTGCCCCTTGAAGACGTTGGGCCCCGCGTCGGAAGGCATCACCTTGCCGATCTCCAGCTTCTCGGGGCGCACCGCCACGGCCACGGGCATGTTGAGCGTGCCGCTCACGCCATGCCCCACGTGCACCATGCCGATGCTGGTCTGGACCGCGCAGTGGTCGGTCTCGTCCACCGCCAGCTTGCCCTCGAACAGGTTCACGTTGCCGATGAAGTCGGCCACGAAGCGGTTGACCGGGTGCTCGTAGATTTCCTCGGGCGAGCCCACCTGCAGCACGCGCCCCTTGCTCATGACCGCGATGCGGTCGGCCATGGTCATGGCCTCTTCCTGGTCGTGCGTGACCATCACCACGGTCACGCCCACTTTTTCAATGATGTTGACCAGCTCGAACTGCGTCTGCTCGCGCAGCTTCTTGTCCAGCGCGCCCAGCGGCTCGTCCAGCAGCAGCAGCTTGGGCCGCTTGGCCAGGCTGCGCGCCAGCGCCACGCGCTGCTGCTGGCCGCCCGAGAGCTGGTGCGGCTTGCGCTTGGCGTAGGGCGTGAGCTGCACCAGGGCCAGCATCTCGTCGGTGCGCTGCTCGACCTCGGCCTTGGGCAAGCCTTCGCGCTTGAGGCCGAAGGCCACGTTCTCCCAGATGTTGAGGTGCGGGAACAGCGCGTACGACTGGAACATCATGTTCACCGGGCGGTCGTAGGGTGGCATGGCGGCCACGTCCTGCCCGCCCAGCAGGATGCGCCCGGAGGTCGGCTTCTCGAAGCCCGCGAGCATGCGCAGCAGCGTGGACTTGCCGCAGCCCGAGCTGCCCAGCAGGGCGAAGATCTCGCCCTTGCCGATGGACAGCGAGACCTCGTCCACCGCGACCGCATCGTCGAAGCGCTTGACCAGTTTCTCGGTCACCAGAAAGCCTGGTTCATACGTCATGTCACATGCGGGCGAAGCCATGGTTTCTCCTGTGTGTGCGGTGGGTGGCAGCCATCGAAAAAAAGGCTGTTCAACCCGGCGGATGAACAGCCCTTGTCCCGTGCAGGAACGGTTTACCTGCCGCGCTTGAACGCGTTGTAGACCTCGTTGAGCACGCCGCTCACCTCGTTGGGGTAGCCGCCGGAGGGAATCAGGCGGGCCATGTTGTCGTCGTTGAGGAAGATGGTGTCGTTGCCCTTGATCTCATCCTTGATCTGCGCCAGCGCGGCCTTGTTGCCGGTCGGGTAGTTCACCTCGTTGGCCATGGCCGCGCCGTTCTCGGCGCGCAGGAAGAAGTCGATGAAGGCGTGCGCGTTGTTGACGCGCTTGGCATCGGCCGGAATCGCCATCACGTCGGCGAAGAACACGCCGCCGGTGCTGGGCAGCAGCGGCACGATGTCTTCCTTGCCGCCCATTTCCTTGACGCGGTCGGCCGCGATGTTGATGTCGCCCGACCAGCCGATGAAGGCGCAGCCCTTGCCGCCGGCGATGTCGTCGATCATGGTGCTGGAGAACAGCCGGATGTCCGGGCGAACCTTGGCCATCATGGCGCCGGCCTCGCGCAGGTCGTCGGGATTGCCGCTGTACGGGTCCTTGCCGATGTAGTGCAGCGCCGCGGGCAGGATCTCGGTCGGCGAATCCAGGTACAGGATGCCGCAGCCCTTGAGCTTGCTGGTGTACTCGGGGTTGAACACCAGCTCCCACGAGTTGGCCGGCAGGTCCTCGGTGCCCAGGGCGGCGGCCACCTTCTGCTTGTTGATCCCCACCGTGCTGAAACCCCAGCCCCACGGCACGTAGTGCTCGTTGCCCTTGTCGATGGCGGCCAGCTTGGTCATGAACTCGGCATCGAGGTTGCCGAGGTTGGCGATCTGGTCCTTCTTCAGCGGCTGGTACAGGCCGGCCTCGAGCTGCTTCTTGGAGAAACCGACGGTCGGCACCACGATGTCGTAGCCCGAGTTGCCCGCCACCAGCTTGGCGTGCAGGGCCTCGTTGTTCTCGAAGGTGTCGTAGTTCACCTTGATGCCGAACTCCTTCTCGAAGTCCGAGATCATGGTTTCGGTGATGTAGTCGGGCCAGTTGTAGATGTTCAGGACCTTCTCATCGTCGAGCACCGGGCCGGCGGGCGCCGCCGGAGCCGCCGCCACGGGAGCCGTTTCCGCCGGGGTGGCCACCGGCTCTTCCTTCTTGCCGCAGGCGGCCAGCACGATCGCGGTGACGGCGAGTGCCAAAACGTGTTTCTTCATCATGAAACGTCTCCAGACAGGGGTCAAAAGGGGAACAAAAAGCTTGGAAGAACACCGGCGCATCGGGGCCGGCACGCCCGGCTGATCAAGCAATTAACAGACCAGCTTTGTCCCCGCTTTGGGGCTTCGCGCACTGTATCAAAGAATCCGGACAGCCCGGCATCAGGCCAGCTCGCCGGCCTGTCGCAGGTCGTCCAGCGTGGCGTCCAGGCAGCGCACGATCAGCGCCATCATTTCGTCGATCTGGTCCCGCGTCATCACCAGCGGCGGCGCGATGATCATGCGGTCGCCCACGGCGCGCATGATGAGCCCGTTGCGGAAGCAATGGCCGCGGCAGATCATGCCCACGCCCAGGGCGGGGTCGAACATCTGCCTGGTCGCCTTGTCCTTCACGATCACCAGCCCGGCCACGAAGCCGCAGGTCTCGGCCGCGCCCACCAGCGGGTGGTGGTTCAGCTCGTCGAAGCGCTCGGCCAGGTAGGGCCCGACGTCGTCCTTCACCCGGCCCGGCAGGTTCTCGCGCTCCATCAATTCTAGGTTGGCCAGCGCCACGGCGCAGGCCACCGGGTGGCCGCTGTAGGTGTAGCCATGGTTGAACTCGCCGCCTTTCTCGATCAGCACCTGCGCCACGCGGCCACCCACCATCACGCCGCCGAGCGGGATGTAGCCGCTGGTCACGCCCTTGGCGAAGGTCACCAGGTCGGGCCGGTAGCCGAACTTTTCATAGGCGAACCAGTGGCCCAGGCGGCCGAAGGCGCAGATCACCTCGTCGGAGATCAGCAGGATGCCGTACCGGTCGACGATGCGCTGGATCTCGGGCCAGTACGTCTCGGGCGGAATGATCACGCCACCGGCGCCCTGCACCGGTTCGGCGATGAAGGCGGCCACCTTGTCCGGCCCCACTTCCAGGATCTTTTCCTCCAGCCAGCGCGCGGCGCGCAGGCCGAAATCGGCGGCGCTCTCGCCGGGCAGCGCGTTCTCCCAGTGGTGGGGCTGCCCGATGTGCGTGATGCCGGGAATCGGCAGGTCGCCCTGAGCGTGCATGCCGCTCATGCCGCCGAGCGAGGCGCCGGCCATGGTGCTGCCGTGGTAGGCGTTGTGGCGGCTGATGATGACCTTGCGCTGCGGCTGGCCGAGCAGGTCCCAGTAGCGGCGCACCATGCGCACGTTGGAGTCGTTGCTTTCGCTGCCGCTGCTGGAATAGAACACGTGCTGGAAGCTGCGGCCGTCCACGGAAGGTGCGAGCGAGGCCAGCCTGGCCGCCAGTTGCACCGCCGGCAGGTTGGTGGTCTGGAAGAAGCTGTTGTAGAAGGGCAGCGTCATCATCTGCTGGTAGGCCGCATCGGCCAGTTCCTTGCGCCCGTAGCCCGCGTTCACGCACCACAGCCCGCTCATGGCGTCGAGGATCCTGTTCCCTTCGGAATCCCAGACGTGGATGTTGTCGGCCCGCGTGATCACGCGCGCGCCGCGCGTGGCCAGATCGCCGTGGTCGGTGAACGGGTGGATGAAATGCGCGCTGTCCAGCGCCTGGATGGCTTTCGTGTCCTGCTGCCCGGCGCGGCGCACGAGAGCGGGCGGAGCGATGAGGGGCGATGGGTTCATTCAGACTTCACTTTCATCAGAAAGGCGCCACAGCGGCGCACGACAACAGCTTCCAGAACGCCGCGGAACCGGCTTTGCCGGGCCGCAGGCGTTGCCCCCTGGGGGGGGGTGACGC
>CAZFOT010000177.1:0-7391 GCA_964520365.1 uncultured Hydrogenophaga sp.
CGCCCCAAGGGCGCGCCAGGGAGGGGGGAAGCCGCGTCAGCGGCGCAGGGGGGTGTTCCCTCACTCAGCCGGGCGCAGCTTCTTGGCCTCGGCCGCCGGCGGCAGGTAGGCGGCGCCGTCGAGGTAGCGGTAGTCCACCATCACGCCCTTGCCGCCTTCGTTTTTCGTGCGGCCCACGTAGCCGCCCATGGTCGACTGGTGGTCTTCCGGGCGGTAGGTGATGGGGCCGAACGGCGTGCTCACCTGCAGGCCGCGGAAGGCGGTGATCAGCTTCTCGGTGTCGGTGGAACCGGCCTTCTTGATGCCCTCGCCCAGCGACTTGATGGTGCTGTAGCCCACCACCGAGCCCAGGCGCGGGTAGTCGTTGAACTTGGCCTGGTAGGCGCTCTGGAAGGCCTTGTGCTCGGGCGTGTCGATGCCGTACCAGGGGTAGCCCGTGACCAGCCAGCCGTTGGGGGCTTCGTCCTTGAGCGGGTCCAGGTACTCGGGTTCGCCGGTGAGCAGGCTCACCACTTCGCGGTCCTTGAACAGGCCGCGCGTGTTGCCCTCGCGCACGAAGCGCGCCAGGTCGGCGCCGAACAGCACGTTGAAGATCGCATCGGGCCTGGCGTCGGCCAGGGCCTGGGTCACGCTGCCGGCGTCCACCCGGCCCAGCGGGGGGGCCTGCTCGGCGACGAACTCGATGTCCGGCTGGGCTTCCTTCATCAGCTTCTTGAAGGTGGCCACGGCCGACTGGCCGTATTCGTAGTTGGGGTACACGAGCGCCCAGCGCTTCTTGTTCAGCTTGGACGCCTCGGGCACCAGCATGGCCACCTGCATGTAGGTGGACGGGCGCAGGCGGAAGGTGTAGCGGTTGCCGTTGTCCCACACGATCTTGTCGGTCAGCGGCTCGCCGGCGAGGAAGAAGAACTTCTTCTGCTTGGCGAAGTCGGTCAGCGCCAGGCCGATGTGCGAGAGGAACGAGCCGGCGAGCACGTCCACCTTCTCGCGCGAGACCAGTTCCTCGGCGGCGCGCACCGCGTCGCCCGGGTTGGCGTTGTCGTCACGCACGATCAGCTCGACCTGGCGCCCGTTGAGGCCGCCGGCCTTGTTGATCTCCTCCACCGCCAGCTCCATGCCCTTGCGGTAGGGCTCCAGGAAGGCGGGCTGGGCCTTGTAGCTGTTGATCTCACCGATCTTGATCGCCCCCTGGGCCATCGCGGTGGAACCGAGCGCGCCGCTCGCGATGGCGGCGGCGAGGGCAATGATGTGGCGTCGTGGGACCATGGGGCAATCTCCTGGGTGAAGTGACAAGGAAGGGAACGGTGGGAAGAGAAGGGAACGGAAACGCGGATGGATATTTCTTTTCTTGTGTGCTCGAGGGCGGCTCGCGCGCTCAGCGCAGGCCGTCCTCTCCCTTGATTTCGTGGGCCTGCAGACCGCCGATGCGGGGCAGCGGCCGGCCGCTGTCGGTGACCACCACCGCCACCACGATCTCGTTGGCGCGCGGCGCGTCGGACACGCGCGCTTCCATGGCGTCGAAGTGGCTGCGCACGAAGGCCGCGTCCTTGTGGCCCAGCGGCACGTCGATGGCCGTGCCCAGCCCGCCGCGCTTCTTGCTCGAAGGCACCAGGGCCGCGCCTTTCTCCACCGCCTTGCGCAGCGGCGCGCCCAGCTTGGGGTGGAGGATGGCCGCGGCGTGCTCGAGCTCGCCGGCCTCGCCCACGATGGCGGCCTTGCCATAGCTCTGGGCCTGCGCGGGCGCGATGCCCAGCGCGGCCACGCAGCGCTCGCCCAGCAGCGCGCCCAGCTCTTCGCCGATCGCGATCAGTTGGTCGAGGTTCTCGCTGTAGCCGCCCGCGTAGGGGTTGTCGATGACCGCCATGGCCAGCGCCCTGCGCGTGGGCGGCGCCACCGGCCGGCCCATTTCGATGTGCGTCTCGTCCACCTGGACCACCACTTTGCGGATCTGGCTTTTCATCTGTGATTTCCTTGTTCGCTTGCGTGTGCCGGGGTGCAGCGCCTCAGCGCAGGCCGTCCCAGCGGTTGATGTCGTCGGCGCGCAGCCCGCCGACCCGGGCGTGCACCCGGGCGCCGGTGCTCATGGCCAGGATGAACACGATCTCGTCGGGCAGGGGCGCGCCCGGCATGCGCACTTCCATGGCGTCGAAATGGCTGCGCACGTAGGCGGCGTTGATGTGGGTGAGCGGCACGTCCAGCGCGCAGCCCGGCGGCCCCACCTTCTTGGTCGATGGCACGATGGCCAGCGCATTGGCCGGCTGGCCCTTGTCGCCGTCGGCGCGCCCCGCGGCGTAGGCGGCGGCGTCGCCCTTCCAGCCCAGCAGCTCGCGCATGGCGTAGCCACCCGGCACGTGCCACAGCGCGCCATGTTCGAGCTCGCCGGCGGCGCCGACGATGGCGCCCTTGCCGTAGCCCTGGATGACCTGCACCGGCACCGCCATGGCGGCGAGCAGCCGCCGCGCCATGTCCAGGCCGACCGGCTGGAGCTGATCCATCATGGGCAGGATGTGCGGCTCGAAACGGCCCGCGAACGGGTTGCGCAGCAGCACGGCGATGGCGCCGCGGCGCAGCGGCGTCGCGGCCACCGGACCGAACTCGTGGTGGATGTCCTCCACGTGGGTCGCGATGCGGCGGATTTCGATCAGTGGAGATGGATGGGTCATACCGCTGTCAGGCGCTTGCAAAAGAGAGTCGAACGTCCCGGTCAGGTGCCGGGTCGTTCTCGATCAACCAGGGTTCGCCGCCGGCCACGGCACACCAGCCTTGGCAGACGATCACGACCGACCAGATCAGGTCGGAGGCTTGCAATTCCCGGGCCATTCGCTGGCCGGCGCGCACCGCTCGCAACGCGGTGGCCGCATCCAGCGCGGGTACCTGGAAGGTCACGGGCCGCTCGCCCAGGTCGCTGTCGTGCCGGAGTTCGCGCGCCGGCCGGCGGTCGATGCGCGGGTCGTCCACGTTGACCGCGTTGGCGATGATGGTGGCGGCCGCGTCGGCCTGCGCGGCGGTGCGCGCCAGCACAGTCACGCTGTCGGCGATGCCGAGCGAGAAGCTGCGGCCCCGCCAGCCGCTGGTGGCCACGCCGCGCACCGGCAGCGTGGCGTGCACGGTCATCTTCCCGTCGGTGCGCAGCGGCTGCGCCGCGGCCGCCGCGTCGAAGCGCGAGAGATCGGCGAACAGGCCCACGCGCAGCGACGCGCCCGGAGCCATGTGGAGCGCGATGTCGCCGCCGTTGTTGACCCAGGCGCGCTGGATGCCGGGCCGTGCGTAGTGCTTGATCAGCTCCTGCGCCACCGATCCCGCCACGGCGGCCATGGGCGTCACGAAGCCCGCGCGGTAGGGCTGGCAGGCTTGCCACATGCGGCGGGCCACCCCGCCCGTGAACGGGCATGCGCCGCCGCCCACCGGCTGGCGCAAGGCCGGCAGCTCATCCACCAGCTCATCGAGCACCGTCGTGAAGCGCTGCCACGCCGCTTCGTGCGCGGCCTGTACGTCGCCGGCGTCGCCGTCGGCACCGATCACGATGTCGATGGGGCCGTGCTGGAAATGCCAGCGCTGGCCGGGCAGGGGTCGCCGTTCAGCGCTCATCGGACGCCTCCGTGCTGCGCACTGCGGTGCGAGCTGGCTTGGGAACGGCCCTGCGCTGCGCTCATCACCATTGCCCCGGTGTCAGCCCAGCATGGGCGGTTCGCCCAGGGGCCAGATGTTGGCTGGCGGCAGCGCCTCGGTGCGCCGCGCGGCGGGCGCGCCGTCGTTGTGCCAGGCGCCGTGCGCCAGCACGTCGGCCAGCGGGCGCACGTAACCCATGTGGCCGCCGATGGCGCGGTAGTCGTCCAGCTTCATGCTGAACTCGATCGGTGCGACGATGGCCGGCGTGGGCACGGTGCCGAAGCTGCGATCGGGCATGCGCATCACATCGACCATCACCGTGATGCCGCCACCCGGCCAGACGTAGGCCGGCGCGCCGCCGCAGGTGACGTTGATCAGCGACTGCTTGATCGCCCGCGTGAGCTGCACCGGGTTCTCGGTCACGCCGGCGCGCAGGCTGCCGCCCGCGCCGCCGAGAAACAACACCGTGGCCAGCGAGGGCTCGCAGTTCTCCCCGATGCGCGCCACGGTGCGGGCCACCGCCTCCGGCATGGGCTGTTCGCGCGGCACCAGATCGCCGTCGAGCTCGAACCAGGCCGCGTGCTCGCCCGTGGTCGAGACCATCAGCAGGCGCAACCCCGGCCAGGCCAGCTCGGGGTCCCAGCCTTCGATGATCGAGAGCGGGTCGGCGATGTCGGTGCCGCCCCAGCCGTTGCCCGGGTTGGCCACCTGGAAGAAGCGCCCGGGGGTGGATTTGCGCCCGCGGATGCGGATGCCCGACGGCCGCATGTTCAGGCAGCGCCCCGCCTGGTGCTGGCTCAGCACGCCGGTGATGTGGTCGTCCACCACCACCACTTCGTCGGCGTGCCCGAAGAACTGCCGGGCGAAGATGCCCACGGTCGCCGAGCCGCAGCCCACGCGCATGCGCTGCTCTTCCACGCCATCGACGATGGGCGCCCGGCCGGCCTGGATGACGATCTGCGCGCCGCCGTCGATGGTGAACGCCACCGCCTCCTTGTTGCCCAGCGACTGCATCATGTCGCAGGTGACGCGCCCTTCCTTCTTGCTGCCGCCGGTGAGGTGGTGCACCCCGCCCAGCGAGAGCATCTGCGATCCGTACTCGGCCGTGGTGACGTGGCCCACCACCTCGCCCTTGCAGCGCACGTTCGCCTGCTCGGGGCCGAGCCAGCGGTCGGTGTCGATCTTCACCTTGAGGCTGCAGTAGCTGAAGATGCCCTCGGTCACCACCGTGACCAGGTCCACGCCGTCGGCCTGCGACGCCACGATGAACGGGGCGGGCTTGTAGTCGGGGTAGGTGGTCGACGACCCGATGCCGGTGACGAACAGCGCTTCGTCCGGCGCGGCGGCGGCCAGCGCCGGAGCCTGCGGATCGCGCGCGGCGAACGCCACCAGCTGTCCATCGGCCTGCGACAGGGTGCGCTGCAGCAGCAGCACCGGATCGACGCGAACCAGCACGCCCGAGGCGTTGGCGTAGCGGTCGCACGCGCCCGATTTGCCCTGGGAGATCTGGCACAGCACGGGGCAGGCATTGCACTCGACCTTGTCGCCCGCCATGCGCTCGTTGCGCGGCGCGGCCCGCTCCAGGAACCGCGGTTCGGGGCCTGCGTCCATCGTCGGCATGCCATCGGTCTTGGTGTGTTCCGTCATGTTCCGGGTCTGGCCTCGTGGGTTGTCGAATCGCTTGTCCGATCGCCTTCGTTTATGTAGTATTCACTTAATGAAAATGTTGTGAACGCTACATGGGGCGCAATTTAAACCAATGTTTTCCGCCGCGCAACCGTTTTTTTACGCCCTGTTCCGGGGCGTTCGAGGAGCACCAGAATGACTCACGTCGTCACCGATCCGTGCATCCGCTGCAAGTACACGGACTGCGTGGATGTCTGTCCCGTCGATTGCTTCCACGAGGGCCCCGAGTTCCTCGTGATCGACCCGGATGAGTGCATCGATTGCGCGGTCTGCATCCCCGAATGTCCGGTCGAGGCGATTCATGCCGACGCCGATCTGCCCGCCGGAATGGCGCATTTCCTCGAACTCAACCGCCGGCTTTCCCCCTCCTGGCCGGTGATCACCCGGCGCAAGGCGCCGCTGCCGGACGCCGAGCGCTGGAAGAACGGTGAAAATAAGCTGTCCGACCTGGAGCAAGCCTCCGGCGCCCCACCCTGAAGCCGCTGCGCAGACGCGGCATACTTGTCCGATACCTTTCAACCTCCGCCCTATCCACCCAACCATGAGTGCCTTCAACGAAGAAACCGTCCTGAGCGTCCACCACTGGACCGACCGCCTGTTCACTTTCACCACCACGCGCGACCAGTCGCTGCGCTTCTCCAACGGCCACTTCACCATGATCGGCCTGCGCGTCAACGGCAAGCCGCTGCTGCGCGCCTACAGCATCGTCAGCGCCAACTACGAGGACCACCTGGAATTCCTCAGCATCAAGGTGCCCGACGGCCCGCTGACCTCGCGCCTGCAGCACATCCAGGTGGGCGACTCCATCATCGTCGGGCGCAAGCCCACCGGCACCCTGCTGATCGACTACCTGCTGCCCGGAAAACGCCTGTACCTGGTGTCCACCGGCACCGGCCTGGCGCCGTTCATGAGCATCGTGCGCGACCCCGAGACCTACGAGCACTTCGAGCAGATCATCCTGATCCACGGCGTGCGCCAGGTCGACGAACTGGCCTACCACGACGTGCTGGTCGAGCACCTGCCCGCGCACGAGATCCTGGGCGAGATGATCACCAGCAAGCTGCGCTACTACCCCACGGTCACGCGCGAGGCCTACCGCAACACCGGGCGCGTCACCGAACTCATGAAGTCGGGCAAGCTGTTCAGCGACCTGGGCCTGCCGCCGCTCAACCCCGAGGAGGACCGCGTGATGATCTGCGGCAGCCCGGCCATGCTGCGCGACCTCAAGCACATGCTGGAAGAGCAGGGCTTCCCCGAGGGCAATACCTCCAAGCCAGGCGCCTTCGTGATCGAACGGGCCTTCGCCGAACAATGATGGCCGTGGCGCGGCCGCATCACTTCCCATGAGCACCAGTCCGTCCCGGCGCGCGAGCGCGAAGACAGCGCCCGCGCGCCGCCCCGGCGTTCGCGCGCTCGCGGCGCAGGACACGCGCGACAGCATTCTTCGCGCCGCCACCAAGATCTTCGCCAAGCACGGCTTCTCGGGCGGGCGCATCGACGAAATCTCCAAGGCCGCCAAGTCGTTCGATCGCATGATCTATTACTACTTCGGCAGCAAGGAAGCGCTCTACATCGCGGTGCTCGAAGACATGTACCGGCGCTTCAACGAGGCCGAGGCGGCCCTGGAGCTCAGCGGCGACCAGCCGGTGGAGTCGCTCACGGCGGTGATCGGCTTCATGTGGAACTTCTATCAGCGCAACCCCGAATTCATCACCCTGCTCAACGACGAGAACCTGCACCGGGGCAAGCACATCGCCAAGTCGCTGCGCGCGCGCGAGTACTCGTCGCCCGCGATCCAGATCCTGGAGCAGGTGCTGGCCAGCGGCGCGCGCAAGAAGCTGTTCCGCGCCGGCCTCTCGGCGCGCGACGTCTACCTGATGATCGCCGCGATGAACTACTTCTACCTCTCGAACCGGCACACGCTCTCGGCCTTTCTGGGCGAGAAACTCGAAAGCCCGGAAGCACTGGCGCACTGGCAGGCTTTCGTGATCGAGGCCGTGATGCAGACAGTGAGGCTTTGAGACTCCCCCCTGCGCCGCTGCGCGGCTTCCCCCCTCTCTGGCGCGCCCTTCGGGCGCTTGGAGGGGGGACGGCAT
>CAZFOT010000178.1:0-7338 GCA_964520365.1 uncultured Hydrogenophaga sp.
CACCGGCATGCGCGCGCTGGACCTGCAAGGCCGGATCACCTACGTCAATCCCGCCTTCTGCTCCATGACCGGCTGGACCGAGGGCGAACTGGTGGGTCGGACCGCGCCCTTCCCCTACTGGCCCGAAGAAGACCACGATCTGCTGGCCGCGCGGCTGGACGACGAACTCAACGGCCGCTCCACCCCGGGCGGGTTCGAGGTCCGGGTGCAGCGGCGCGACGGCAGCATCTTCGATGCGCGCATGTACGTCTCGCCCCTGATCGACCCCAACGGGCACCAGACCGGCTGGATGACCTCGATGACCGACATCACCGAGCCCAGGCGCATCCGCGAGGAGCTCTCCGCCTCGTACGAGCGCTTCACCACGGTGCTGGAAAGCCTGGACTCGGCGGTCTCCGTCGCCCCCCTGGGCAGCGACGAAATGCTGTTCGCCAACAAGATGTACCGGCTGTGGTTCGGCACCCGCGGCCAGGGACACCGGCACCTGGTCGACCTCGCGGGCAACCAGCCCACGCCCAGCCCCGACAACGGCGACGCCGTGGATGCCTTCGCGGGCATGCCCACCGAGACCCTGACCGATGCGGGCTCGGAGAACGCCGAGGTCTTCGCGGAGGAACTCGACCGCTGGCTGGAGGTCCGCACCCGCTACCTCACCTGGGTCGATGGCCGCCTGGCCCAGATGGTGATCGCCAGCGACATCACGCCCCGGCGCCTGGCCGAGGAACAGGCCGCGCGCCAGACCGAGCGGGCGCAGACCGCCAGCCGCCTCATCACCATGGGTGAAATGGCCTCCAGCGTGGCGCACGAACTCAACCAGCCGCTGACCGCCATCAGCAATTACTGCAACGGCATGATCTCGCGCCTGCAGGACCAGCGCATCAGTCCCGACGAACTGCTGGTCGCCCTCGAAAAAACCAGCCGCCAGGCCCAGCGCGCGGGCCAGATCATCCAGCGCATCCGGGCCTTCGTGAAGCGCAGCGAACCCAATCCCACGCTCTCGGACGTGGCCCTGATGGTGAGCAACGCGATCGAACTGGCCGACATCGAGTTGCGCCGGCAGCAGGTCCGCCTCACGCCCTATGTGGCGGCGCGCCTGCCCTGGCTCATGGTGGACCCGATCCTGATCGAGCAGGTGCTGATCAACCTGCTCAAGAACGCCGGCGAGGCGATCGTGCAGGCCAACCGGCCACCGGGCGACCGCTCGATCGAATTGCGCGTGGGGCCGCGCCGGCAGGACGACCAGGACGTGATCGAGTTCTCGGTTCGCGACACCGGAGGCGGCGTGCCCGACGAGATGATCGAGCGCATCTACGAGGCGTTCTACAGCACCAAGAGCGAGGGCATGGGCATCGGCCTGAAGCTGTGCCGCAGCATCGTCGAGTCGCACCACGGGAGGATGCAGGTGCGGAACATCTACAATGGAGAAGAGGTGGCGGGCTGCTGCTTCAGTTTCTGGATCCCCGTGGCATCGAAACTCCAGGCTGAAAATGCCGGTGGCGACAAGCCCTCACAGTCGTTGACGGACACAGAAAGAGCGAGATGAGTTTGATTCCCAAGAAAGGCACGGTCTACGTGGTCGATGACGACGAAGCCGTGCGCGACTCCCTCCAATGGCTGCTCGAAGGCAAGGACTACCGGGTCCGATGTTTCGAATCTGCCGAAGCTTTCCTCAGCCGCTACGACGCCCGCGAGGTCGCCTGCCTGATCGCCGACATCCGCATGGGCGGCATGAGCGGCATGGATCTGCAGGAACGGCTGATCGAGCGCCAGTCGCCGCTGCCCATCGTTTTCATCACCGGACACGGCGATGTGCCCATGGCGGTGAATTCGATGAAAAAGGGCGCGCTCGATTTCATCCAGAAGCCCTTCAAGGACGATCAGCTGGTGGCGCTCGTCGAGCGCATGCTGGAGTACGCCAAGGACGCCTTCACCACGTATCAGCAGGCCGCCAGCCGCGACGCCCTGCTCTCCAAGCTCACCAGCCGCGAAGCCCAGGTGCTCGAACGCATCGTGGCGGGCCGCCTGAACAAGCAGATCGCCGACGACCTGGGCATCAGCATCAAGACGGTGGAGGCGCACCGCGCCAACATCATGGAAAAGCTCGGCGCCAACACGGTCGCCGACCTGCTCAAGATCGCGCTGGGTCAGACGCCGGCCAAGGCCTGATCCGGAGGGTTCGGCGTTCAGCGTTCTGCGTTGAACGCGATCCGGACACGCCCAACGCTCAACGCAAAACGCTCAACCCCCCATGACCGCCCAACTGATCAACGGCTCCGCCCTTTCGCAACAGATCCGGTCCGAAGTGGCCACGCGCGCCACCGCCCTCGCCGCCAGGGGCATCCGGCCCGGGCTGGCAGTCATCCTGGTCGGCGACGACCCGGCCTCGGCGGTGTACGTGCGCAACAAGGTCAAGGCCTGTGGCGAGGCGGGACTGCATTCGGTGCTGGAGCGGTACGAAGCCTCGCTGAGCGAAGCGGATCTGCTCGCGCGCATCGAAGCCCTCAACGGCGATCCCGCCATCCACGGCATCCTGGTGCAGATGCCGCTGCCCAGACACATCAACCCGCACAAGGTGATCGAGACGATCTCCACCGCCAAGGACGTGGACGGCTATTCGGTGCAAAGCGCCGGCGACCTGATGTGCGGCCTGCCAGGCTTCCTGCCCTGCACCCCCTACGGCTGCATGAAGCTCATCGAGAGCACAGGCATCGACCTGCGCGGCAAGCACGCCGTGGTGATCGGGCGCAGCAACACCGTGGGCAAGCCCATGGCCCTGCTGCTCCTGCAGGCCAACGCCACGGTCACGGTGTGCCACAGCGCCACCGCCGACCTCAAATCGCACACGCTGCAGGCCGACGTGGTCGTCGCGGCGGTCGGCCGGCGCAACGTGCTGACGGCCGACATGGTCAAACCCGGCGCCGTGGTGATCGATGTGGGCATGAACCGCAACGACGAGGGCAAGCTCTGCGGCGACGTGGACTTCGAGGGCGTGAAGGCGGTGGCGGGATGGATCACCCCGGTGCCGGGCGGTGTCGGCCCGATGACGATCGCCATGCTGCTGGTCAACACGCTGACGTCGGCCGAGCGGCAACGGGCCTGAGCGCCCTTTCCCGCTGCAGGCTTTGCGCGAGGTTCGGCGCGCCGCCGCCGCCGATGGGATAATCGCCCCATGAGCATCACCTATAAAGACGAAGCCGGCATCGCGGGCATGCGCACGGCCTGCCGCCTGGCCTCCGAAGTGCTGGACTACCTCACGCCGCTGATCCAGCCGGGCGTGACCACGCTGGAAATCGACCGCCTGGCCGCCGAATTCATGAAGCAGCAAGGCACCGTCTCGGCCACCATCGGCTACCAGCCCAGCGGCTACCCGCCCTACCCCGGCCATCTCTGCACCTCGGTCAATCAGGTGGTGTGCCACGGCATTCCGAACGAAAAGCCCCTGAAGAAGGGTGACATCCTCAACGTGGACGTGACCGTGATCAAGGACGGCTGGTACGGCGACAACAGTCGCATGTTCCTGATCGGCGGCGAAGCGGCCTGCACGGTCCAGGCTCGCCGGCTCTGCCAGGTGACCTACGAGGCCATGTGGAAGGGCATCGCCATGGTCAGGCCCGGCATCCGCCTGGGCGACATCGGCCACGCGATCCAGACCTACGCCGAAGGCAGCGGCTTTTCGGTGGTGCGCGAGTTCTGCGGGCATGGCATCGGCCAGCGCTTCCATGAGGAGCCGCAGGTGCTTCACTACGGCCGCCCCGGCACGCTGGAAGAACTCAAGGAAGGCATGACCTTCACCATCGAGCCGATGATCAACGCCGGCAAACGCGAGATCAAGGAAATGGGCGACGGATGGACCATCGTGACGCGCGACCGCTCGCTCTCCGCGCAATGGGAGCACACCGTGCTGGTCACGTCCACGGGCTACGAGGTGCTGACCTTGTCCGAGGGCAATCCACCCGTGCCTGCCTTCGTCGCCGCGGAAGCCGTCGCGAGCGCTTGACGTGTCCCCGCCCGTGCTCGCCTCCGGCGTGAGCGATCTGGGCGCATGGCGCCTGCAATACCGCCAGGAAAAAACCGCGCTGCTGGCCCAGTTGGGCGTCGAGGGCCCTTCGACGCGCGGCGTGCGCAGCGCGCTGCAGCGGCTGGCCAAGCTCACCGACCAGACCCTGCGCGAGCTGTGGACACGCTCCGGGTTCGGCCCCGGATTCGCCCTGGTGGCGGTCGGTGGCTACGGACGCGGCGAACTCTTCCCCCACTCGGACGTCGACGTGCTGGTGCTGATGCCGGACGGCAGCGCGCCGGACGCCGACGAGGCTCTCAGGCTCCGGCTGGAGGCCTTCATCGGCGCTTGCTGGGATCTGGGCCTGGAGATCGGATCGAGCGTGCGCACGGTCTCGGAATGCGTTGACGAGGCCCGGCTCGACGTGACGGTGCAGACCTCGCTGCTCGAATGCCGCCTGCTCCGTGGCAGCAAGGCCCAGTTCACCCGCCTGGTGTCCCGGCTGGGCGAGGTCATGGACCCGAAGGCCTTCTTCGTGGCCAAGAAGCTGGAACTGCGCCAGCGTCACAACAAGTTCGAGAACACACCTTATTCGCTGGAGCCCAACTGCAAGGAATCGCCGGGCGGGCTGCGCGATCTCCAGATCATCCTCTGGGTGGCCAAGGCCGCCGGCCTGGGGCGCAGTTGGGACGAACTCGCGCGCAAGGGCCTGGCCACGCCGCTGGAGGCCCGCCAGATCAAGGCCAACGAGGCCATGCTCAGCCTCATCCGCGCGCGCCTGCACCTGCTGGCCAACCGGCGCGAAGACCGGCTGGTGTTCGACCTGCAGACGGCGGTGGCCGAATCCTTCGGTTTCAAGGCGCACACGCCGGCCACCCATGCGGCCTCGGGGCCGGAGCCCCATGCGGCGCCCAGCGCGCGCGGCACGCGGCGCGCCAGCGAAGCGCTCATGAAGCGCTACTACTGGGCGGCCAAGGCCGTGACCCAGCTCAACCAGATCCTGCTGCTCAACATCGAGGAGCGGCTGAGCAGCGACGAGGCGGGCGTGGACCGGCTGCGCCCGCTCAACGAGCGGTTCTTCGACAAGGGCGGCATGCTGGAAGTGGCCAGCGACAACCTCTACGTCCAGCAGCCCCATGCCATCCTGGAGACGTTCCTGCTGTACCAGACCACCGTGGGCATCAAGGGGCTGTCGGCGCGCACGCTGCGCGCGCTGTACAACGCCCGCCCGGTCATGAACGCCCGGTTCCGCAACGACCCGGTGAACCGGGCCACCTTCCTGCGCATCCTGCAGGAGCCCGAAGGCATCACCCATGCGATCCGGCTGATGAACCAGACGTCCGTGCTGGGACGCTACCTCTGGGTGTTCCGCCACATCGTGGGGCAGATGCAGCACGACCTGTTCCATGTCTACACGGTGGACCAGCACATCCTGATGGTGCTGCGCAACGTGCGCAGGTTCTTCATCGCCGAGCACTCCCACGAGTACCCGTTCTGCTCGCAGCTCGCGGCCGGCTGGGACAAGCCATGGATTCTGTACGTCGCGGCGCTGTTCCACGACATCGCCAAGGGACGGGGCGGCGACCATTCCGAACTGGGCGCTCGCGACGTGCGGTCTTTCTGCCGCCAGCACGGCATTGCCCGCGACGACGCCCGGCTGATCGAGTTCCTCGTGGCCGAGCACCTGACCATGAGCCGGATGGCGCAAAAGGAAGACCTCAGCGACCCCGACGTGATCAACGCCTTCGCGCGGCGCATCGGCAACGAGCGCTACCTCACGGCGCTGTACCTGCTCACCGTGGCCGACATCCGGGGCACCAGCCCCAAGGTGTGGAACGCCTGGAAAGGCAAGCTGCTCGAAGACCTCTACCGGTACACGCTGCGGACCCTGGGCGGGCGCGCGCCCGACCCCGGGGCGGTGATCGAGGCCCGCAAGCGCGAGGCGCTGTCGATCCTGGCGCTGCACGCCCTGCCCCATCAGGCGCACAAGGCGCTGTGGGACACGCTGGACGTGAGCTACTTCATGCGCCACCAGGCCGACGAGATCGCCTGGCACACCCGCGTGCTGACCCGCCAGCTCTCGCGAGCGGGCATTGCCGCGCCCCAACCCGCGGCATCGGGCGACGGTGCCGACCCTGCCACGTACGGCAAGTCCATCGTGCGCGCGCGCCTGTCGCCGGAGGGCGAAGGTTTGCAGGTGCTGGTGTACGCCACCGATCAGCACGACCTGTTTGCCCGCATCTGCGGCTACTTCGACACCTCCGACTTCAGCATTCTGGACGCGAGGGTGCACACCACCCACAACGGACACGCGCTCGATACCTTCCAGGTGGTGGCGCCGACGCTCTCCGATCACTACCGCGAACTGATCGCCATGGTCGAGAACAACCTCGCGCGCACCATCGACGACCGCGGCCCCTTGCCGCCTCCGACCAAAGGGCGACTGTCGCGCCGGGTCAGGAGCTTTCCGGTCAGCCCGAGGGTGGATCTGCGGCCCGACGAGAAAGCGCAGCGCTGGCTGCTGAGCGTCTCGGCCAGTGACCGCGCGGGCCTGCTGTACGGCATCTCGCGCGTGCTCGCCAGGCACGACATCAGCGTGCAACTCGCCAAGATCACCACCCTGGGCGAGCGCGTGGAAGACACCTTCCTGATCAGCGGCCCGTCGCTGCAGGTGAGCAAGCGCCAGATCCAGATCGAGACCGAACTGCTCGAAACGCTGGAAGGCTGAGTCGCCCGGCCCCGCCGCGCGCGTCGCAGGTCACCCTGCGGCGCCGCGAAGGGCCATGGGCTTCGCTTTCAAGCGGCCGGACGGGGAACGGTCGCGGTCACCGGCCGATGGCCGAACAGGCGGGCGAACCATTGGGCCACGTCGTCCACCAGCGTGAACACCGCCGGGATCACCAGCAGGCTCAGGAAAGTGGATGTGATCAGGCCGCCGATCACCGCGATCGCCATCGGCGAGCGGAAGCTCGCATCGGCCGCACCCCAGCCCACGGCGATGGGCATCATGCCCGCGCCCATGGCGATGGTGGTCATCACGATCGGCCGAGCGCGCTTGTGGCAGGCATCCAGGATCGCGTCGAGCCGGCTCAGGCCGTGCTCGCGCCGTGCCTCGATCGCGTACTCCACCAACAGGATCGAGTTCTTCGTGGCAATGCCCATGAGCATGATCAGGCCGATCAGCGAGGGCATGGAGAAGCTCTTGCCGGTCAGGAGTAGGCCCACGAACGCGCCGCCCAGCGACAGCGGCAGCGCAGCCAGAATGGTGAACGGGTGCAGGAAGGCCTTGAACAGCAGCACCAGCACGATGTAGATGCACAGCACGCCGGTGAGCATGGCCA
>CAZFOT010000179.1:0-7331 GCA_964520365.1 uncultured Hydrogenophaga sp.
ATGGGGTGCCCCTGGTGCACCCCATCGAAGCCGCAACCGACGTGACCATGATGACCCGCGTGGGCGTGGAGCGGATCATGCGCTTCGCGTTCCGCCTGGCGCAGTCCCGCCCGCGCAAGCTGCTCACCGTCGTCACCAAGAGCAACGCCCAGCGCCACGCCATGGTTATGTGGGACGAGATCGCGGTGCAGATCGCCGGCGAGTTCCCCGACGTGCAATGGGACAAGGAAATCGTCGACGCGGCCACGGCGCGCATGGTGAACCGCCCGGCGAGCCTGGACACCATCGTCGCCACCAACCTGCACGCCGACATCCTGAGCGACCTGGCCGCCGCGCTCGCGGGCAGCCTCGGCATCGCACCCACCGGCAACATCGATCCTGAGCGCCGCTACCCCAGCATGTTCGAGCCCATCCACGGCTCGGCCTTCGACATCATGGGCAAGGGCCTGGCCAACCCGGTGGGCACATTCTGGTCGGTCGTGATGCTGCTGGAGCATCTCGGCGAGCTTGGCGTGGCCGCGCGCCTGATGGCCGCGATCGAACAAGTCACGGCCAACCCGGCGCTGCACACCGGCGACTTGGGCGGGCGGGCCACCACGGCGCAGGTGACGCAGGCCGTGTGCGACCTGCTGCGCGCGGACCCGTTGCGCAAGGCGGCCTGATCCCGAGGCCGGTTCAGGTTTTCGACCCCGCCCGGACCTGCGGGTCCGGTTCCACAGAGCGCAGAACGCGCCACTTTCTTCTGGAGACAAGCATGCAACACCTTCCTTCCCGCCGCCGCCTGGTGCAGGCCCTGGCGCTCGCCCTGACCTTCTCGGGCGTCCCTGCCATGGCCCAGCAGGCCTGGCCAGCCAAGCCGATCATGCTGGTGGTGCCCTTCGCGCCCGGTGGCACCACCGACGTGCTGGCGCGCGCGCTGGCCGAGCGGCTCTCGCCCGCATTGGGCCAGCCGGTGATCGTGGAGAGCCGGCCCGGCGCGGGCGCCACCATCGGCGCGGCCTATGTGGCCAAGGCGGAACCGGACGGCCATACGCTGCTGATGGGCGCGGTTCACCACACCATTGCGCAAAGCGTCTACAAGCAGCTGTCCTACGACTTCTCGAAAGACCTCGCGCCCATCACCACCGTGGCGCTGGTGCCCAACGTGCTGACCGTCAAGGCCGATACGAAGGCAAGTAACGTGAACGAGCTGGTGGCGTTGATCAAGCCGGAGCCCGGCAGGCACTCCTTCGGTTCGAACGGCAACGGCACGGCCCAGCACCTGATCGGCTTGCAGTTCCAGGGCCTCACGGGCACCGAACTGATCCACGTGCCCTACCGCGGCAGCGCCCCGCTGACCACCGACCTCATGGGTGGCCAGATATTGATGAGTTTCGACACCGTGACGCCGGTGCTGCCGCACATCAAGGCCGGCACGCTGCGCGCGCTGGCCGTGACCACGGGCAAGCGCTCGGGCGCCTTGCCAGACGTGCCCACCCTGAGCGAAGCCGGCCTCAAGGATTTCGACATCGGTACCTGGTTCGGCGTGCTGGCGCCCGCGGCCACGCCGGCCGGCGTGCTGGACCGCCTCAACACCGAGATGGTGAAGGTGATCCAGTCGCCCGAGTTCCGCAGCCGCATGGCCGCCATCGGTGCCGAACCGATCGGCAACAGCCGCCAGGAAATGGCCCGGCAGATCGCCAGCGAAACCGAGAAGTTTGCCAAACTGGTGAAGGAGGCCAAGGTCGCCGTGGACTGAGCCCGGGGTCAGCCCTGAGCCTCGGCCATCTTCACCACCGTCCACAGCACGCGGTTGGCGGGCGTGGGCACGCCCAGCGCCTCGCCGCGCCGCACCACGTGGCCGTTGAGGTGGTCGATCTCGGTGGGCTTGCCGCGCATCAGGTCCTGCGCGGTGGACGAATACTGCGTGGGCATGGTCTCGGCGATGCGGCGCACGGTGGCGTGCACATCGGGCGGCAGGGTGACGCCCTCGGCCCCGGCCACGGCCAGGCATTCGGCCACCACGTCGCGCATCACGTCCTGAACGCCCGGGCGCTGCACCAGCTCGCCATACGGCAGGCGGGCGAGGGCAGAGAGCGCGTTGTAGGCGCAGTTGAGGATCAGCTTGGCCCACAGGGCGCCGCGCACGTTGCCTGACACCTCGGTGGGCACGCCGGCGGCGGCGAAGGCCTGGGTCAGCGCTTCGCTGTGTGCCGAAGGCTCGATCACCAGTTCGCCCCGGCCGTGGTGGCGCAGGTGGCCGGGGCCGGCCATTTCGGTGGCCACGTACACCACGGCGGCGGCCACTTCGTGCCCGGGCAGCACGGCGCGCAGCCGATCGGCGTTGTCCACCCCGTTCTGCAAACACAGCACCAGGGCGCCGGCCGCCAGGTGCGGCCGCATCTGCTCGCCGGTGGCCTCGGTGTCGGGGGATTTGACGGCGAACAGCACCACGTCGGCCCCCGCCACCGCGCCGGCCTGCTCGCTGGCGGCCAGGGGCACGGCTTCATCGAACCACAGGGTCTGCATGCGCAGGCCATCGGAGCGGACCGCGGCCACGTGCGCCGGCCGGCCGATCAGCGTCACGGGGTGCCCGGCGCGCGCCAGCATGCCGCCGTAGAAGCAGCCGACGGCACCGGCACCCATGACGGCGATGCGGGACTTGGGGTGGGTGTACTTCTCGGTCATGGGTGTTTTTCCTCACCCTGCCAGGAGCTTCGAGAGCGCCGCGATGTTGGCCGCGCTGGGCACTTGCGGCTTCATCTCGTCTTCTTCGGCGGTGGCGTTTTCGTGCGCCTGGATGGCATTGACCATGGCGTACTGGTTGTCCCAGGAGAGGGTCTTGCCGGGCGGGCACATGTCGCGCAGCGTGCCGAACCAGTAGTAGCCGTCCGCGCCGCCGAAGAGATTGTCGATGCCGCCCGCGTCGCCGGGTTTCAATCCCTGGGCGGCCAGGATCAGGTTGAGCTTGTGGTGGGAAACGGAATAATGCATCGCTTGTCGTCCTGTTCGGATGGGGGGTGGCCGGCGCACGGGAAGGCCATCAGGGCCGGCGATTCTACTGAAGCGGCCTGCATCTTCGGTGCGAAGTGATACTGTCGATCCATGAACACATTCGGCAAACGCGCCCAGGGTGAACGGCTGGAACGCATGCGCGCATCGGCGCTGTGGGACGGCATGGGCTTTCGCAACGTGCACCCTATCCTGCCCGGGCTGCGCGATGCCACCGTGCCCCGGCCCACGCTCAAGGAGTTTCTCGGCCCGGGCGGCCGGCGCACGCCGCCCGCACCGCTGCCTTCGCTGGACCCGCGCGAAACCTGGAGCCGCCGGGCGCAAAGCGGCCTGCGGGCCACGTGGCTGGGGCATTCCACGGTGCTCATCGAAATCGATGACCACCGTGTGCTGACCGACCCGGTGTGGGGCACGCGGGCTTCGCCGTTTCGCCTGCTCGGCCCCAAGCGCTTCCAACCCATGCCGCTGCGCCTGAGACACATGCCCGAGGTGGACGTGGTGGTGATCTCGCACGACCACTATGACCACCTGGACTACCCCACCATCCGCGCGCTGGCCCGGCACAGCCGCGTGCCGTTCGTGACCTCGCTCGGTGTGGGCGCGCACCTGCAGGCCTGGGGCGTGGCGGCCGAGCGCATCACCGAGCTGGACTGGTGGGAGAGCCACCACGTGCCCGGTACGGGGCTTACCATCACCGCGGCGCCTTCGCAGCATTTTTCGGGGCGCGGCTTCAAGGACCGCAATGCCACGCTGTGGTCGTCGATGGTGATGCGCACCGATCGGCACAGTGTGTTCTTCAGCGGCGACACCGGCCTGACCACCGAGTACGCGGCCATCCGCGAGCGCCTCGGGCCGTTCGATCTCGTCATGCTGGAAGTGGGTGCCTTCCATCCGTCGTGGGGCGACATCCACCTGGGGCCGGCCAACGCGTTGAAGGCGCATGCGCTGCTGGGCGGCGGCGCCTTGCTGCCCGTGCATTGGGGCACCTTCGCCCTGGCCATGCACGACTGGGACGAACCGGTGGAAACCCTGCTGAACCTGGCGCAATCGCAGGGCGCGCCCTTGCTCATGCCCCGGCTGGGCGAGGCGGTGGAGCCCGCCGCGCTCGCGCCCGTCACGCCCTGGTGGCGCGCGCTGAACGGGGAAGGCGAGGCCCCGCGCCCCGCCACCGAGGTGCCCGCCATCCCGCGCGATCTGCCCTGGCCGATCGATTGATCTGCTGCCGGGGGATTCCGGCGTGCTACGGACGCGCAAAGTCCGGAATCCGGAAACGCTTGCGATAGGCGCCCGGGGCGAGACCCGTCGTGCGCTTGAACAGGCGCCGGAAGAAGGCCGAATCCTCGTAGCCGACGCGCCAGCTGATGTCGTCCACCGGTGCATCGGTGCGTTCGAGCCGGCGCTTGGCATCCTCGACGCGCAGGCGCTGCACATAGGCGATCGGGGCCACGCCGGTGGCGCTGGTGAAACGCCGCTTGAAGGTGCGTTCCGCCAGAGACGATCGCTTGATCATCTCCTCCACCGGGTTGGCCACCGAGAAGTGCTCGGCCAGCCATTGCTGCGCGCTCTGGATCTCGGCATCGCCGTGGTCGCTCCTGCCGTCGAAGACGATGAAGGGCGTGAGCCCGTCCTGGTGCCACTGCAGTGCGAACAAGCGCGCGACTTCCTGCGCGTCGGTGGCGCCGCAATAGCGGGCGATCAGGTAGAGCACCATGTCGTGCCAGGTCGTCGACGCGCCCGAGCTCACCAGCTCCTCGTGCTGTCCGGAGATCACGAGCACGCGCTCCGGGTGCACGGGGACGGCCGGATAGGTCGATGAGAACGCGCGCGCATAGCCGAAATGCACCGTGGCGTCTTTGCCGTCGAAGAGCCCCGTCTCGGCCAGCAGGAAGATGCCCGAGCAGGCCGAGCAGAGCAGTGCGCCGCGCTCGTGCATCCGGCGCAGCCAGTCGATCAGGCGGGGATAGCGGCCCTTGCCCCAGCCATCCGGCTGCAACAGGACGGACGGAACGATCACGATGTCGCTCGCCTCGACGGCGTCGATCGAGCGCTGCACGTCGATCGACACGCCACTGGCCAGCGCCAGCGGGCCGGTGGCCTCGCCCACGATGTCAACCTGGAACGGCGCGCGCTCGCCAGCGCTGGACATGCGCATCAGCGTGAAGGCATTCATCACGTCGAAGAGACCGAACAGCGTGGACACCACCGCATCGGGCAATGCCACGAGGCTGACGTGAAGCGGGCTCGCGCCGGGATGGGTCCTTGGCTTGGGCATGGTGTGCGGTCCTCCTGAAAAGAAACACCCCTTTGCGCCGCTGAGCGGCTCCGGTGCCCCTGGATTTTGTGCTGCTTCGCTCGTCGCGGGCCGCGCTTCGGCCCGGTGGTCCATCGAAATGGCACGAACGAACCGTTCCCGGGCGATTCCGGCCCTGTCGCCAGAGCGGCCGCGCTTCGATGATGAGCACCTCGCCTGAACTTCATCACCCAAGGAGAAACACCATGAACACCTCGACGGTGGATCCGATCAGACTCGAATCTTTCGTGATGCGCGCCATCGGCGACCTGTCCGCCGGCTATGCCGGCGTGATGGTCAGCCTCGGCAGCAAGCTCGGCCTGTACCAGGCCATGGCCGGCGCCGGACCCATCAGCGCCAAGGAACTGGCGGCCCGCACCGGCTGCGCCGAGCGCTACGTGCGCGAGTGGCTGAACTCGCAGGCCGCCGGTGGCTACGTCGGCTACCACGACCTGAGCGACACCTACGAGATGTCGCCCGAGCAGGCGATGGTGCTGGCCGACGAGAACAGCCCGGTCTACATCCCGAATGCATGGAACATTCCGGCCGCGATGTGGCAGGACGAGGGCAAGGCGGCAGAGGCCTTCCGCACGGGCAAGGGCGTGGCTTGGGGCGAGCACGATGCCCGCCTCGCCTGTGGCGTGGCCGCCTTCTACGGCAACGCGTACCAGGCCAGCCTCGTGCCGCAGTGGCTGCCCGCGCTCGACGGCGTGGTGGCGCAGCTCGAAGCCGGCATCGCCGTGGCCGACGTGGGCTGCGGCCATGGCCACTCGACGCTCCAGATGGCACAGGCCTTTCCGAACTCGCACTTCCGCGGATTCGACACGCACGACCTGTCCATCGCCGCGGCCCGCACCAACGCGGCCGATGCGGGCCTGGCGCACCGGGTGGACTTCGAGGCCGCCCAGGCCGCGGACTACCCCGGCGGCGGCTACGGCCTCATCTGCTTCTTCGACACGCTGCACGACCTGGGCGACCCGGTGGCCGCGGCGCGCCACGCGGCACGGATGCTGGCGCCCGGCGGCACGGTGATGCTGGTCGAGCCGTTCGCCAACGACCGCGTCGAAGACAACCTCTCTGCCGTGGGGCGGCTGTACTACGCCTGCTCGACCATGGTGTGCTGCGCCCATTCGATCTCCGAAGGCGGCAAGCTCGTGCTCGGCGCGCAGGCTGGCGAGGCGCGCCTGGCCGAGGTTTTCCGCAAGGCGGGTTTCACGCACTTCCGGCGCGCGGCCGAGACGCCGTTCAACCTGGTCCTCGAAGCGAGGCGCTGACGCGCCAGGATGGCATGAGCACACGGAGTGACCGGAGCGGCACCGCGCGAATCGAGCTGTGGGCCACGGCCCTGGGCCTGAACTGCGCGTTGGCGGGCATGTTCGCCATGGCCGCATCCGCCTTCGGCTGGGTGGACGGGAACGCCTGGTGGGGTTGCTGGCTGGTCCTCACCGGCCTGGCATCGACCTTCACCACCCGGCCCTTGTGCTCCGCACTGGCTCCCTTGTTCTGGCTTTGCGCTACACCGCCCGCAGCACTTCTTCCGCCGTCACCGGCGCATTCATCGCGGCCGGCTGCCCGCCCGCCTGCGCCACCGCGTCGCGCAGCGCCTCGAACACGCTGATGGCCAGCATGAACGGCGGCTCGCCCACGGCCTTGCTGCCGTGCACGTTGTCCTCGCGGTTGGCCTCGGGCCAGAGGTCCACCTTGAAATGCGCGGGCACGTCGCCGGTGGCGGGGATCTTGTAGGTGCTGGGGGCGTGGGTCTGCAGGTAGCCCTTGCCGTTCCAGACCAGTTGTTCCGTCGTCAGCCAGCCCATGCCTTGCACGAAGCCGCCTTCGATCTGGCCGATGTCGATCGCCGGATTGATGCTGTGGCCCACGTCGTGCAGGATGTCCACCTTGAGCACGCGGTTCTCGCCGGTGAGCGTGTCGATGGCGACCTCGCTCACCGCGGCGCCATAGGCGAAGTAGTAGAACGGCCGGCCGGTGAGCGTGGTCTTGTCGTAATGGATCTTGGGCGTGCGGTAGAAGCCGTCGCTCCAGAGCTGGATGC
>CAZFOT010000180.1:0-7317 GCA_964520365.1 uncultured Hydrogenophaga sp.
TGGGCATGCGGTTGACGGCCGAGATGTAGGCGTCCAGGTTGCCCAGGGCAGGCAGCGTCAGCGAACGGCTGGCCCAGGGGTTGTTGGCCAGGGCCAGCGTGGCCGTGGGCAAGGTGGCTGGAGCAAGGGATGCGGACATGTGTGGAACCCTCCTCAGATGATTTCCCAGGAATGTTAGCACTCTCTGTGATCGAGTGCTAATTGAATGGTTCCATGGACCTCATAGGGAATGGACGAGGCCGGGGGGCGGATGCGGTGGCCACAGGCGAAGGGCGATAGACACGCCAATGGCCTTGTTGCACACGCACACCGGTGTTGCAACTCCGCAGCCGGCCGCGAGCCGGATCAGAGCTTCGAGAGGGACTTGTCGTAGAACTCGTTCGGGTAGCCCTGGCCGTCCCTGGCGGCATCGGGGTCGCCGATCTGCAGCGTGCTGCCGCTCACGTACAGCACGATCTTTTCCGAGCCCTGGTCCGCCGTGCCGGCGAACTTGTCGGCCGTCACGCCGCCCACGGCCTTGGTGCCGTCGTGCGACATCACCATGTTGGTGAACACTTTTTCCTGTTTCACGCTGGGACCGGAACACGAGGTGCCGAGATAGGCATAGGCCACCACCTCGCCGGTGAAGCCGGTGGCGGAGGTCTTGGTGAAGTCGGCCCGCAGGTGGGCCGAGGCGCCGCTGTCGTCGTAGCACTCGCTGCGCCAGGAGCCGATGTACTTGGCCACGGGGTCTTCCGAGCCGTCGGTCGGCAGGGGATCGTCGTTGCCGCCGCCACAGGCGGCGAGCGTGGCGATGAACAGGCCCAGTCCGAGCAGTTGAAAGCCATGGCGGATGCGCATTGTCATAGGTGAGTGTCCTGAAGGATGTGGGTCAAGGCATTGGGAGAGGGAAGCAGCCATTTTGACGGAAGAGCACCCGGCTGCCGGAAGCGGCCAGCCTCGGATGTAACAGAAGTCCGCGGCCAGCCGCTCACCATCTGCGAAAGCGTGGCTTTTTGCGAAGGGGTCACAGCACCACCAGATGCGCTGCCCGCGCGCCCGGCACCGCGCTCAGCGGAATGCGTTGGTCAAAGCTGACCAGCCGCCCGCCGTGGCGCACGGCCAGGGCAAGCAGGTACAGGTCGGTCAACTGGCGCGGACTGTGGATGTGGGCGTGCTGGAAGCGCGCCGCGTCCAGCAGGCTGATGTCGTCCGGCCAGAACGCATGGAACGGCGCGGATGTGGAGCAAGCCAGCATGGCGACCAGCGCACCGAGCGACTGCGGCTGGCTGTAGCCCGGCTGGGCCATGACGCGCAGGCAGCCGTTCTGCGTCAGCGGGCAACTGGCCCAGCCATGCTGGATATGGGCCTGTAGCCAGCGGGAGGTGGCATGGTGGTGCACGTGGTCGCTGTCGTGCAGCGCGATCAGCACGTTCACGTCGAGCAGGGCGCGCATCAGATGCCCTCTTCGTCGCGCAGGCGGTCGATGAGCTCGTTGCTGATGACCACGCCGCGCGGCGGCAGCGGATGGATGCCATAGGCCGCGAGCGGCTCCTCCGCCACGCCTGGCTGTGCGATGGCACTGGACGGCTGGGCGAAGGCACGGCGCGCCAACTCGCTGATGACCTGGCCCAGCGGCTTTTTCTCGCGGCGGGCGAGTTCCTTGGCCGCGAACAGCACGTCGTCGGCGATGTCGAGGGTGGTGCGCATCGTTGGTTCCTGATGGCAGGTTGATGCGTTGATGTTAAAACATCACGCATCTCGACGGGGTATCAGGATCGGGATAATGCATCCACCATGACCCCATCCGACAAAACCCGCATCGTGATCGTCGGCGGAGGCGCGGGCGGGCTGGAACTGGCGTGCAAGCTGGGCCGCCGCCTGGGCGCGGGCCATGTGACGCTGGTGGACCAGCAGCTGTTCCACATCTGGAAGCCCTCGCTGCACGAGGTGGCCGCCGGCACGCTGGACATCCACCAGGAGGGGCTGTCGTATGAAATGCTGGCGCACGACAACCGGTTCAGCTTTTGCTTCGGCGCACTGACCGCGCTGGATGCGCAAGGCCGCCGGATCACCGTGGCGCCCGTGCTCGACGAACACGGCGAGGCCCTGATACCCGAGCGCACGCTGCATTTCGACGAACTGGTGATCGCGGTGGGCAGCACGGCCAACCATTTCAACGTGCCGGGCGCGGCCGAGCACACGCTGTCGCTGAACCGGGTGGCCGATGCCGAGCATTTCCGCTTGCGCATGCTCAAGCTGCTGACCACCGCCGAACTGCGCAAGAGTGCGGGCAGCGAGGGCGTGGTGCGGGTGGTGATCATTGGCGGCGGCGCCACGGGGGTGGAGCTGGCGGCCGAGTTGCGCGAGGCCAGCGTGGCGCACGCGCGCTATGGTTTTCGCCGGCTCGACCCGCAGCGCGACGTGCGGATCACCCTGCTCGAAGGGGCCGACCGCATCCTGGCGCCCCTGCCCGAGAAGGTGTCGCAATCAGCCACGCAACTGCTGAAGGACCGGCACGTGGACGTGCAGACGCGCTGCAAGGTGGCGCGCATCACGCAGCGGCAGGTGGAAGACGCCGATGGCCGCGTGTTCGCGGCCGATCTGGTGGTGTGGGCCGCGGGCATCAAGGCGCCGGCGGTGCTGTCCACGCTGGGGCTGTCCGTCAACCGCTCGGGGCAACTGGAGGTGACGCCCACGCTGCAGGTGCAGGGGCACGAGCACATCCACGCGCTGGGCGACTGCGCGGCCTGCCCCACGGCCGAAGGCGGCTGGGTGCCGCCGCGCGCGCAGGCTGCGCACCAGCAGGCGAGCTATCTGGTGGCGCTGCTGCAGCGCCGCGTCAAGGGGCAACCCGCGCGGGACCAGTCTTACGTCTACCGGGACCACGGCTCGCTGGTTTCGGTGGGCACGCAAACCTCGGTGGGCAATCTCATGGGCAATCTGTTCCGCTCGTCGTGGTACGTGCAGGGCATGCTGGCGCGCACCATGTACGTGAGCCTGCACCTCATGCACCACCACGCGGTGTTGGGCGGTCTGCGCACCGCTCTGCTGGCCATGGCGCGCTTCCTGGTCAGGCGCGCCACGCCGCTGGTGAAGCTGCATTAGCAGGGACTCCCCCCTGCGCCGCTTTGCGGCTTCCCCCCTCTCTTGCGCGCCGCTGTGCGGCGCTTGGAGGGGGGACGGCATCTCGGGCCGGCAAAGCCGGAACCTCGCTGCCCCTGGACGAAGGCACGTCGTGCCTGCACTTCCTCTCCCGCTGGCGGGGTGGCTTGGTAAATCCCCTCCTTTGGAAAAACCTCCCGGGTACTGCGCAAAACAGGTAGCATGTTGACTGTATAAAAATACAGTATTTGCCATGCCTGCCGTGCTCCTCGATGTTCCTGCCAGTCTGCCTGCCGCGTCTTTGCCCTTGCCCGCGGCCGTGGCGGCGGCTTTGTGGCGGGGCGACCAGCTCGGCACGCCGGTCGCGGCGGTGCTGTCCAGCGGGTTTGCGGCGCTGGATGCCCAGTTGCCGGGCGGAGGCTGGCCCGGCCACGCGGTGACGGAAATCCTCGCCGCCCACAGCGGCACGCTGGAATGGCGGCTGCTGGGGCCGCTGCTGCGGCAGGTGTGCGCGGCCGACCGGCCGGTGGTGGCCGTGGGGCCGCCGCAGTCGCCGCACCCGCCGGGCCTGCGCTTCGAAGGCATCGCCGAACGCCACCTGGTCTGGGTGCAGGCCGAGACCTCGGCCGAGCGGCTGTGGTGCACCGAGCAACTGGTCAAGGCCGATGCGTGCGGTGCGATCGTGGCGTGGCTGCCCCGGGCGCGCCCGGACCAGGTGCGCCGCCTGCAGGTGCTGGCGGCCGGCTGCGAGGGGCCGGTGTTCTTGTGCAGGCCCGCGTCGGCCGCGCTGGAGCCGTCGGCCGCGCCGCTGCGGCTGCAGGCCCGCGTGGGGCCGGACTGGACGCTGCAGGTCGACGTGCTCAAGCGCAAGGGCCCGCCGCTGGACACCACGCTGCGCCTGCCATCGGTGCCCGGTGGCCTGCAATCCATCATGACGCCGCGGCTGCGCTTTTCCAGCCGTTTGCTGCCCCAGGAGGCCGACCCGCATGTTGTGGTCAGCGCTGCTGCCCCGCACCGACGACACCATCTCTCCCACTGACGCGGCGCTGCGTGCGTTGGCCACCTGGGCGCTGCAGTTCACGCCCCGCGTGGCCCTCGCCGACGGTGCCGTGGTCATGGAGGTGGAGGGCAGCGCGCGCCTGTTCGGGGGGCGGCGCGCGCTGCGCGAGCGTGTGCGCAGCGAAGGCCGCGAGCTGGGCGTGAGCCAACTGGCCTGGGCACCCAACAGCCTGGCCGCGCTGGCGCTGGCGCGTGCCGGCATCGAAAACGAAGACGAAGACGGCTCGCGCCAGCCGCTGCCCGCGCTGCTGGATGCGCTGCCGATGGCGTGCCTGGGCGCCGTGCGGGCGCACCGGCTCACGCTGGCGCATATCGGCTGCCGCACCTTGGGCGACGTGCGGCGGCTGCCGCGCGGTGGCGTCGGCCGGCGCTTCGACAAACAGTTGCTGGCCGCGCTGGACCAGGCCTACGGGCTGGCGCCCGAGGCTCACCAGTGGGTGGTGCCGCCCGAGCACTTTCACGAGCGGCTGGAGCTGATGTTCCGCGTGGACGATGCGCCAGCGCTGCTGCTGGGCGCGCGCCGGCTGCTGCTGGTCATGAGCGGCTGGCTGGCCGCGCGCCACAGCGGCGTCACGGCCTTCACGCTGCGCTGGGCGCACGACGCCATGCGCTCCAGGGCGGCCGGCGAGGGCGGCGGGATCACCATCCGCACCGCCGAACCCACGCGCGACACCGGACACCTGTACCGCCTGCTGGCCGAACACCTGGGCAAGGTCGAGCTGCTCGCGCCCGTGGGCGAGCTGGTGCTGCAGGCGCAGGAGGTGTATGCGCTGAAGGAGCGCAGCGCTTCGCTGCTGCCCGACGCCGCGTGCCAGGGGGAGGCGCTGCACCGGGTGCTGGAGCGCCTGGCCGCGCGCCTGGGGCCGCAGCGCGTGCTGCGGCCCGTGCTGCAGGCCGATCACCGCCCCGAAGCCATGTGCCGTTGGCAGCCGGCGCCCCAGCCGCTGCCGCGCCAGCCTGCGCCCGGCACCGCGCTGCCGCAGCCCACCTTCGTGCTGCCCGTCCCGCTGAAGCTGGTCGTGCGCGGCCATCGGCCGGTCTACCAGGGCGAGCTGCAACTGCTGGCGGGCCCGCAGCGGGTGGAGGGCGGCTGGTGGGACCGCGACGAGGCCGCGGGCAGCATGCGCAACGTGGTGCGCGACTACTGGGTCGCGCAGTCGCCGCACGCGGGTGTGCTGTGGGTGTTCCAGACGCGGCTGGATGGCGCGCCCGCCTGGTTCCTGCACGGCTGGTTTGCGTGAACACCCCCTGCGCCGCTTTGCGGCTTCCCCCCTCTCTGGCGCGCCTTCGGCGCTTGGAGGAGGGACGGCACCCTTGGGCCGGCGGAGCCGGACCCTTGGTGCCCCTGGACTTTGCGCTGCCTCACTCGTTGCAGGGTCTTGCCCCCTCTCCCGCTGGCGGGAGAGGGTTGGGGTGAGGGTAGTTGAAAAACCATGAACGCCGCCGTTCTCCCCGGCTACGCCGAGCTGCGCTGCATCTCCAACTTCAGCTTCCTGCGCGGCGCGAGCCATCCCCACGAACTGGTGGAGCGCGCCCAGACCCTGGGTTACAGCGCCCTGGCGCTGGTCGACGAATGTTCGCTGGCCGGTATCGTGCGCGCCCACGTGGCGGCGAAAGCGCAAAAGCTCAAGCTGCTGGTGGGCAGCCAGTTCAAGGTGAGCGGCGATCCCTCCTTCACCCTGGTCTTGCTTGCCACCAACCTCAACGGCTACGGCAACCTCTGCGAGTTCATCACCCGGCTGCGCCGCGCGGCGCCCAAGGGCACGTACCGGCTGGGCCTGGACGGCATCGATGCCGAGGCCCTGCACGACTGCCTGGCCATCGCCGTGCCCGACCGTGGCTGCGATCAGCCGCAGATGGACGCCATGGCGCGCTGGCTGCTGCAGCACTTCCTGGGCCGCTGCTGGCTGGGGGTGGAGCAACTGCGCCGGCTCGACGACGAGATGCTGTTGCACAGGCTGCGCCAGAGCAGCGAGCTCACCGCCGTGCCGCTGGTGGCCGTGGGCGACGTGCACATGCACCTGCGCTCGCGCAAGCCGCTGCAGGACGTGCTCACCGCCACGCGCATCGGCCTGCCGCTCACCGAATGCGGCTTCGCGCTGGCACCCAACGCCGAACAGCATCTGCGCTCGCGCCTGACCCTGGCCCGGTGCTACCCGGCCGAGCTGCTGGAAGAGACCCTGCGCGTGGCCGGGCGCTGCCGCTTTTCGCTGGACGAACTGCGCTACCAGTACCCGAGCGAGGTGGTGCCGCCGGGCGAGACACCCACCAGCCACCTGCGCCGCCTGACCTTCGAGGGCATGGAGCGCCGCTGGCCCACGGGCGCGCCGGAACCGTTGCGGCGGCAGGTGATGCATGAGCTGGCGCTGATTGCCGAACTCCGGTTCGAGCACTACTTCCTCACCGTGCACGACATCGTTGCCTTCGCGCGCTTGCAAGGCATCCTGTGCCAGGGCCGGGGCTCGGCGGCCAACAGCGTGGTCTGCTACTGCCTGGGCATCACCGAGGTGGACCCGGCCCGCGCCTCGGTGCTGTTCGAGCGCTTCATCTCCCGGGAACGCAACGAACCGCCCGACATCGACGTGGACTTCGAGCACGAACGGCGCGAAGAAGTCATCCAGCACATCTACCGCACATACGGGCGCGAGCGGGCGGCGCTCACCGCCACCGTCATCAGCTACCGCCCGCGCAGCACGGTGCGCGACGTGGGCAAGGCGCTGGGTTTTTCCGAGGCGGCGCTCGCCGGCTTGTCCAGCGGCTATCGCTGGTGGGACGAAGGCAGCCTGGCCGCGGAGCGCCTGCGCGAAGCCGGGCTGGATCCGGACAGCCTGGCCGTGCGGCAACTGGTGGAACTGGTGCGGCAGTTGCTGGGTTTTCCGCGCCACCTCTCGCAGCACACAGGCGGCTTCGTGCTCACGCAGGGCCCGCTGGCACGCATGGTTCCGATCGAAAACGCCGCCATGCCCGAGCGCACCGTGATCGAGTGGGACAAGGACGACCTCGACGATGTGGGCCTGCTCAAGGTGGACGTGCTCGCGCTGGGCATGCTGACCGCGCTGCGCAAGTCGCTGGGCTTCATCGGCCAGTGGCGCGGCGCGCCGATGCGCCTGCAGGACATTCCCGACCGCGACGATGCCACCTACGACATGATCTGCGCGGCCGACACCGTGGGCG
>CAZFOT010000181.1:0-7257 GCA_964520365.1 uncultured Hydrogenophaga sp.
ACCAGCAGCGGGCGCAGCAGGTTGTCCACCAGGCCGATCGCGAGCACGCCCCAGGCGGTCAGTGCGACGGCCTGCCAGACGTCGCCGGTGGACAGCAGGTACAGGGCCACCGGCCCCCACACCAGCGAGGCGCCCACGGCCGGCAGCAGCGAGAGCACGGTCATCAGCACCGTCAGCAGCAGCACGGCCGGCATGCCCAGCAACCACAGCGCCAGCCCGCCCAGCATGCCCTGCACCAGCGCCACGACGAGGTTGCCCTTGACGGTGGCGCGCACCACGGTCACGAACTTGGCGAACAGGCGCCGCTTGTGTTCCGGCGCGAGCGGAATCGCCCTGCCCATGCGCTGCGACAGCATGCGGCCGTCGCGCAGCAGGAAGAACAAGAGGTAGAGCATGACGCCGAAGCTGGCGATGAACTTGAGCGTGTGCTGGCCGGCGGAGAACAACTGCCCCGTGAGGTACTGGCCGCTGGCCGCCAGCAGCGCGGTGACGCGGGCCTGCAACTGGGCCATGTCGAGCAGGCCAAGGCGTTCCAGTTGCTGCTGCACGATGGCCGGCAGCGTGTGCACCATCTGCTGGAAGGCGGCGGCGGGGTTGACCTCGCCCGAGCGGATGCGTTCGGTCAATTGCGCGATTTCCTGCGCCAGCGAGGCGGCGACCAGCATCAGCGGCAGGATGAAGATCAGCACGATGGCCAGCAGGGTGGCCATCGCGGCGCGGTTGGGCTTGCGCAGCCAGCGCAGCATGCGCTGGTGCACCGGCACGAAGATGATGGTGATGAACACGGCCCACATCACGGCGCCACTGAACGGCAGCAGAATGGCCGCGAAGGCCACGCTGACGGCGATCAGCAACCAGAAAAAGCTCTTGAGCTCGATCGACGGGGCGTGAAGGGGGTCGGGCGGGTTCATACGGCCAGATTACCACTTCAATTGTCCACCGCGCCGGAGTGTGACCCGCAACGCATGAAACAGCGCTGTCCAGGGGCACCGAGGAAACGGCTTTGCCGGGCCTCTGGTGCCGTCCCCCTCGCGCCGAAGGCGAGAGAGGGGGAAGACGCGAAGCGGCGCAGGGGGTGTTCCATGTCAGGGGCGCACGATCTCCAGCAGCCGGTCCAGTCCGCCCTCGTCGATGGCCACCATGGCCTGCGCGCGCACGGCGGGTTTGGCGTGGTAGGCCACCGACAGGCCGGCTGCGCCCATCATGGGCAGGTCGTTGGCGCCGTCGCCCATCGCAATGCACTGCGAAGCCTCGATGCCCAGCAGTGACGCCACTTCGAGCAGGGTACGGCGTTTCTCGGCGCCGTCGCAGATGTCGCCCCAGGGCTGGTCGACCATGCGGCCGGTGAGCTGGCCGCAGTTCGGGCCGCTTTCCACCTCGAGCACGTTGGCGCGCGTGAAGTCGATGCCCAGCGTCTGGCGCACGCGCTCGCTGAAGAAGGTGAAGCCGCCCGAGACCAGCAGCACCTTCAGGCCGGCGGCCTTGCAGGCCCTGACGAGTTCGGCCGCGCCGGGGTTGATGCGCAGGCGCTCGGTGTAGACCTGCTCCATGTCGGCGATGGTCACGCCGCGCAGCAGGGCCACGCGCTTGCGAAGGCTGTCCTTGTAGTCGGTGATTTCACCGCGCATGGCGGCTTCGGTGATGGCCGCGACCTCGGCCTTGCGGTCCACCGCGTCGGCGATTTCGTCCACGCACTCGATGCTGATCAGCGTGGAGTCCATGTCGAAGGCGATGAGCTTGAAGTCGCTCAGTTTCAGCGGTGGCGTGAAGCCCTGGACGGCGAGGCCAGGAGCGATTGCGATGGGTGTGTTCATGCCGGGATTATGGCGATCGGTCCATTTTCCGGATCGGCAGGAGGTGGAACGCGCACTGAAGGCAGGCCACTCCCGCCAGCATCGTGAACGGAATGGCCGGAACATTGAAGCGTGGCAGGCCGTGGGTGAGCAGCGCGTGCGCCATGATCATGAAAAAGGGCAGACCTGCCACACCCAGCCAGACGGGATTTCGCCTGATGGCTGCCACGGCGAAAACCAGGAAAAGGGAAACCCCCGCCATCAGATTGACCCACTGAGTGAGCTTGCCATGGATCTGCGGCACGCCGGGGATCGGGGACGGGAGATCGGACGGCGCCCACCAGAAGCCGCGCCAGAAGATCAGGGCGGACACCTTGGCATGCTCCAGCGGCGAGGAAAGCATGGCAGACAAGGCGGCATGCCGCATCATCCTGTCGGCCTCGAGCTCCGGTTGGGGGTGGTGGTCTTTCGTCAGGTCGTTTTTGATTTGCCGGTAGACGGCGGCGGACTGGCGATAGAAGGTGAGGGAATTTTCGGGACGGCCTTCACGAATCGACCGCTTGTCCTCGTCCTGGAAGTCGGAGCTGTAAGGGTTGAGCCTTTGCAGGCGCCCACCCCGCATGGCGTCTTCAGGGTAATTCATGGCCCAGGACGTGCCTTCGACCCATTGCTTGAAGAGGGGCGGCCCGTAGAGCTGAAACGCGAGACGAAACTCGTCCGCGTTCATGTGGTCCATCAACGCCCGCTTGTACATCACGTAGCCGCTGCGTCCCGAGGAGACCTCCGCCGTGTCCAGGAGCAGCTTGTTGCGCACGATCCAGGGCGTGATCACGACCGCGAACGCCATGAACAGGGGCAGGGCCATGCGTTGCACGGCCACCCGCCATGCGCCCGAATGCGGCGAGCGCCAGACCCAGGCTGCGAGCACCACGAGAACCGCCGCGGGGGCGGCGGTCTGGAACACGCTCTTGGTCAGCGTCAAGGCGCCCAGGAACAGGCCCGCGGCGGCGAACCAGCGCCAGTCCTGCCGGCGCAAACCCAGCACGAGCATGGCGCACGACCAGATCATCAGGGTGCTGGCGGGAAGCTCCGTGTACAGCGAGTTGATCGCGTGCATGTTGTGGAAAAAGAAAACATACGCCATTGCCGTGGCCAACGAAGCCCAGATGCGGCGGCGCAGCATGAGTTCGGCCAGCAGATGAAAACCCAGCAGGCCGGTGAACACCCAGAACAGGTTGCCGAGCTTGATCAGGCGCGTGTGCTCGCCGTGATGCCAGGATCGGAAATCGTGCGCCTGGTCGGTCGGCAGCACCAGCCGGAGATAGGCGGCCGTGAACATGGGTGGCACGGGCTCCCTGAAATTGGTGGGGGCCAGGCCCCCGCCGACCGCAGAGGGGGTCATCGCGAACTGGCCACTGTGGAACAGATGGAAGGCAATTCTGAGGTTCTGGGTGGCATCCCCCTTGATGCTGTCCCCATTGATCCTCTGGGCCGACCAGGCGGTCAGGGCCAGGAAGAGCACGATCAGGCACGCCACCCACCAAGCCTGGCGGGTGCGCGGGATGCCGCGATCGACGGCGGCGGCGCTGTTCAAGTCGAACTCCTGGAGATCATCGGCAGAGATAGTCGGGGCTGGCCGCGCTGTGGGCGAAAGGGTCCGTCAGCGCGTCGGTGTATTCGTCGCGAAGCAGCCGCTGTCTGGGCAGCAGATGCTGGCGGAAGTAGCGGCTGAAGCTGGCCAGCCGCTCGCCCTTGGGCGTGAGTTTCACGCAGCCGTTCGTGTCGATGACGATCGTGCCCGACTCGGCTTGCTCGGTCAGGCGCACGTCCACCAGGCGGTGCTCGTGCATGTATTCCTCGGTGAACACCTGGTCGAAACGCGACAACTGGATGCCGCCGCCCCGCTGTTGGAGTTTTTCCAGGATGTAGAAGGACAGCGAACGGTCCAGGACGGTGGGTACGCTGATGGCCATGATGTAGCCGAGCAGCACGCAACTGGCCAGGTGCTGGAATTTCTCGAAGGGACTGAAACCCCGCAGCAGGGGCGTGGCAAGCGCCAGCAGAGCATGCAGCAGCACGGCCAGTGCCGCAGCGCCCATGGCCGAATAGAAGACCACGTCCACCCTGAACAGGCGGACGTGGGCGATCCAGATGGCGCACAGCAGGACCAGGTAGAGGCCGGTGGCGGCCAGCAATCTCGCAAGCTTCATGTCGCGTTCCAGGCGTGGGGTCAGAGGCGCTGGGCCTGCGGGATGTCGGCTGGCGGCGGCTTGAACACGAGGTGCTTTCCGCCCATGTAGCTCAGCGACACCTGGATGAGGGTGGCCAGGGCGAAGCCCGTGTGGTAGCTCCAGCCATGGATGTCGGTCCAGGCATGCAGGACCGCGCCGTGCAGCAGGGCGATGGCGGCGTAGAGCGCCACGAACCGCAGGGCCTGGCGCTGCAGGGATTCGCCGGTCTGTCGGAACACGAAGTAGCGGTTGCCCAGGAATGAGAGGGTGATGCCCGCGCCGGATGCCAGCAGGTTCGACAGGCCGGCCGAATCGAGCCGCCAGACTTCCATGCACAGCGCCAGCACGGCATAGTGCGCTGCCGTCGCGACGAGGCCATTGGCGATGAAGCGCGAGCCTTGGTTCAGGAACGGCATCATGGTGTCCGCGTGGACGGGTCCGTTTGCAGCACCTCCGCGATGACCTCCTTGTAGGTGCCGGTGGGTGCCAGGGTGCCGCCCCGGACGGCCCCGGTCAGCATGAGTGTCACCAGGGTCAGCGTGCCGGTCTGCAGGAAGATCAGCACCAGGATGCCCAATGCGACGGAGAACCACCCGGGCGAGGAGTAGCCGAGCAGCTTGAGGAGGATCGCCAGCGCGGCCACCAGGATCGACAATCCGGCGATCACGCCGCAGGCCAGGCCCACGCGAACCAGCACGTCTTCCGCGAAGACCATCAGGCCCTTGAAGCCGTGCAGTATCAGGCCGACGAAATTCATCTTGGACCGGCCGGCGTAGCGCGGGCCGCGATCGATCGGACAGTGCGCCGTGCGGAGCTTGGATGCCAGCACCGTGCCGGCGACGTGGATGGGCAACTCCTGCATGGCGGTCAGGCGCCGCACCGCATGGGGCTTAAGTGCCATGAAGTTGCCGAAGTTGATGGTGCGCCCCGTGAGCAGCTTGAACAGCCACTTGTAGATGGCATAGAAGGCCTTGAAGCGCCAGGTCTCGACACGACTTTTGCGGCGAGCCACCGCCACGTCCACCATGGGGCTTTGCAGCTCGTCCAGCAAGGTGTTGATGGTCCCGGGCGCATCCTCTCCGTCCGAATCCATGACCACCACGCGCTGCTCGCTGGTGAGTTGCGGTGAAACGAAATCCAGGCCGATGGCGATCGCTTTCTGATGGCCGACGTTGCGCCTGAGCCTGAGAACCGTGCCTTGCATGCCGGCCACCTCCAGCCCCGCGAGCGTCAGCGGCTGGTGGACGGATCCGTCATCCACCGCCACGACGTATATGCGCTCGTCAAATTCACGGGCCAGTTCCTGGAACAGGCGGCTGCTGGCCTCGATGTCTTCGTAGACCGGGGTGATCACGATCAGGGAGTGATGGATCACGTGCCGCTCCCCAGAAGCTGCCGAAAGTAGTGAATGGTCTTCTCCAGTCCCGCTTCGAGTGGCGTCCGGGGAGCCCAATCCAGTCGGTCCTCGGCCAGCGACGTGTCCGGTTTGCGCTGACGGGGGTCGTCCTGCGGCAGGGGCTTGAAAACCAGCCGGGAGCGACCGCCCACCATAAGAATGACCTTCTCGGCCAGTTCACGGATGGTGAATTCGCTCGGGTTGCCCATGTTGACCGGGCCCGTGAAATCGCCCGGACTGCCCATCATGCGCACAAGGCCCTCGATCAGATCGTCCACGTAGCAGAAGCTGCGTGTCTGCGAACCGTCGCCGTACAGGGTCAGGTCCTCGCCGCGCAGCGCCTGGACGATGAAATTGCTGACCACGCGGCCGTCATTGGGATGCATGCGGGGACCGTAGGTATTGAAGATGCGCACCACCTTGATGGGCACCCCGTACTGCCGGTGGTAGTCGAAGAACAGGGTTTCGGCGCACCGTTTGCCTTCGTCGTAGCACGACCGTATGCCGATCGGGTTGACGTGGCCCCAGTAGTGCTCGGTTTGCGGGTGGACTTCGGGGTCGCCATAGACCTCGCTGGTGGAGGCCTGAAGAATGCGGGCCTTGGTGCGCTTGGCCAGCCCCAGCATGTTGATCGTTCCATGCACGCTGGTCTTGGTGGTCTGCACGGGGTCGCGCTGGTAGTGAATCGGCGACGCCGGGCAGGCCAGGTTGTAGATTTCATCGACTTCCACGTAGAGCGGGAAGGTGATGTCGTGCCGCGCCAGTTCGAAATGCGGATTCTTCAGGAGATGGGCGATGTTGTCGCGCGTGCCGCTGTAGAAGTTGTCGACGCACAGGACGTCACAGCCGGCTTGCAGGAGCCGTTCGCACAAATGGGATCCCAGGAAGCCCGCGCCGCCTGTGACCAGAATCCGTTTTCGATTGGAAATACGCATAGAGTGAAGTCATGTCCTGGCTCCCCGCATCACATGAGAAGCTGTTTGCTTTCTTTGTCGAGTGGACGGTGGATGATAGTGAATGCTAGCGATCCAGTCTTAACCCATCATGAAGGAGCGGTGCATCCGGCCGCCGCCGTTGTGTGCAGGCAGCAGATGGCGGCAGTCCACGGCAGACGCGGGACCATGCCGGTCAGTCTTTCGCGGCCCGCACCGGCTGTCCCAGCGCCCGCAGTACGTCGCGCACCATCTGCACGCGATCCCTGGCCTCGGGCAGCGCGCGCTCGATGCGCAGCTTCTCGTTGCCCGCCAGCTTGATGTGCCGGTTCTTCTGGACCAGCTCGATGATGCGCATCGGTTCGATCGGCGCGTCGGGCTTGAAGCTGATGTGCGTGACACCGGGCGCCGCGTCCACCTTGGTCACGCCGTAGGGCGCGCTGAGGCAGCGCAGGCGGTGCACGTCGATCAAGGTCTGGGCCTGGGCGGGCAGCTTGCCGAAGCGATCGACGATTTCCTCCAGCAAGGCGTCGATCTGGTCGGTGGTCCTGGCGGTGGCGAGCTTCTTGTAGAACGACAGGCGCAGGTGCACGTCGCCGCAGTAGTCGTTGGGCAGCAGGGCGGGGGCATGCAGGTTGATGTCGGTGGTGACCGACAGCGGCGAGAGCAGGTCGGGTTCGCGCCCGGCCTTGAGCGAGCTCACCGCTTCGGACAGCATTTCGTTGTAGAGTTGGAAGCCGACTTCGAGCATGTTGCCGCTCTGGTTCTCTCCCAGCACCTCGCCCGCGCCGCGGATCTCCAGATCGTGCATGGCCAGGTAGAAGCCGCTGCCCAGTTCCTCCATCTGCTGGATCGCGTCCAGGCGCTGCGCGGCCTGCTTGGTCAGGCCCTCGGTGTCGGGCACC
>CAZFOT010000182.1:0-7059 GCA_964520365.1 uncultured Hydrogenophaga sp.
TGGAGGGGGGACGGCACCCTTGGGCCGGCGGAGCCGGACCCTCGGTGCCCCTGGATCTTGCATTGCTTCGCTCGTTGCGGGTTTTGCTCCCTCTCCCGCTGGCGGGAGAGGGTTGGGGTGAGGGTGTCGCCCCGATGTCTCGGGATTGACCGCGGTCCCGCCGCTGCCGGCGCAGAATCCGGCGCATGATCGACATGCGCTCGCCGTTGCAGGCCCAAATCATCGAATGGCTGGTGCAACCCGGCGACGCGGTTCCCGCCGGAGCGCTGCTGGTGGTGCTCGAATCCATGAAGATGGAGCACGAGGTGAGGGCGCCGGCGCCGATCCGCATCGCCTATCTTCATGCTGCGGCCGGTGACGCCGTGCTCGTGGACCAGGTGCTGCTGAGCGCACAGCCCTGGTCGGATGCCGCGCCGCCGTCCCCGGACCCGGATCCCGAGGCGGGTCCCGCGGCCCATCCGGCGGACCCGGAACAGCGGGCCGATCTCCGGCGCCTGCGCGAGCGCATCGCCTTCACGCAGGACGCCGCGCGGCCGGATGCGGTGGCGCGCCGCCGGGCCAAGGGCCTGCGCACCGCGCGCGAGAACATCGCCGACCTGTGCGACGAGGGCAGTTTCCTCGAATACGGCGCGCTGGCGGTGGCGGCCCAGCGCAGCCGCCGCAGTGAAGCGGACCTGGTCGCGAACACCCCGGCCGACGGCATGGTCACCGGCATCGGGTCGGTCAATGGATCGATCTTCGGTGAGGCGCGCGCCCGCACGGTGGTCATGGCCTACGACGCCACCGTCCTGGCCGGTACCCAGGGCATGCGCAACCACCAGAAGACCGACCGCCTGCTCGGCATCGCCCTGGCGCAGAAGCTGCCGGTGGTGCTGTTCGCCGAAGGCGGCGGCGGCCGGCCCGGCGACACCGACATGCCCATCGTCGCCGGCCTGCACGTGGGCACGTTTGCCGCCATGGCCCGCCTCTCGGGCCAGGTGCCGGTGGTGGGTATCGCCGCGGGCCGCTGCTTTGCCGGCAACGCGGCGCTGCTGGGCTGCAGCGACGTCATCATCGCCACCCGGTCGAGCAACATCGGCATGGGCGGGCCCGCCATGGTCGAGGGCGGCGGGTTGGGCAGCTTCCAGGCCGAGGAGATCGGCCCCAGCGAGGTCCAGCACGCCAATGGCGTGATCGACCTGCTGGTCGACGACGAGCCGCAAGCGGTGGCCGCCGCGCGGCACTACCTGTCGTTCTTCCAGGGGCCCACCCAGGGCGGCCCGGCGCCCGACGCGGCCCTGCTGCGCGGCGTGGTGCCCGAAAACCGGCTGCGGGTCTACGACAGCCTGTCGGCGGTGGCGGGCACGGTGGACCAGGGCAGCCTGCTCGTCCTGAGGGCGGGGTTCGGCGTGGGCATCCACACCGCGCTGGCGTGCATCGAAGGCCGGCCGGTGGGCATCCTGGCCAACAACCCCATGCACCTGGGTGGCGCCATCGACGCCGACGCGGCCGACAAGGCCGCGCGCTTCCTGCAGCTCTGCGACGCGCATGGCCTGCCGGTGGTGAGTTTCGTGGACACGCCCGGCTTCATGGTCGGACCGCAGACGGAAGCCCGGGCGCAAGTGCGCCACGTCAGCCGCCTGTTCGTCGTCTCCGCGAGCCTGCGGGTGCCGGTGTTCGCCGTGGTCATGCGCAAGGGCTACGGGCTGGGCGCCATGGGCGTGACCGCCGGGGGTTTTCACGCACCGGTGTTCACCGTGGCGTGGCCAACGGGCGAATTCGGCGCGATGGGGCTGGAAGGCGCGGTGCGGCTGGGCTATCGCAAGGAACTGGAAGCCGTGCCCTCGGGGGCCGAACGCGAGGCCTTGTTCGAGCGCCTGCTGGCCCAGCAGTACGCCAATGGCGAGGCGATCCAGATGGCGGCCACGCTGGAGATCGACGCGGTCATCGATCCGGCGCACACGCGGCAGTGGATCGCCGGCGGATTGCACAGCGCGCGCATCGGCGAGGGGCCGACCCGCCGCTTCATCGACACCTGGTGAGGCTCAGTTCAACTCACCGAGCATGGAGCCGCGCGAGCCCGCGCCGGGTATCTGCGGCGCGGTCAGGTTGATGTTGCCCCAGAACTCGCACACGTGCTTCATCGCGCCGAGAAACTGCGAGAACTCCGTCGGCTTGGCGATGTAGGCGTTGGTGCCGGCGTCGTAGGCGCGCTGCAGATCGCTGGGCTCGGTGGACGAGGTCAGCACCACCACCGGGATGTTGTGCAACTGGTCGGACGTCTTGATTTCCTTGAGCACGCCGATGCCGTCCAGCAGCGGCATCTTCAGATCCAGCAGAACCAGGATGGGATTGCCGCCGGCGCGCTGCGAAAAGCCGTCCCGCCGGTAGAGATAGTCCAGCGCCTGCATGCCATCGGTCACGTGGGTCACCCGCCCATCGAGTCCGTGCCTGGCCAGCGCCAGGCGGGTCAATTCGGCATCGTCGGGGTTGTCCTCGACGAGCAATATGGCTTCTGCGTTCTTGTTCATGGTTGTAGAGCCGCAAACGACGAGTCGTGATTGGATTCGAGGATTTGCGCGCTTTCAAAAGGAAGTGAAAAGTAAAAAACGCTGCCCCGGCCGACTTCGCTTTCCGCCCAGATGCTTCCGCCATGGCGTTCCACGATGCGCCGGGCCAGGGCCAAGCCGATCCCTGTTCCTTCAAATTCCGATGCACGGTGCAGGCGCTGGAACACGCCGAACAATTTCTGCGCGTATTTTGTATCAAAACCCACGCCGTTGTCGCGCACATGGAAGGTGTAGCCCACCGCGGGGTCCACGCTCCAGCCGACTTCGATCACGGCGCGTTCGCGCGGCCTGGAGTACTTGAAGGCGTTGCCCAGCAGGTTGGCCCAGACCTCGCGCAGCAGCAAGGCGTCGCCTTGCACCATGGGCAGATCGGGCGCGATCACCCAGTCCACCACGCGGCCATCGGTGTCGTGCGCGATCTGGCCGACCACGATCTCGACCAGGCGGGCGAAGTCCACCGGCGTGACGTTGACGGCGGCGCGGCCCAGGCGCGAGAAGGCCAGCAGGCCATCGATGAGCTGGCTCATGTGCCGGGCCGAGTTCCCGATCGTGCCCAGATAGCGCGAGGCGACCTCGTCGCACTCGCCGCCCAGGTGCTCCTCGAGCAGGCTCACGAAGCTGGAGATGTGCCGCAGCGGCGAACGCAGGTCGTGCGACACCGAGTACGAGAAGGACTCCAGGTCCCGGTTGGCGGCGAGCAACTGCTCGGTGCGCTCCGTCACCCGGTTCTCCAGCTCCTCGTTGATGTTGCGCATCAGGTCGTCCAGCCGCTTGGCGTCGCTCATGTCGCGATTGATCTTGGCGAAGCCGCGCAGTTCGCCCTGGGCCTCGCGCAACGCGATGAGCAGCGACTGCGCCCAGTAGCGCGATCCGTCCTTGCGGGTGTGCCAGTTGTTGATTTCGTGCTGCCCCCTCGACGCGGCCAGCCGCAGCATCTGGTCGGCATGGGTCCTGGCCAGCTCGGGGGTGGCGCTGTCGAACAGCGCCGAGTAGTGCTGCCCCAGCATCTCGGACGGCGAATAGCCCTCCAGCCGCTGGGCGCTGTCCGTCCAGTCGGTGATGAAGCCCTGGGCATCCATGAAGAAGATGCAGTATTCGCGCAAGTTGTCCACCATGAGCCGGAAACGCTGCTCGCTCTCGAGCAGTTCCGTGGAGCGCTCCCTGATGCGTGTCTCCAGTTCCTCGTTGAGCCCTTCGACGCGTTCCTGGATTCGCTTGCGCTCGGTGATGTCGATGATCTGGACGAACACCCCTTGCACCTGGCCTTCGTGGATGTCCGGCAGGTAGACGGCGCTGACGAAAATCGGCTTGCCCGAGACCGTGGGACGCCAGGTCTCGAAATGCTGCGGCTCGCCAGCCAGCGCGGCCCGCATGCGCGGCTCGATGTCCGCCCAGATCTCGGGCGCCACGCATTCGCTGATGTGCCGGCCCGCGATGACCTTGGGGTCCATGCCGTAGACGTGGAGGTGTTCGGCGTTGGCGAACCGGAACTTCAGGGACGCGTCGAGGTAGGCAATGAGCCCGGGCACGTGGTCGGTGATGGCCTGGATGAAGCGCTCGTTTTCCCGCAGCGCCAGCTCGGCCCGCCGGCGCTGGGAGATATTGACCACCGTGGTGTTGCTGCGCAGGAAGCGGCCCGCCTCGTCGCGCACGGCGGACGAGGAAATCAAGCCATGGAAGACGCTGCCGTCGCGCCGCCTCACCTCGTACTCCGTGCCTTCGAGCACGCCGTCCTCGATCAGGCGGCGCAGGCGATCCTGCACCAGATCGTGGCGTTGCGGCGGGATGAGGTCGGTGAACTTCATCTTGCCCACCACCTCGTCGCGGGTGTAGCCCAGCCATTCCAGCTCGGTGTCGTTGATCGAGACGAAGGTGCCGTTGAGGTCGAGCGAGTGGTAGCCGCAGGGTGCCTGGTTGTAGAGCCGCTGGGCCTGGGTCAGGGCTTCCTGGAGCCGTGCGTTGACGCCGCGCACCTGGTCTTCCGAGGCTTTCCGCTCGGAGATGTCGAGCATCTGGATGATGATGCCCAGCACCTCGCCGTCGTGCCGGTAGGGGGTGTATTCGATGCCTGCGTAGAAGTGGGTGCCGTCGGGCAGCTCGCGCTCGCCCTCGAAGCGCTGGGAGTGCCCGGCCAGGGCCGTCGCCAGGCGCTCGCGGGCGCTCTCGTAGTCCTGCGGGCGGGCGATCTCGCTCAGGTGCATGCCCACCGGCTGCTGGGTCGTGTGGCTGACCCAGCGCGCGTAGCTGGCGTTGGCGAAGCGGCAGATCAGATCGCGATCGAAGAAGGCGATCTGTATGGGAACGCCGTTGGTGATGGTCTGCAGCAAGAAGCGCTGCGCGGTCAGCGCGTTGCTCGCCGCCTTGCGCTCGGAGACGTCGACCAGCGTGTTGTTGGTGCGCACGAGCGCGCCGTCGTCGTCATAGGAAGCGGTGCTGCTGAGCAGCACCGTGAAGGTGCTGCCGTCGCGCCGGATCATGCCGATTTCGACCGTCTCCAGCTTTTCCTTGAGCTTCAGGCGGCGCAGGCGGTCATTGACCATGTCGAGGTGCTCGGGCACCACGTGGTCGCGGAAATACCGCTTGCCGACCACTTCCTCGCGTGTGTAGCCCAGCCAGTCGAGCTCGGTCTGGTTGATGAGCACGTACTGGCCATCGGCGTTCACCGAGTGGTAGCCGCAAGGCGCCTGGTCGTACAGCGCCCGCGCATCCCTGAGCGTCTGGTGGATGCGCTGGTTGGCCTGGGCCAGTTCTTCGGTGCGCAGCCGCACGCGGGATTCGAGTTCGGCGTTGAGGCGAAGAATCTCTTCCTGCTGCTCATGCCGCTCGGTGATGTCCCGCGAAACCGCCAGCAGCATGACCGGCGCCCCACTCGCGTCGCGGATCGGCGAGATCATGGTGTCCCACCATTTGGGCGTGCCCTTGAACGTGGCGCCGAACGCCACGAACCTGGCGCTCTCGCCCTTGCGGGCGCTGGCGATCGCCGCGCGCGCCAGTTCCTGTCCTTCGCCCGGCCACCAGCCCGTCCAGTCGGTGTGGAGCACTTCCCGGACATCGTCGATCTCCATCAGGCGACAGCCCTGGGCCGTGACCTGCTCGAGCCCGCCATCGAGGTCGAGCACCTTGGTGCAGTCCGTGGTGCTGGCAATGATCTGGTGATTGAGCTCGTCCTTGATGCGCGCGTCGGCTTCGAGCGCGCGCACCCGGCTGATGTCCATCATGAAACCGACGTGGCCGAGCAGGCCCTGCCCGGCGTCGGTCTGGGGGACGTGGTTCGCCAGGACGTGCGAGATGGTGCCGTCGGGCTTGACGAGGCGGAACTCGACGCTGCGCTCCTCGGCCAGCGACACGCCTTCGCTCCAGACCTGCCGCACGCTTTCCCGGTCCTCGGGATGAACGCGTTCGAGCCAGCCGGCATGGGAAAAATCGGCCGGCTCCAGCGAAAAGAGGGTTTTCAGGCGCTCATCGACGTGCGTCGAAACGCCCGCGTGGTCGATGCGGAAGATGCCGGCCGGGAAGACGGCGGACAGGGCCGCGAAAACCGACTTGTATTCCCGGTGCGCGATGCCGGCCAGCGCCGCGTCCGGGTCGCTCCGCGGGTCGATGCGATCGGACGCTTGGCCCGGAAGATGCCGCTCGCGCTGGCCGCGCAGATGAGCGTTCTCGGCCCGCAGGGCTTCCACTTCGCGCAGCAACGCCCGCTCGCGCACCGACAGCTTCACCTCGGTGGCTGGCGGCGTTGCTCGGGTGTCAGGCTGAGGGTGAAGGGCGCTCATCTGACACCACTTTACCCCAGGGCTGACCAGAGGGTCAGTGAAATATGACCGTCAGAAGCGGGGCAGTTCCGGGTGTGCGAGCCGCCCCGCGCGCACCAGCATTTTTCCGTACTCAGCACAACGTTGCAGCGTCGGTATGACCTTGCCGGGATTCAGTAGCCCATTGGTATCAAAAGCACGCTTGACGGCGAACATCTGTTGGTTTTCCTCGGCGGAGAACTGCACGCACATGCTGTTGAGCTTCTCCACGCCCACGCCGTGTTCGCCCGTGATCGTGCCCCCCATGGCTACGCTGGTCTCCAGGATGTCGGCGCCGAACAGCTCGCAGCGGTGCAACTGGTCGGGGTCGTTGGCATCGAACAGGATCAGCGGATGGAGGTTGCCGTCGCCGGCGTGGAACACGTTGGCGCAGCGCAGCCGGTACGTCTTTTCCATCCCGGCGATGGCGATCAGGATGTCGGCCAGCCGTTTGCGCGGAATCGTCGAATCCATGCACATGTAGTCGGGGCTGATGCGGCCGCTGGCCGGGAAGGCGTTCTTGCGCCCGCTCCAGAAACGCAGCCGCTCGGCCTCGTCGCGGCTGACCGCGATGGCGGTGGCGCCGCAGTCGCGCAGCACGGCGCTCATGCGCTCGATCTCTTCCTCCACTTCCTTGGATGTGCCGTCGCTCTCGCACAGCAGGATGGCTTCGGCGCTCAGGTCGTAGCCGGCCTTGACGAAGTCCTCGACCGCCGCCG
>CAZFOT010000183.1:0-7046 GCA_964520365.1 uncultured Hydrogenophaga sp.
GGTGGCTGAAGATGCGTTCCTTGGCGCGGGCCTTTTCCTCGTCGCGGCGCGCGCCGCCAATCAGCGCGTCGAAGCGGAATTCCTCGATCGCTTCGAGCAGCGTGACCGACTGGTGTACGTTGCGGCTCTCGCCCGGATGCGCCAGGCGCACCGTGCCGCGCGCCATGGAGTCCTCGACGCTGCGCACGATGAGTTCGGCGCCGAGTTCCTTGGCGCGCAGGTCGCGGAAATCGGTCACTTCGGGGAAGTTGTGGCCGGTGTCGATCATCAGCAGCGGGTAGGGGATGCGGCCGGCGCCGAAGGCCTTCTCGGCGCACTTGAGCATGACCAGCGAGTCCTTGCCGCCGGAGAACAGCAGCGCGGGGCGCTCGAAGGCGGCCGCGACCTCGCGCAGGATGAAGATGGTTTCTTCCTCCAGGGCGTCCAGGTGGGTGTTGCTCAGGTGGTGCTCGGCAGCCTGCTTCAGGGCGGACTGGATCACGTCGGGTTCGGTTCGTGCGTTCATGGCGGTGTCGGGAAACTCGGTTCAGTGGGCCAGGTGCAATCCGCACTCGCGGCTGTCTTCGCCCTTGGTCGGGTCCACGTAGTCGAAGTTGTTGGGCAGGCCGTGGGCCTCGCAGTATTGGTACAGGTCCTTGGACGACCAGTGCAGCAGCGGCGCGACCTTGATCAGGCCGTCGGGGTTGATGCTCACGGGGTCCATCTGGGCGCGCACGGCGGTGTCGGTGGCACGCAGCGCGGTGAACCAGACCTTCGGTGCCGTCTCGCGCAGCGCGCGGGCGAAGGGTTCGAGCTTGACCTCTTCGGTGAAGGCGGCGTGGCGCGGGTCGTCGAGCGCGGGTGTCGGGCCGTCCACCGCCTCGCGGTGGGCGCGAGAGCGCAGGGGCAGGTAGATGCGCAGGTTCAGCCCGAGCTGCCGGGTCACTTCATCGGCGTAGCGGTAGGTGGCCTCGGTGTTGTAGCCGTTATCCATCCAGACCACGGGCACGTCGGGCTGCACGCGCGTGACCAGGTGCAGGATCACGGCCTCGTAAGGGCGGAAGTTGGTGGTGACGATGGCGGGCTGGCCCAAGGCCAGCGCCCAGCTCACCAGGCCAGGGGCATCGCGCCCGAGCTGGGCATTGACGTGTGCGAGATCGATGGTGCTCATGGTGCGTCGTCTCTTGTGTTTCAGGCGGCGGTGGCGAAGCGCGGCTGCGTATCCACGGCGTCACCTTGGTAGAAGTCGGGGTAGCGCGCCAGTTGCGCGCGGCCATGGGCCAGATCCTGGTCGGCGCGCAGCACGGCCTGGGTGAAGCCGCTGCGCTGCATCTGCTGCAACTGGTCGATCAGCACATCGCCGGTGGCGCGGATCTGGCCAGCAAAGCCCAGGCGGCGGCGCAGCAGGAAGGCCTGGCTGAAGGCCCTGCCGTCGCTGAACTTGGGGAACTGCAGCTCGACCACGCTGATGCCTTCGAGCGAGGCATCGCGCGGGTCGGCATCGTTGGGCAGCACCAGCCGGGCGGAAGGTGCCTCCGGCGCGGCGAAGCTGTCGGCCTTGAACAGCTCGATGGGGGTGTGGGTAGGCGTTGTCATGGTCGTGGGCTCCCGTGTCAGGCGCTGGCCGCGACGGGGCGGGCCGTGTGCGTGCGCACGGCATTGGCGGCCGCCTTGAACGGGTCGATGCCAACGCGGCGCACGGTGGCGATGAAGGTCTCGCCGTCCTGGCGCTCGGCGCGGTAGGTGTCCAGCAATGCCTCGACCACGTCCTGCATCTCGGCGGCCGCGAACGAGGGACCGATCACCTTGCCCGGGACGGCCGGGCCGGACAGGCGCGAACCGTCGGAGCCGCCCAGCGTGACCTGGTACCACTCCTGGCCGTCCTTGTCGACGCCGAGGATGCCGATGTGGCCGCTGTGGTGGTGGCCGCAGGAGTTGATGCAGCCGCTCATGTTCAGGTCGATCTCGCCCAGGTCGTGCAGCTCGTCGAGGTCGCGGTAGCGTTCCAGCAAGGCCTGAGCGATCGGCAGCGAGCGCGCGTTGGCCAGGTCGCAGAAGTCGCCGCCGGGGCAGACGATCATGTCGGTCAGCAGGCCAATGTTGGGGCGGGCCAGGCCAAGGCGGCGCGCTTCGCGCCACAGCTCGGGCAACTGGTCGCAGCGTACCCAGGGCAGCATGAGGTTCTGCTCGTGGGTGATGCGCGCCTCGCCGGCCGAGAAGCGGTCGATCAGATCGGCCGCGCGTTCGAGCTGCTCGGCCGTGGCGTCGCCCGGCGACTGTCCGAGGCGCTTGAACGAGAGCGTGACGGCGCGCAGGTCGGGGTTCTTGTGGGGTTTGACGTTGCGCTGCAGCCAGCGGCTGAACTCGATGTCGTCCTCCGCGGCCGCCTTGAGGATGTGGGCGATCTTGGCGTCGGCGCTCTTGCGGTCGCAATGGAGGGCCGGTGGCACGAAGAAAGCGCTGACGCGATCGAGTTCGACCTGCGTGATGGTGTGCGGCGCGCCGTCCTTGGACAGGATGTCGTCGAACTCGGCCTCGACCTGGTCGATGAAGTTCTGGCCTTCGGCCTTGACGAGGATCTTGATGCGTGCCTTGAAGGAATTGTCGCGCCGCCCGTAGCGGTTGTAGACGCGCACCACGGCTTCGAGGTAGTTCAGCAGGTGCTGCCAGGGCAGGAACTCGCGGATCACGGTGCCGATGATGGGCGTGCGGCCCATGCCGCCGCCGACGCGCACCTGCACGCCCAGATCGCCGTCCACGTTGCGGACCAGGCGCAGGCCGACGTCGTACCAGGGCGAGGCGACGCGGTCTTCGGTGGCACCGGTGATGGCCACCTTGAACTTGCGCGGCAGGAAGGCGAATTCCGGGTGCAGCGTGCTCCACTGGCGCATGATTTCGGCGAATGGGCGCGGATCGGCCACCTCGTCCACCGCGATGCCGGCCAGCGCGTCGGTGCTGATGTTGCGGATGCAGTTGCCGCTGGTCTGGATGCCGTGCATGCCCACGCTGGCCAGCAAGTCCATCACGTCGGCGGCGCGCGACAGCGGAATCCAGTTGTACTGGACGTTGTGGCGCGTGGTGAAGTGGGCGTTGTGGTCGGGCAGCGTGGCCACCTGGGCCAGGCCGGCATTGGCCTTCGAGACGTCGTGGTCCTCCTTGCGGTCGAACTCGCGGGCGATGCGCGCGAGCACACGCAATTGCGCGGTGTTGATTTCGCCGTAGGGAACGGCCACGCGCAACATGGGCGCGAAGCGCTGGATGTACCAGCCGTTCTGCAGCCGCAGCAGCTTGAAGTCGCTGTCGGGCAAGGTGCCGGCCAGGTGCCGCTCCAACTGGTCGCGGAACTGGGCTGCGCGCTGGTGGACGAACTGTCGGTCGAAATCGGAATACTGGTACATCGTCGTAGGGTGTGAGGTCGGCCGCCGGCAGCGGGTGACGGCGTCTGGCATGGGCGTCACTGTATACAGGGGGTCTTAGATATCAAACGACTTTTTGCTTATTGCAATATAGCTATCAGCTATATGTTTAGCATGGGTTCTTCATTTCGCCGCGTTCGCGATCGCGGTACCGGCCGTCTGAACCGGCAGTAATATCCAGCGCATGCACAAACAAAGGGTTTTTGTGAGCGTGGTCGGCTTCAGCGATGTGGAACGCCATGCGCTCAATACGGTGTTTCGCCTGTCGGAGGAGCGAGAACTTTCCTATGCACCCTGGACGCCGGCGAGCATGCCGGATGCGTCTGCCACCAATGCCGGTCCGCAGGTGATGCTCGTCGATGGCAGTTCCGCCGAAGCGGTGCTTTCCCATGCGAAGCAATTGCCTCGCGGCCAATGGTTGATCTGGGTGGGGCCGGATGCTCCCGAGCATGCCTGGCGGGTGCTTGAGCGGCCGATCCAATGGGTGAGCATCCTTCACGATCTGGATGCTGTTTTTGCGGTTCGGCAGGTGGATTCGGGGCTTCTCGACCTGGACATCACTTCGCCGGCGCGACTGCAGGAGGAACTGACGCCGGAAGGCATTCCCAGGCGGGGCCTGCTCGTCGGACTGGACAAGGATGAGGTGGTTCTGCTGCGCGACCATCTCGCCCAGGCCGGCGTGGAAGAGGTCGACGAGGCCGATACCACCAATGTGGCCGTGGACCTCATGGGGCGGAACGTCTATCGCTGCGGGGTGTTCAATCTCGACGACCACCACATCGAGCCCTGGACGCTGATGAGGCTGTTCCGTCGCCGAAACACCCACGGACTTGCGGTGGCCATGAGCGAACTGGCCGGGCCGCTGGCCGGGTGGTGGAGCCGTCGGCGCGTGCGGCGCAATGCGGAACGGCTGGGCATCGTCGCGCTGCTGGCCCGTCCGCTGCGAAGCGAGGAACTGTCGGTCTGGATGGACCGTTTGTGAAATGAGGGGCGGATCGCCGCCCCTCTCCAGGCACCACAAAGCGGTGGGGGGAGTCACCCTCTCCGGGCTTGTTTCCAGGCGAACCGGGCAGGGTCGATGGCCGCCAGCAGGTCCGGGGGGCCTTCCTCGAAGGGCAGCCCGTGGATCCGGGCCGCCAGCGCTTTGGCACACCAATGCGCGAGTGTGATGCCCCTGGAGCCCAAGGCCCCGAGCATGTAGAGGCCTGGCAGGCGAGGCACGTCCGACAGGCCGGGCCGGGCGCGGCGGTTGGCCAGGCGCATCATCGGAAGCAGGGCGCTCGTGTCCGGCACCGCACCCGCAAGCGGCAGGCGGTCCAGGGAGGCGCAGCGCGCCTGGGCCCATCCCAGCAACCGGTTCGCCTGCGCCGCCTCGCGAAACCGGGCGCAGGCCATGGGGTTCATGGCGAGCAGGCTGTGCGCGTTGCGTTCGTGTTCCGCGTCCGTGACCTCGGTGCCGGCATCGCCCCGCACATAGGTCGAGCCCATGGCCCAGATGCGCGTGGGCCACTCGGGCGCCAGGCCCACGTCTTCATAGCAGGGCACGTGGACGCCGTTGTCCCTCTGCGGCCGGTCGGCCAATGGCTCACCGGTCAGCTCGGCCAACGACATCTGGCCCTTGACCGGGCGCAGGGGCAGGGCGTCCGGCGGTAGCAAGCCGGCGCCTTCGCCCGAGAGGATGGAGAGGCTGCCGAACGCGGCGCAAACCACCACCACGGGCGCTTGCGCGATGGAGGAGCCGTCGGGGCCCAGCGCTGTCCAGAAGGAAGGTGCCGCTGCGTCGGCGGAGGACTCGCGCAACTGCGCCACCGACTGGTTCCATCGCGTGGTCAGCGGGACCAGCCGGCCCGCCTCGTCCAGCCACGCGTTCACCAGCGCCGCCGGGCGCACCAGTGCGGCAGGCCATCGGCCCGCATCGTGGCCCAGGTTGTCGACCTCGCAGGCCTGCCAGCCGTGTCCCTGCGGGACCAGGCGTTCCAGCTCGGCGCGCGTGTCGGCCACCCCCAGCAGCGACAGGCGCGACAGGGGTGTGGGTGCGCGGGTGACGTGCGGACTGAGCATGCCGACCGGGAGCGAGGATGCGGCCTGCGCCGGCCCGTGGGCCGCGTCCACCAGGGTCAGGCGCCAGCCGCTTCTCGCCAGCACGGCACAGACGGCCGCGCCCGCAAGGCCTGCGCCGATCACCAGCGCGTGCCGTTCACTCTCTGCGTGCCGGTGCGCTGCGGGTGCCTTGGGCACGCTTTTCGGACGGTCAGTTCGTGTCGGAAGGCGGCACGTAGCCGGCGGCGGCATCCGCGCCTTCGCCAAAGAAATGCTTTTCCATCTGGCGGGCGAGATACTGGCGCGCGCGCGCATCGGCCAGGTTGAGGCGGTTTTCGTTGAGCAGCATGGTCTGGTGCTTGAGCCACGCCGCCCAGGCTTCCTTGCTCACGCTTTCGTAGATGCGCTTGCCCAGTTCGCCGGGGTAGGGGGGAAAGTCCAGGCCTTCGGCTTCCTTGCCGAGCTTGATGCAGTTGACGGTGCGGGCCATGTCGGGATCCTTGGTGTGTTGTCTGTGTGGGAAAGGTGAAATTGTGCCCGCTTTGGGAAACTCTCCGGAGCAAACGGTGTTCCAATCGCGGCGCGGGCGTTCAGGCGAACGCCCTTGTTTCGTTCCAACCGTCCTTTTCATGCTGAAATTCTCGAACACCAGACTCTGGCTCACCCTGATTGCGTCGGGCAGCGTTGCCATGCTGGCCTTTGGCCTTTACCTGCAGCATTCGGTGGGTCTGGAGCCGTGTCCCATGTGCATCGTCCAGCGGTATGCGCTGATCCTTGTGGCGGTTTGCGCTGGGTTGGCCGCGTTGATGGCCAACCGCAAGCTGCAGGCGACGGGTCTGGTCGGCATGGGCGTGCTGGCGGCGTTCGGTGCCTTTGTGGCCGCGCGCCAGAGCTGGCTGCAGTGGAATCCGCCGGAAATCCTCAGTTGCGGCCGCGACTTTTTCGGGATGATCGAATCGTTCCCGCTCAAGCGGGCGATCCCGATGATCTTCAAGGGCAGTGGCGACTGCTCCGAGATCGACTGGACCTTTCTCGGCCTGTCGATCGCCAACTGGACCTTCCTGAGCTTCTCCGCGATTGCCGTGCTGGCGGTCGTGCTGTTCGTGCGGCGCCCGGCGTTCACCCCAGCTTCTTGACCAGCACCTGGCTCTTGCGGTCCCAGTTGTACTTGCGCTTGCGCGCTTCGGGCAGCCAGTCGGCATTGACCTGAACGAATCCGCGCTTGAGGAACCAGTGCATGGTTCGCGTCGTGAGAACGAAGATGCTTTGCAGGCCCTGCGCGCGCGCGCGGCTCTCGATCCGCTTGAGCAGGCGTTCGCCGTCGCCCTGGCTTTGCGTGTCGGGCGAGACGGTCAGCGCCGCCATTTCGCCCGTGCGCTCCTCGGGATACGGGTAGAGCGCGGCGCATCCGAAGATCACGCCATCGTGTTCGATGATGGTGTAGTAGCCGGCGTCGCGTTCGATTTCGGTGCGGTCGCGCTTGACCAGGGTGCCGTCCTTCTCGAACGGCTCGATCAGCGCCACGATGCCGCTCACGTCGTCCATGGTGGCTTCGCGCACGCTTTCGAGCTTTTCGTCAACCACCATGGTGCCGATGCCGTCGTGCGTGTA
>CAZFOT010000184.1:0-1048 GCA_964520365.1 uncultured Hydrogenophaga sp.
CCGAAGGGCGCGCCAGAGAGGGGGGAAGCCGCGTCAGCGGCGCAGGGGGGTGTTCTCAACCTCTAGGGTGGTGCCGCGCCACGATGGTCTTGAGGCGTTCGCGCGCCACGTGGGTGTAGATGGTGGTGGTGGAGATGTCGGCATGGCCGAGCAGCATTTGCACCGCGCGCAGATCGGCGCCGTGGTTGAGCAGATGCGTGGCGAACGCATGGCGCAGTGTGTGGGGCGACAGCGGCGCCGTGATGCCGGCCTGCCGCGCGTATTTCTTCACCAGCGACCAGAACATGACCCGGCTCATGGCCTCACCCGCGCGCGAACCCCGCGCGGTCACGAACAGGTCTTCGCTCTGCAGGCCGCCGAGAATGTCGCCACGCCCCTGGTCCATGTAGCGCTGCAGCCAGAGCCCCGCCACCTCGCCGAACGGCACCAGGCGCTCCTTGTTGCCCTTGCCGGTGATGCGCAGTACGTGTTCGTTCATGCCCACGTGCCAGGTCTTGAGCTTGACCAGTTCGCTGACCCGCAGGCCGCTGGCGTACATCAGCTCCAGCATGGCGCGGTCGCGCAGACCCAGCGGCGTGCCGGCGTCGGGTGCGTTCAGCAGCGCTTCCACCTGGGCTTCGGACATCGTCCTGGGCACGCGCAGCGGCTGGCGCGCGGCGGCCAGGCGCAGCGTGGGGTCGATTTGAATGAGGCGTTCTCGCAGTGCCCAGCGGAAGTAGCGCTTGAACACCGTGAGCCGCCGGTTGGCGGTGGTGGCACGGGTCTGGGCATGGCGCTCGTTGAAATAACCGTGCAGGTCGGCCTCGGTGGTGTCGACCAGCGCCTTGCCCCGGTGCGCCAGCCACCGGCCCAGCAGCACGAGGTCGCGCCGGTACGCGTCCAGCGTGTTGCGTGACAGACCCTCTTCCAGCCAGAGCGCATCGACGAAAGCGCCAGCGGCCGCTTCGCAAGCGGCCGCCAGGTGTGAAGCAGGGTGGTGTTTCAATGGCCGCAGCCCTCACCCCAGCCCTCTCCCGCAAGCGGGAGAGGGAGAGGGAGAGGGAGAGGG
>CAZFOT010000184.1:1058-7040 GCA_964520365.1 uncultured Hydrogenophaga sp.
CATCAAGGGTCCGGCTCCGCCGGCCCGAGATGCCGTCCCCCCTCCATGCGCCGAAGGCGCAATAGAGAGGGGGGAAGCCGCAAAGCGGCGCAGGGGGGTGTTCCGAATCAATCCAGCGTGAGCTTCTGCTTCTGCACCACTTCCTTGTACACCTCGTACTCGGCCTTGATCTGCTCGGTGAATTCGGCCGGGGTGTTGGCCACGATGATGGCGCCGGTGTCTTCGATGCGCTTGCGCACGTCGGGGTCCTTCAGCACCTTGATGGTGGCGGCGTGGATCTTGTCGACGATCGCCTTGGGTGTGCCCTTGGGCGCCAGCAGGCCGTAGTAGGCCATGCGGTTGACCGGCTCCAGACCCACTTCCTTGAAGGTGGGCACGTTCGGCAGCGACGGCACCCGCTGCGGCGCGGCGACCACCAGCGGGATCAGGCGGTTGGTCTGCAGGAACTGCATCGACGACGGCAGGTTGTCGAACATGATCGGCACCTGGCCGGCCACCGTGTCGTTGAGCGCCGGGCCGGCGCCACGGTAGGGAATGTGGGCGATGTCCAGGCCCGTCAGGCTCTTGAACAACTCGGTCTGCAGGTGACCGATGCCGCCCGCGCCCGAGGACGCGTAGGAGTACTTGCCTGGCGCCTTCTTGATTTCCTCGACGAAGGACTTGTAGTCCTTGGCCGGGAAGCTCGGGTGCACCGTGATCACGTTGGGCGTGGCCGCGATGTTGGTGATGGCCACGAAGTCGGTCAGCGGGTTGTAGGTGATCTTGGTGTTGATGGCCGGATTGGCGGCCGTGGTGGACACGGTCGCCATGCCCAGCAGATAGCCGTCGGGCGCGGCGCGGGCCAGCTCGGCCGCGCCGATGATGCCGCCGCCACCCGCGCGGTTCTCCACCACCACGGGCTGGCCCAGCTCGATGGCCAGCGGCACCGAGATGACGCGGGCGATGATATCGGTCGCCCCGCCTGGAGCGAAAGGCACTTGCAGCTTGATGGGCCTGGTGGGGTAGTCCTGCGCCCATACCCCTCCAGCGGTGACGGCTGCGGTGGCAGCGAGGCTGAGGGCGAAAACCCGACGACGGGATAGCATGGTCTTGATCTCCTGCAATTTGAGAAAGAAAGGCGGCGCGGACAGGCTTGGAAAGCCAGGCACCCGAAAGAGACACCGGCCCGGCACGCCTTCGCGCGACCGGCCCACGTGTTTCACCCGTGCACACTATAACGACCGCTGGGACCACGCCGACATGTGGATATCCCATAAGGGCTTACCCTGAACAGCGGCTATTCTCGGGCCGGTGAACTTCGCCCAACTGCTCTTTCCCGATTTCTCGCTCATCCTGTGCGGCTACCTGGTGTGCCGCTTCACCGCCCTCAACCGCAAGGTGTGGGAGCAGGTCGAAAGCCTGGTCTATTACTTCCTGTTCCCGGTGCTGCTGTTCCACAGCATCGTGAAGAGTCCGCTGGACCTGGGCGCCGCGTCCAGCCTGATGGGCGCGGGCCTGAGCCTGGGCGTGCTGGCCATTGGCCTGACGTATTCGCTGCCGCACTGGCCCTGGATCGGCAAGCGGCTGGACGTGCGGCTGCACGCCGCCAGTGCGCAGGTCGGGTTCCGCTTCAACTCCTTCATTGCCCTGGCGCTGGCCGAGAAGGTGGCCGGCCCCCAGGGCTTGCTGATGATCGCCGTGCTGATCGGCGTGTGCGTGCCGCTGTTCAACGTGGGTGCCGTCTGGCCCATGGCGCGACACACCAGGCGCGGCTTCCTGCGCGAGCTGCTGCGCAACCCGCTGATCATCGGCACGCTCTCGGGCCTGATCGCCAACCTGCTCGGTTTTTCCGTCCCGGCATGGCTCGAACCCACGGTCAACCGCATCGGACAGGCCTCGCTGGCGCTGGGCCTGATGGCCGCCGGCGCGGGCATGCAGTTCGGCATGCTGGCCAGCGCCAAGACCCTGGGCGCGCTGGTGCTGTCGGTGAAGCACCTGGGCATGCCGGTGATGGCGCTCGGCCTGTCGCTGCTGTTCCGGCTGGACCCGACGCAGACCACCGTGCTGCTCATGTTCTCGGCCGTACCCACCGCGTCGAGCTGCTACGTGCTGGCGGCCCGCATGGGCTACAACGGCCCCTACGTGGCCGGCCTGGTCACGCTCTCGACGCTGCTGGGCGTGCTCAGCCTGCCTTTCGCGCTCGGGGTGCTGAGGCCGCTGGGGTAGAGGAGACACCCCGCGACGCCGATGGCGGCGCGGGTGGGCTCAATCTCCAGCGGACAGCACCAGGTCGATGCGCCGCCGCAGGCCGGCCGCAGCGTTGGCGTCGCCCGCAGCCTGCGCGCGCTGCAATTGAACCTCCAGCCACGCCAGCAGCGGACGGCGCCAGCCCCGCGCCGAGGCGGTTTCCACCGCTTGCGAAATCACGCCCGGCGTGGCGCGCCCGCCGCGCATCAGCACCCCGGCGGCCACCAGGCGCGACACCGGGTCCTGGATCGATGCCAGCGCCGCCTCGGGCGCCGCGTCCGCGGCCACCAGCGACCGGTGCGCCTCGGGCAGCAGCGCGGCGTCATCCGGCCGCGCGGCGCCGGCCAGGTACCTGGCGTAGGCCTGCTCGGGCGCCGCGGCGTCGCCCTCCAGGGTTTCGTAACCCACGCACAAACCGAATTCGAGCGCGGCCACCCGGGTGGCGCAGCGCAGCAGCTCGAGCCTTGCAACCAGGTCTGCGCGGCCAGTGCGGGCCACTTCGGAGCGGGCGCGCGCGAACTCGGCCGCCTCCACCCGGCTGTCTCCCGCCAGCCAGGCCTCGGTCGCTCGCTCGGCGCTGCCCTTGGCGTTCATCCGCCACTCGGGCGCGGGCGGCGTGTTGCCGCAGGCCGAAAGCGCCAGGACCAGCGCGGCGAAAGCCGCGGCGACCAGGCAAGGCGTTCGGGAGGATCGCGGGCCCCTCGGTCCCGGCGCGGGGTTGGTCATGCTGTGGGTCACGGCAGGTGTATCTCGGTATCGCGGGCAAAAGGCCACTTGCGGTTGATGTCGTTGATGAGCGATTCGACCTTGCGCAGGCTGGACTCGACCTCGCCGCGCAACGTGCCCAGATCGGTGGTGGCCTCGCGGGTGTTGCTGGCGATGCCCTGGGCTTCCACCAGCACGCCGTCCACCTTCTGCAGGCTGGTGCGCGCCTCGGCCAGCAGGCCGTTGAGCTGCTGGACGGTGGTGCGCGCATCGTTCACCAGCCCACCTTGCGCTTCGCCGCCCGGGCCTTGCCCCTGACCGAACACCTGGCGGTCGGCGTTGGCCACCAGCGAGTCCAGCCGCGCCGCCAGCGCGTCGGCCCGCGCGAGCAGGGCATTGGTGCGGTCGATGGTGGTCACCAGCTTCTTCGCGTCTTCCTCGCTGCCCAGCACTGTGCCCAGCACGCCCTGCGGCCCCTTGAGCTGCTCGGTCAGCGCCTGCACGTTGGACAGGCTGGACGCCAGCGCGGCTTCCGACGCGGTGAGCGCCGTGAGGTTCTCCAGCAGCTCGCTCACCGAGGCCATCAGCCTGGGAATTTCCGCAGCCATGTCGCCCCGCAACACCGTGCGCTCTGCGCCGTCCTCCAGCGGCGGGTCTTCCAGCACGCCGCTGTAGGCGCGGATGCGGGTACCACCCACCAGCCCGCGCTCCATGGTGAAGATGCTGGAGCTGCGCAGCCACTTGGCATCCTTGCTGGGCACGTCCACCAGGATGCGCGCATTGCCGTCGTCGCCCAGCTCGATGCGCGCCACGCGGCCGATGGCGAAGCCCGCGAAAGTCATGTCCATGCCGACCACCACCCCCTCGGAGTCGTCGGCGATCAGCACCAGGCGCTGGGTGTTCTCGAACATTCCGCGCGCATACAGCACGTAGGCGGCCGAGCCCAGCAGAAGCACCGCCATCAGCAGCATCAGCAGGGCGGCCTTGATCTCCAGGTTCCTGACCGCGGGCGTGGGGTCCTGCGGGGCGTCGCCGGTCGACGTGTCGTGGGAAGCGCTCATGGGGTTTCTGTTCGCTCTCAGTAGTAGTTGCCGAGCAGGGAGACCACCTCGATCAGCAGCAGCACCGAAAACAGGCGCGCGAACTCCGAGATGTCGCTGCGGCGGCTGTAGCGCCCTTCGGCATCGCGCTGGGCACTGCCTGCCAGCGGCACCACCGCCACCGCCAGGCTGAAGAAGAAGGTCTTCAGGCCGAAGATCAGGGAAACGGCGGGCGTGAACACCTGCCCCACGCTGCGCGTGTAGGCCGGAAACCCCCACGGTGAAAACCCGTAGAGGGTGAAATAGGTCAGCACCAGCGCCACCACGCAGCTCAGGGCCGCGAGCATCGGCACCGCGAACATGCTGCCCAGGGCGCGCGGCAGCAGTTCGGCGCGCAGCAGTTCCTGGTGTTCGCGCTCGATCCCGAGCCGGTGCTGTTCCGCCAGTTGCTTGCGCACGCCCTGCGCGCCCGGCATGGCGTAGCGCAGCGCCACGAACATGGCGGCGTACAGCGGGATGAGTTCGAGCACCAGCGTGCGCACCAGCACCTCGATCGCGTACTGCGTGAGGCCATAGCTGTAGGCCGTGGCCACCACGATGCGGATCAACACGATGCTGATGAGCGCCGAGAGCACGAGAAACCAGGTCAGCAACGGCGCCGTGGCCTGGACCAGGTTGGCCAGCACCGCCATTCGCCTCGATCCATGGCGGTAGCTGGAGGGAGCCAGCGCCAGCACCAGGATCTGCGCCCCGAGCAGCAGCACGTGCCACCAGGCGAACACGGCCGCGCGAACGCCTCGCCCCCAGCGGATCAGCGTTCCTTGCGCGACGGAAGCAGCGTTCATGGCGCGATGATAGTCGGCGGTCGCTCACGCATCGATGGCGAAACGGTTTGCAAAGGTGACAGCATGCAGGGCACCCCTGGTGTAAACGCTCATGGCGGATGCTGCGGATTGTTTTTCAATCGATGACTGAGCAACCGCCATCAAGACTTAATCTCACCTGGAGCCCGCGCATGCCTGTTTCGATCCATCCATCGGTTCGCCGCCAGACCATCGCCGACGCCCTGCACCGCACCGCGCGCCGGCTGCCTGACAAGCTGTGCATCGCCTGCGGGGCCGTGCGCTGGACTTACGCCGAATTCGACGCGCTGGTGGATCGCGTGGCCGCCGGACTGGCCGCCATGGGCGTGGCGCAGGGCGACAGGGTGGCCGTGCTGGCGCGCAATTCGCACGGCTTTGCCGCGCTGCGCTTCGCGCTCGCGCGCCGGGGCGCGGTCATGGTGCCCATCAATTTCATGCTCAAGGCCGACGAAGTGGCCTACATCCTGCGCCACGCCGGCGCGAAGACGCTGGCCACCGACAGCGGCCTGGCCGCGCTGGCGCGCGAGGCGGCGGCGCTGGACACCTCCGTCGGCCAGTTCATCTGGCTGCCCTCCGAAGACCCGAGCGACCCGGTGCCGGGGATGCACAGCTTCGATGAACTCGCCGCCTGCACCGACCCGCTGCCCGACGTGAGCCTGGGCAGCTTCGACCTGGCCCAGATCGTCTACACCAGCGGCACCGAGTCCACGCCGAAGGGCGCCATGCTCACGCACGACGCGGTGCTGTGGCAGTACGTGAGCTGCGTGATCAACGCCGGCATTGCCGAGGAGGACCGCGCCCTGCACGCCCTGCCGCTGTACCACTGCGCCCAGCTCGACGTGTTCTTCGGACCGGCCATTTACATCGGCAGCAGCAACGTCATCACCGGCAAACCCGTGCCCGACAACCTGCTCGCCCTGATCGAGCAGCACCGCATCACCAGCTTCTTCGCGCCGCCCACGGTGTGGATCGCGCTGCTGCGCTCGCCCTTGTTCGAAGCCTCGAAGCTGGGCAGCCTGGCCAAGGGCTACTACGGCGCGTCCATCATGCCGGTGGAGGTGCTCAAGGAACTGGCCTCGCGCCTGCCGGGCGTGCGCCTGTGGAACCTCTACGGCCAGACCGAGATCGCGCCGCTGGCCACCATGCTC
>CAZFOT010000185.1:0-6998 GCA_964520365.1 uncultured Hydrogenophaga sp.
TCGAAGTCGTCAGCGGCAAGGTGCTCAACAGCAACGCCTCGGACAACCTGCTGAGCGAAGCGCTGTCGGCGATCGCTCGGCACGAGGACATGTCCGGCCGCATCCGCCGCAACGTGATGGACACCCGGCGCGCGGTGAGCTTCATGATGCGCAGCCGCCTGCTCAGCGTCGAGCAGTTCGAGGACGCGCGCCAGATCCTGCGTGACCTCGACTCGCTCGACAGCCACACCGCCTTCCTGTTCGACAAGATCAACTTCCTGATGGACGCCACGGTCGGTTTCATCAACATCAACCAGAACAAGATCATCAAGATCTTCTCGGTGGCCAGCGTCTCGCTGCTGCCTCCCACCCTGGTGGCCAGCAGCTACGGCATGAACTTCCGCTTCATGCCCGAGCTGGACTGGCAGTTCGGCTACCCGTTCGCCATCGGCCTGATGGTGCTCTCGGCCGTGGTGCCGATGGTGTACTTCCGCAAGCGCGGCTGGTTGAAGTAGGCCCCCGCGCCCGCACGGCGGCGGCGTCAGCGCCTGGCCAGGTGCACGCCCGCGAGCATGCAGCGCACCGAGCCGCCCGCGAGTTCGATCGTGGGCACGGCCAGGGGCAGCAGGCGCGCGCTGCGCTCGATGCGCGCGATCTGGTCGGGGCGCAGACTGGCCGCGGCGCCGACCGACAGCGCCAGCACCCGGCCTTGCCCGCCGCCAAGTTCCAGCGCGTTGCCGGCGAAGCGCTCGATCTGCGCGCGGTCCAGGGCGATCACCTCGCGCCCGGTTTCCTCCAGCCGCTGCACAACGGCGTGGCGGCGCGAAGGGTCGCTGATCAGATCCAGCCCGACCAGCGCGAACGCCGTGGCCACGCACATCAGCACGTTGGTGTGGTAGACCGCCCGCCCGCTCGCGTCGGCGGTGTCGAACACCATCGGCTCGTAGTTGAAGTGCGAGCAGAAACGCTCCAGGGCGACCGCGTGCGCGCGGTTGGAAGCCGCCGTGTAGGCCACGCGGGCCAGGTGGTCCAGCACCATGGCGCCGGTGCCTTCCAGGAACACGCCATCGGGTTCCAGGCCGGAATAGTCGATCACGTTCTGCACCCGGTATTCGCGCTTGAGCAGCTCGATCACGTCGGCGCGCCGCTCGCGCCGGCGGTTGGCCGAGTACATGGGATAGATCGCCACGTGGCCGCCGGCGTGCGTGGAAAACCAGTTGTTGGGAAACACCGCGTCGGGCGTGTCGTGGCCGCCATCGTCCTCGAACAGGTGCACGCGCACACCCTGGGCGCGCAAGGCGTCGGCCGCGTCGCCCGATTCGCGCCAGGCCGCCGCGGCGATCCGGTCGGCGCCGAGGCCCGCGCCGCTGCCCTGGAAGGCGTTGTCGGCCGCGGTCTGGGGGTTGGGGTGGAAGCGGTGCGGGCGAACCATCACCACGGCTTGCGGCGCCTGCACCGAATGCGGCTTGCCGTCTGCGGCTGTCACGGACATGCGAAAGACTCCTGATCGACCGGGCCGCGCACCGTGCCCGGCCCGAGCGGCAGTCTCGCGCGATTCGTGGCCAACAAAAAGCCCATTAATTGTTCGATTCGGCACGATAATTGAACACATCGATGAGGTAATCTGGCGAAATGACCACTCTGGACGACACCGACCGTGAGCTGATCGCCCTGCTGCGCGCGGACGCGCGCACCCCGGTGGCCACCCTGGCGCAGCGGCTCCGGCTCGCCCGCGGCACGGTGCAGAACCGGCTGGCCCGGCTGCAGCGCGACGGCGTGATCGTGGGCTACACGGTGCGGCTCAGGCCGCAGGTGGAGGCGCACCGGATCGGGGCGCTGACGACCATCGCGGTCGAGGGCAATCGCGCCCCCGAGGTGTTGCGCCGGTTGCGCGGCCACCCGAATGTGTCGCGCCTGCACTCCACCAATGGGCGCTGGGACATCGTGGCCGAGCTGCAGGCGCAGTCGCTGGAGGCGTTCGACCGCGTGCTCGGGGAGATCCGCCAGATCGAGGGCGTCGCCAACACCGAAACCAGCATCCTGCTCTCGACCTACAAGCTCTGAACCGGAGCGCCCTCAGGCGCCAGCAGGTGATGCCGGACGGGATGGCGGTGCAGCGGCAAGGGCGGGCATGGCCGCCTCGACGATGGCCGCGCTGTAGCGGCTGGCCACCTCGCGCAGGAAGCGCGCGAAGTCCACGTGCGCGGCGTCGTCGGCGCGGTCGGAGACGGTGCGCACCACCGCCAGCGGCACGCCGAAGTCGTGGCAGACCTGCGCGAATGCCGCGCCTTCCATCTCCACCGCCAGGGCATCGGGCAGCTCGCGCCGCAGGGCCTGGCTCTCGGCGCTGGTGGCGACGAAGCGGTCGCCGCTGACGAGCAGGCCCTGGTGCAGGCGCGGCGCCCGCAGGCCGAACGCCTGCACGGTCTCGTCGCCCAGCCGCTCGGGCAGGCCTTGCAGGACGCGTTCGCAGACCTGCGCCAGCACACCGGCGAGCGCGCCGTCCGCGGGGAAACGCGAGCGTCCGTAGCCCGGCACCTCGTGGCGCGGAAAGATGGGCGAGGCGTCCATGTCGTGCTGCAGGAAGTTTCGCGCCAGCACGATGTCGCCCACGTTGACGCCGGGGCCGAGGCCGCCGGCCACGCCGGTGAAGACCATGCGGCCGACGCCGAAGCGCTCGATCAGCAAGGCCGCGGTGGTGGCCGCCGCGACCTTGCCGATGCCCGAGAGCACCGCCACCACGGCCTGCCCGTGCAGGTGTCCGACCCAGAAGTCGCGCCCACCGACGGTCTGTCTGCGCTCGTCGGGCATGAGCGCCAGCACTTCGGCGAGTTCCTCGCGCAGGGCGGAGACGATGGCGGTGCTGGCGGCGGGCATGGTGCCGATGTTGCCAGAAGCGGCCGCGGCTCGGGTTACAGGGCCAGAACGATCCTCGAGCCCGCGGCCCGGGAGCAGCACGCCATCAGGCGCCGGTTGGCCGCGCGCTCGGTCCGGCTCAGCACCTTGTCGCGGTGATCCGCCTCGCCCTCGACGATGTTGACCTCGCAGGTGCCGCACAGCCCTTCGCCGCAATCGCAGGGCACGTCGAAACCGGCGGCCTGCAGGGCCTGCAGCAGCGTCTGGTCCGCGGCCACGTTCACACTCAGGTTCGAGTCCTTGAGTTCGGCGACGAAGGCGTGTTCCCTGGCGGGATCGAGCACCGCCACATCCGCGCTGAAGTGCTCGAAGCGCAGCACGCCTTCGGGCCACTGTTCGCCGAGGATTTCCAGCTCGCCGATGAGCCGGTCGGGGCCGCAGGCGTAGACGCGCGTGCGGGCGTCCACGCCGGCCAGCATCGCGCCCAGGTCCATGCGCCGGCCCTCGGCCTTGACGTACAGGTTGAGCCGGTCCGCGTGGTCCTGCTCCAGCCGGTCCAGCAGGGCCATGTGCCGCCGGTCGCGGCCGGCGTAGTGAAGCGCGTAGGACTTGCCCAGTTGCCTGAGCCGGTCGGCCATGGCCACCATGGGCGTGATGCCGATGCCGCCGGCGATCAGCACGAAGTGCCCGGCGGACTCGTCCAGCCGGAACAGATTCTTGGGGCCGGAGAGGCCCAGCGCGGCGCCGGGCGCCAACTGGTCGCAGAAATGCCGCGAGCCGCCCCGGCCGCCGGCTTCGCGCTGCACGACGACCTGCAGGGTGTGGCGGTCGTCGGCGCGCCCGCACAGCGAGTACTTGCGGCGGAACCCGCCCGCGATCAGATCGACATGGGCGCCCGCCGTCCAGGCCGGCAGGGCATGGCCGCGCGGATCGGCGAGCACCAGGCGGAACAGGCCTTCGCCTTCGGCGTGCTTCTCGCGCACGACGACGGTGCGCGCGATGCCGTCCTTGGCCGGCGGGCCGATGTAGAAGCCGCCCGGGTCGGTTTCCCGCAGGGCCGGATCGGCGCGCTCCGGATTGAGCGCAGGGTCCCATTCGGCCCACAACTCGTCCGGCCCGCGGAACGAGGTGTTGGACAGGTAGCGGGTCTGCTGGCCCGGCACCAGGCGGATGTGCGGCAGGCGGCGGGCGAACGCCTCCAGGAACACCCGCATCTGCATGCGCGCGATGTTCTTGCCCATGCACTGGTGCGCGCCATAGCCGAAGCTCAGGTGCTCCACCGCGCTTTCGCGGTAGAGGTCGACCTGCTCCGGATTCTCGAAATGCCGCGGGTCGAAGTTGGCCGAGGCCTGCACGATCAGCAGCTTGCCGCCCTCGGGGATGGACACGCCGCCCACCTCGGCGTCGGCCGTGGCCACGCGGCGCCAGGCGATGATGGAGCCGGCCACGCGCAGGCATTCCTCGACCGCGTTGGGGATCAGCGCCGGGTTCTCGCAGATCGCTTCCCAGGCCTGGCGTTGCGTGAGCAGCGTCATGAAGGCGTTGGCCGTCGCGTTCGAGGTGGTCTCGTGCGCGGCGGCCAGGATCGCCATCATCATCGAGCGCAGATAGGACTCGGTCACGATCGCCGGGTGCAGCAGGTGCTGCCGGATCGACTCGTACATCCAGCCCTCGCCGTCCGGGCGGGCCATCATGCCGTCGAGGATGCGCTGGGCGGTCTGCCAGAAGCGGCCCACGTTCTCCGCGATCTGCAGCTGTTCCTGCGCGGTCGGGCGGCCCCAGGTGTTGAGCGTGTGCGCCACGGCGAACTGGCGCAACTGCTCGGCGCCGTCGTCGGGCACGCCCAGGAACTTCAGCGCGACGTTGAGCGGGATCTCGTGGAACATCTCGCGCACCAGGTCGGCCCGGCCCTTGTCGATGAAGCGGTCCATGTACTGCCGCGCCAGCGACCGCACCATGGGCTCGTAGGCGGCCAGGCGCTCGGGCAGGAAGGCGTCCATGAGCAGGCGGCGGCGCTCCATGTGGTCCGGCTCGTCCTCGTTGACCATGGTCCGGTTCATCGCGAAGCCATGGCGCTGCAGAACCTGCATGACCTCGGGCGGCGCCGGGGTGATCTTCTCCAGCGCGATCGATGGCGAGAAGAGGATGTTGTCGCGGAACACCGCCTTGACGTCCTCGTAGCGCGTGACCACCCAATAGCCCAGCCGGGGACTCCAGAACACCGGCTCCTGCTCGCGCGCCCAGCGCAGGTACTGCCCCGGGTCCTGCATGTAGGCCGGCTCGAAGGGGTCGAAGGCTGCCGCTGCCGCGCTGACCGGGCAGCCATTGGGCGCAGCCAGCGCCTGGTGGTCCACGGGGCAGCGCGCGGCCGGGGCGGGCGAAGCAGTGTTCGTCATGGCACGGTGGCTCCATTTCATTCAATATGCGTAATTGTATTACGCATATTGAATGACCGACATTCAGCGTTTTCCCTCATGGCATGCCGCTTCTGTCGAGTGAGGAGAGGTCCAAAGCCAGGGGCAGCAAGGGTCCGGCTCCGCCGGCCCGAGATGCCGTCCCCCCTCCAAGCGCCCGAAGGGCGCGCCAGAGAGGGGGCTGAGGGCCGCGGCTCCAAGCCTGCCTGCGCAGGCTTGGACGTGCCCGAAGAGCCGCCGCCTCTGGCGGTGGCACCGAGCCGCGTCAGCGGCGCAGGGGGGTGCTGCCCATGGCCGCGCTGATCTCGGCCGCCTCGCGAGCCACCTGCGGGCAGATCCGGCCATCGGGCCGGGCGTCGAAGCCGTTGCTCGCGCCCAGGGCGGTCAGCACCGCGCAGACGTGGCCGCCGGCGTCGAGGATCGGCGCCGAGACGGCGCTGATGCCGCGCAGCAAGGTGTCGTGCACGATGGCGCAGCCCTGCTCGCGGACCTGGCGGCGCAGGCGGGCGATGGGGTCGGGGCCGCCAAGCAGCGCACGCTGCTCGCTGGTCCCGCCTTCGTATTCCCGTTCGGCCTGGCGAAGGCTCTCGGCATCGTCCGAGAACGCGAGAAAGGCCTGGCCGGTGGCCGACCAGAGCAGGGGCAGGACGGAGCCCGCGCGAATGTTCACCGTCACGGGCAGCGACGGCTCCTCGATGCGCAGCACGGTCGGCCCGAGGTTGCCCATCACCGCGATGAAGCAGGTGATCTCCAGGGCGCGCAGCCGCAACAGCGCGCCCTCGCCCAGGCGCACCGGATCGCATTGGCGCAGCGCGGCCAGGCCGAGCCGGATCGACTCCGGGCCCAGGTGGTAGTGCAGGGTGCCGGGGTTCTGGGCGACGAAGCCTTCCTGCGCGAAGCTGGAGAGGTAGCGGTGCACCTTGGCGGCGCTCTCCCCCACTTCGCCGGCAATGGCCGTCAGGCTGGCTGCGCCGCCGAGCCGCGCCAGCGCCTTGAGGATGGCCATGCCGGTTTGCGCGGACTGGACGCGCTGGCGCCGGTCGGCGCCTCGGGCGGAGGGTGTGGGGTGCTGCATCGCGCCAGTATCGGGCCAAAGGCGGCCCGGGCCTCGCGGCCCGCGCAACACATTGGAAGGAAAGCGGCGCGAGCTACTTGCCGTCGCGCAGCTCGCGCCGCAGGATCTTGCCCACCGGGGTCTTGGGCAGCTCGTCGCGGAACTCCACCACCTTGGGCTGCTTGTAGCCGGTGAGGTTGGCCTTGCAGTACTCGCGCACCTGCTCCTCGGTCAGTGCCGGGTTCTTCTTCACGACCACCAGCTTGACCGCCTCGCCCGACTTCTCGTCGGGCACGCCGACCACCGCGCATTCGAGCACGCCATCGAGCTGCGCGACCACATCCTCGACCTCGTTCGGATAGACGTTGAAGCCGCTGACCAGCACCATGTCCTTCTTGCGGTCCACGATCTTGAAGAAGCCGCGTTCATCCATCACGCCGATGTCGCCGGTCTTGAAGTAGCCGTCGGCGGTCATGACCTTGGCGGTCTCGTCGGGCCGCTGCCAGTAGCCGGCCATCACCTGCGGCCCCTTGATGGCGATCTCGCCCGGCTGCCCCAGCGCCACCTCGTTGCCGTCGTCGTCCAGGCACTTCATCCAGGTGTTGGGCAGGGGCACGCCGATGGTGCCGCTGTACGCGGTGCTGGTGGTCGGGTTGCAACTGGCCGACGGGCTGGTCTCCGACAGGCCGTAGCCT
>CAZFOT010000186.1:0-6916 GCA_964520365.1 uncultured Hydrogenophaga sp.
CGTCGCTGACCAGCTTGGGCGGCATGCCCTTGAGCTTGGCGCCGAAGAACATGTTGAGCAGCAGCGTCTGCAGGATGTCGTCGCGGTGGTGGCCCAGTGCGATCTTGGTGGCGCCAAGCTCGCCCGCCACGCGGTACAGGATGCCCCGGCGCAGCCGGCTGCACAGGCTGCACAGGGTCTTGCCCTCGGGGATCACGCGCTTGACGATGGAATAGGTGTCCTGGTTCTCGATGTGGAACGGGACGCCCAGCTTCGTGAGGTAGGCGGGCAGGATGTCGGCCGGGAAACCGGGCTGTTTCTGGTCCAGGTTGACCACGATCAGCTCGAAATCGATCGGCGCGCGCGCCTGCAGCTTCTGCAGGATGTCGAGCATGCCGTAGCTGTCCTTGCCGCCCGAGAGGCAGACCATCACGCGGTCGCCTTCCTCGATCATGTTGTAGTCCACGATGGCGCGGCCGACTTCGCGGCACAGGCGTTTCTCGAGTTTGCGGTTTTCGAATTCGGTGTTCATGGACGATTCTCTACAGGGGGCCAGGGTCGGTTTCGGTGTGCAGTTGCAGGCCGTGGCGCATCGCCGTGCGGGCGACGGATTGCGTCATCATGGCCACGTCCTGCGACCAGAACAATTGCTCCGCAGGATTGCCCAGGATGGCATTCTCGGCCAGCGCCGTCGACCACATGGAGACGATGGACTCGCCCTCGACCTCGGCATGCTCGAAGTGCGTGCTGTAGCCCACCTTGCTGGCGCCGGAAAAGGTGAAGTGGAACGCCTCCTGGCAGCGTGTCACGTCGTCCTCGCCGTTGGCCGCGACGAAATAGATCACGCTCAGCCGCTTGACGTTGATGCCCACCCATATCTTCATCCGGAACTCACCGAGCTCCAGGAGGTAGTTGATGCCGAAGATGTCTTTGCGCTGCCCGTGGATGCGGGCAGGACGTTTGACCTCGCGCACCGTCACCGTGGCGATTTTGCTGCACTGGGGAATCTCGATGCGCGAGAGGCTCTCCAGCAGGTGCGTCTCGAGGAACTGGTTGGTCTTCTCGTAGAGTCGGCGCGTGCTCAGCTGGCGCTCGGAGAACAGCACGAACAGCACCACCACGGCGGCGCCGATGGCCGTCTGCGCCACCGACATCAGCGACACCACCTTCTCGCTGGCATCGTTGGCCAGCAGGAAGTAGGCGCTGCCAGCCAGCGCCACGAGGCCCAGCAGCGCGAGCAGGCCGAACAGGACGACCCGGCCCCATGGAGGCAGGTAGATCACGTGGCCGGTATCGATGCCGGCGACACGGTGTTCAGGCACGCTCATGGCTCACCACTGTCCTACCTGCTGTTCGATCGCGACTTCGCAGTCGTCGAAGATCTCGAGCTTGATGATTCTGGCTCGCACGCCCAGCACGCCGGGCAGGCCCATGAGGCGCTGGCAGAGCTTGCCGGTCAGGCTCTCGAGCAGGTTGACGTGGCGCTCGGTGCATTCCGCGATCACGATGTCATGCACCTTGCGGTAGTCCAGCACGCTGCGTATCTCGTCGTCGGCGGGTTGCAGGGGCTGCGAGCCCAGGTTGAGCTCCACGTCGACCGAGATCGGCTGCGAGGCGTTGATCTCATGGTCCAGGATGCCGAGATTGGCCTCGAAGCGCAGCCCGGTCAGCGAGAGTTTCTGATTGCCCTTGTTGATCATGGCGCTTACATCAGCGAGAAATCGCGCTCGAAGCGCATGAGGTGCTGGCCGCCGTCCACCAGCAGCGTGGTGCCGGTGATGGAGCGGTTGTCCAGCGCGAAGGCCACGGTGGCGGCCACGTCCTGCGGACTCGATGAGCGGCCCAGCGGCGACTGCTGATGCAGCTCGGCGAACTTCTCATCGGTCAACAAGTGGCTGGTGAGCGTGAGACCCGGCGCCACGCCGACCACGCGCACGCGCGGCGCCAGGGCCAGGGCCAGCATGGTGTTGGCGGCTTCGAGGGCGGCCTTGGAGAGCGTGTAGCTGAAGAAGTCCGGGTTCATGTTCCAGAGCTTCTGGTCGAGCAGGTTGACGACCACGCCCTCGGCCTGGCGCGCCTCAGCGTGCGCGTGCAGCGCCTGCGCCAGCAGCACGGCCGCGCCGGCGTTGGCGCGCAAGTGCTGCTCGAGCGAGGCAAAGCCGAAGGTGGCTGCGCTGTCGTGTTCGAAGGTCGAGGCGTTGTTGACCACCGCATCCACCTGGCCGAAGTGCGCGGCCACGGCCGGCAGCAGCGCGCGCACGCTGGCTTCGTCGCCGAGGTCGGCAAAGAAGGTGTGGGCGCTGCCGTCGCGGCCGCTGCGCAACGCGCAGTCGATGGCGGTGCGGTGCGCGTCGTCGGCGGAATGGCGGTGGTGCACCGCCACGTTCCAGCCGGCCTGCGCAAGTGTGAGCGCGATCTCGCGGCCCAGGCGCCGGCCCGCGCCTGTGACGAGCACGGTGCGCGCGGCAGGGGGTGAGGGCGGGGCGGCGCTGGGCATGAAGGACAATCCGGGGGTGCGAACCCCCATGGCAACAGAGCAGCAGAGTTTAACGACCCCCCTCCTGGCGCGGGTGCGCGAGGCCATCGCCGAAGCCGGCGGCTGGTTGCCGTTCGACCGTTTCATGGCCATCGCCTTGTACGAGCCCGGGCTGGGCTACTACGCCAACGCGCTGCCCAAGTTCGGCCACCTGCCCGACAGCGGCAGCGACTTCGTGACCGCGCCCGAACTCACGCCGCTGTTCGGTCGCACGCTGGCGCGCCAGGTGGCGCAGGCGCTGGACGCCACCGGCACCGACGAGGTCTGGGAGTTCGGCGCCGGCACCGGCGCGCTGGCGCTGCAGGTGCTGGACGCGCTGGCCGCGCAGGGCCGGCCGCCGCGCCGCTACACCATCGTCGACCTTTCAGGCGCGCTGCGCGAGCGCCAGCGCACCACGCTGGCCGCGCACGCGGACCGTGTGCGCTGGGCCGATGTGCTGCCCGACGGCTTGGAGGGCGTGGTGCTGGGCAACGAGGTGCTCGACGCCATGCCGGTGCAACTGCTGGCGCGCGCCGGCGGCGTGTGGCACGAGCGCGGCGTGGCGCTGGACGGCGGGGGTGCGCTCGCCTGGGCCGACCGGCCTACCGACCTGCGTCCGCCGATCGGCGTCGAAGGCCCGCACGACTACCTGACCGAGGTCCACCCGCAGGCCGAGGCCTTCATGCGCACCCTGGCCGACCGCTTGCGGCGCGGCGCGGCGTTTTTCTTCGACTACGGTTTTCCCGAAGCCGAGTACTACCACCCGCAGCGCCACATGGGCACGCTGATCTGCCACCGCGCGCACCGCAGCGACGGCGATCCGCTGGCCGGCGTGGGCGAAAAAGACATCACCGGGCACGTGAACTTCACCGGCGTGGCGCTGGCCGCGCAGGACGCCGGCATGGGCGTGCTGGGCTACACCTCGCAGGGGCGCTTCCTCATCAACGCCGGCCTGATGGAGGTGGCCCAAAATGCCGGGCCGCGCGAGAACGCGATGCTGGGCAAGCTGGTGAACGAGCACGAAATGGGCGAGCTGTTCAAGGTGATCGCGCTGGCGCCGCTGGCGAACGCCGAAGGTTGGGTGCCGATGGGGTTCTCCAGCGGCGACCGCACCCACAGGCTGTGAACGCCCCGCGCCCAACGCTTAACGCTCAACCCCATGATCCGCTGGATGATCGTCATCTTCCTGGCCCTGCTGCTGATCAGCTGGTTCACGCCGTTGCTGCACAAGCTGGGCTTCGGCAAGCTGCCGGGGGATTTCCGCTTCAAGGCGTTCGGGCGAGAATGGTTCCTGCCGGTCACCACCACCATCGTGCTGAGCTTCATCGCCGGCATCGTCAACCAATTGATCTGACCGCACTCCGCCGCGGCGCGACCCCTTTTCCGTCCATGCCATCTTCATCTTCTCCTCTTTTCCCCTCTGCTGCCGACGCCCGATTGCTCGCCGACGTGGGCGGGACCAACGCCCGCTTTGCCTGGCAGGCCGGGGCGGGCGCGCCGATCACCGACGTGCGGGTGCTGCCCGGCGCGGAGCACGCGCGCTTGCAGGACGCGATCCGCGCCTATCTGGACGGCCTGGGCCGGGGCACGCCGCGGGCGGCGGCGATCGCCATCGCCAACCCCGTCACGGGCGACCAGATCCGCATGACCAACCACCACTGGTCGTTCTCGCAGCGCGAGGTGAAGGCCGAGTTCGGCTTCCAGACCCTGCGCCTGCTCAACGACTTCACCGCGCTGGCGCTGGCGCTGCCCGACCTGCCCGCGGACGAGCTGGCGCAGGTGGGCGGCACCCAGGCCAAGCCGGATGCGGCCATCGGCCTGGTGGGCGCGGGCACCGGCCTGGGCGTCTCGGGGCTGCTGCCCGACGGGCGCGGCGGCTGGGTGCCGCTGGAAGGCGAGGGCGGCCACGTGACCCTGCCCGCCAGCACGCCGCGCGAACGCGTGGTCATGGAGGGCCTGGTGCGCCGGTATGGCCACGCGTCGGCCGAGCGCGTGACCAGCGGGCAAGGCCTGCTCGACACCTTCGGCCTGCTGTGCGAGGCCGATGGCGTGACCATGGGCCCGGTCGCGAACGCCGCCGAAGTCACCGATGCGGCGCTGCACGCGGGCCAGCCGCAGGCGCTGGAGGCGCTCGAGATCTTCTGCGCCCTGCTGGGATCGGTGGCCGGCAACCTCGCGCTCACGCTGGGCGCGCGCGGCGGGGTGTACATCGGCGGCGGCATCGTGCCGCGCCTGGGCGACTGGTTCCAGACCTCGCCGTTTCGCGCGCGCTTCGAGACCAAGGGCCGCTTCGAGGCCTATCTGCAGGCCATCCCCGTGTGGGTGATCACGTCCCGCCAGTCGCCGGCGCTGATGGGCGCGGCCCGGGCACTCGACGGCGGGCGGGCTTGCGCTAAGCTTGCATCGCGGTCCGAGGCCGCGCACAAGGAGACGCCATGAATTCCTTACCCCTGCGGGTCGTCCTGGTCTTCAACACCGAAGACCAGGCCTGGATCCGCCGCGCTTCGCTCACGGTGCCCGACTTCTGGCAAGGCCATGGCGTGCCGCCGGCGCTGGGCGACGAGTTCCGCCTGGGAGGGCGGCAGTTCACCATCCAGGGCCGCCTGTGGGCGCAGGAAGAGGGCGCCACGGTGTTGCGGGTGTTCGCGGGCGGCGCCCACGCGGAGAGCGATTCGGTGTTCGGCTGAGCCTACGGCGCGGGAACGGCGGCCAGCGCCGCGAGGAAGTTCCGGCGCCACCAGTGCACGTCCTGCTCGCGGATGCGCGCGAGCAGCGCCTGGTGGCGGCGCTGGCGCTCGTCGAGCGGCATCTGCAGCGCGCGCTGGATGGTCTCGGCCGTGCGCAGCGTGTCGTAGGGGTTGACCAGCAGCGCTTCTTCCAGCTGTTCGGCCGCGCCCGCGAAGCGCGAGAGCACCAGCACACCGGGGTCGTCCGGGTCCTGCGCGGCGATGAACTCCTTGGCCACCAGGTTCATGCCGTCGCGCAGCGGCGTGACCAGTGCCACGCTGGCCGCGCGGTACAGGCCGGGCAGGCGCTTGCGCGCCACGTTGCGGTGGATGTAGCGCACCGGCATCCAGTCGAGTTCGCCGAAGTCGCCGTTGATGGAGCCGCACAGGCTTTCCAGCTCCTGCCGCAGCGAGGCGTAGGCATCGACCGATTCGCGGCTGGGCGAGGCGATCTGGATCAGCGTGGCGCTGCCCAGGTTCTCGGGGTAGTTCTGCAGCAACTGGCGGAACGTCTTGAGCCGCTGGGGCAGGCCCTTGGAATAGTCCATGCGCTCTACGCCCAGCAGCAGCCGCCGGCGAGAGTATTCGCGCCGCATCTGGGCGTACATGTCCCGCGCGTCGCGGCTCTCGCCGAGCGCGGCGAATTCGTCGACGTCGATGCCGATCGGGAAGGTCTGCACCTGCAGCGTCTTGCCGTAGGCGCGGAACTCGTGCTCGCCCAGGATGTCGGCCGAGGTCTCGGTGCCGACGTAGCGCGAGAAGTGCGAGACGTCGGCCTCGCTTTGCAGGCCCACCAGGTCGTAGGCGAAGAGCGAGCGCATGAGCCAGTCGTGCGCGGGCACGGCGGCCAGGATCAGCGGCGGCGGCATGGGGATGTGCAGGAAGAAGCCCATGCGCTGGCGGCACCCCATGGCGCGCAGCTCGGCCGCCAGCGGGATCAGGTGGTAGTCGTGCACCCAGATGATGTCGTCCGGGCGCAGCAGGCTGGCAAGCTTGTGCGCGAACATCTGGTTCACACGGCGGTAGCCGCCGATGTAGCCGGCGTCGAAGTCGGCCAGGTCGAGCCGGTAGTGGAACACCGGCCACAGCACGCCGTTGCTGTAGCCGAGGTAGTAGCTGTCGTGGTCCTCGCGGCTCAGGTCCACCGTGGCCAGTTGCACGCTGCCGGCGCTCTGCAAGTGCAGGTCGCCTTCGCCGGGCGTGCCGTTCTCCACGATCTTGCCGCTCCAGCCGAACCAGAGTCCGCCCGACGCCTCCAGCGCCTGCCCCACCGCCACCGCCAGTCCGCCCGAGGCCGGCTTGCGCGGATCGGCGATGCGGTTGGAGACGACGACGAGGCGGCCCATGTCAGTGCCCCATGGCGCCGAAGCGCGATCCGCATCGCGCGAAACAACGCCCATCCAGAGGCATCGAGGGTCCGGCTCCGCCGGCCCGAGATGCCGTCCCCCTCCAAGCCGAAGGCGCCAGAGAGGGGGAAGCCGCGAAGCGGCGCAGGGGGTGTCTCATATCACGCTGTCCCAGGCGGCCGACAGCCGCACGGCGGCGTTGATGATGCCCACCATCGAGTAGGTCTGCGGGTAGTTGCCCCACATCTCGCCGGTGGTGGCGTGGGTGTCTTCGGACAGCAGGCCCAGCGGGTTGCGCGCGGCCAGCATGGTCTCGAAGATGGCGCGTGCTTCCTGCACGCGGCCGATGC
>CAZFOT010000187.1:0-6893 GCA_964520365.1 uncultured Hydrogenophaga sp.
AGCCTTGACCGCGGCGCGCAGCATGTCGCCGGTGGAGATCTGGGGGATGCCGTACTTCTGGCAGATGAACGTGGCTTGCGTTCCCTTTCCGGCGCCGGGGGCACCCAACAGAATCAGTCTCATCGCTTTCCTTTTCAGTGTTTCAATGGATTGGCGCGCAGTCGCTTGCGACCGCTCCGCAGGGACAGGGCCCCCGGGGCAACCGATCGAGGATAGCATGGGGACCCCCGCCCTGGCTGACAGGGCCGGCAGGCTCGGTGTGCCTGCTCAGGGGGAAGGGGCGGCGTGTTGCAGGTGTTTGCGCACCCGTGCCAGATCCTCGGGCGTGTCAACGCCCTGGCCGGGCGCCTGCTCGCAAATGTGCACCGCAATGCGGTGGCCGTGCCAGAGCACGCGCAGCTGTTCCAGCGACTCTATGCCTTCCAGCGCCGCGGGCTCCAGGGCCGGGAACCCGCGCAGGAAGGCGCCCCGGTAGGCATAGATGCCCACGTGGCGCAAGGGCGCGGGGTTTGCCAGTGCCTTGAAAAGCGCTTGCGGCGAAGCGCCCGGCGTCCCCGCGCCGTCGCGCCACCAGGGGATGGGCGCGCGGCTGAAATAGAGCGCCGTGCCCGAGCGGTCCAGGACGACCTTGACCACATGGGGGTTGAGGAAGTCCCCGGTGCCGTCGATGGCGTGTGCGGCCGTGCTCATCACGCAGTCCGGGCGCCGGGTCAATTCGAACGCGACGGCGTCGATCAGTGCCGGCGGGATCAACGGTTCGTCGCCCTGGACATTGACGACGATGGCATCGTCGGGCAAGTCGAGCAGGGCGCAGGCCTCTGCCAGCCGGTCGCTTCCCGAGGCGTGGTCGGCCCTCGTGAGCCGGGCTTCGATGCCGTGGGCTTCGCAGGCGGCCACGATGCGCTGGTCGTCCGCGGCCACCACGCAGCGGTTCGCCTGGCTGCGCATGGCCTGGCGCGCCACGCGCACGATCATGGGCAGGCCGGCGATATCGGCCAGTGGCTTCTCCGGCAGCCGGCTCGACGCCATCCGCGCCGGGATCAGGACGGTGAAATCCGGCTTGGCGTCGGCGGTCATGGCAGGGGCGCTGACGCCGGGGGCCTGGCTGCCTCCTCGTCCGTCAAGGGCCGTGCGACATGCTCGAGCATCACCGGGATGCCGTCGCGCACGGGATAGGCCAGCCGGGCGCTTCGCGACAGCAGTTCCTGTTTTTCCCGGTTGTAGATCAATGGCCCCTTCGTGACAGGGCAGACCAGCAATTCGAGCAGTTTGGTGTCCATGAGGCGATGATAGTCGGGGAACCTGGAACGCTGCGCTTCAACCTCTCCGGTCCGAAAGCCGGGCGTCGACGGCGTCGAGGAATGCGGGGTCGAGTTCGAGTTCGAGGGCGACGGACCAGAGGCGCGTGCCCGGTGGAGCGGGCAGGCCGAACAGCTTGACCGCATCCTTCTCGGTGCAGATCAGCGTGGCGCTCTGCTCCGCCAGCACCGCTTCGTAGGCCGCGGGTCCGGCATGATCGGGCAGGGCGACCTCCCGCTGCAGTGCAAGGCCCCTGGCGCGCAGCATGTCGAAGAACACGGCGGGCCGGGCAATGCCGGCCACGGCGGTCAGGGGAATGCCTTGCAGGTCGCTCAGCGCCATCCGTTCTCCTCCGGGTCCGATGGCCTCGTCCGCGAGACGGCGCACGGCATCGAAGGCGGGCATGCCCGGTGGTGCTGCGACGGACACCGGCGGCTTGCCCTCGCGATGCTGGCGCAGCAGGAAATCGGGGCCGCCTTGCGCACCCGGCGCCGGAGGCCACCGGTCGCGCAGCAGGCCGGCGGGCAGCAGCCAGCCATTGCCGACGCCGCGGTCGTCGAACACCACGATGGCCATGTCGCGCGCCAGGGCCAGGTGCTGGAGGCCGTCGTCGCAGAGCAGGATGTCGGTGTCCGGATGGGCCGCGAGCAGGGCGCTGGCGGCGGCCGCGCGGCGGGAGGCCACGCACACGGGCACGCCGGTGCGCCGGTGAATCAGCGCCGGCTCGTCGCCGCCGAGCAGGGGCGGCGTGTCGGCCTGGATTTCCATCGGGCCGTCGGCCGTTCTTCCATGGCCTCGCGACACCACGCCAGGGCGCCAGCCCCGGGACTGTAGGTGCCGGACCAATGCGATCACCGTCGGTGTCTTCCCCGCACCGCCGACCACGACATTGCCCACGACGACGACGGGAACCGGGAGTCGGTGGGTGGCGAGCCATCCGGTGGCATGGAGCCGGCGCCGAAGCGCCATCAGGGTGCCGTACACGAGCGAGAGCGGCCAGAGCAGGCAGGCCATGGGGCCTCTGCGCAGCGCCAGCGACTGCCAGCGGGCTTCCCGGTGGGCCTTCGCGGCGCTCACGTCACGGTGCCCGCACGCCGCTCAGGGCCGCCCGCGGCCGCCCGCCCCACTGCTCGACTGCTGGGTCGCGAAGGTGATCTGCACGAGGCTGGCCCGCCGGGCCGCGTCCATGACGTTGATGACCGATTGGTGCGTGGCCGCCGCGTCGGCGCTGATGACGATCACCGCTTCGGCGTTGTCCCTCGCGGCGGCGGCCAGCGCGCGGGTCAGCGATTCGACGCCGGTTTCCTCGAGCACCTGCCGGTCGATGGCGTATCGGCCGTCGCTGCTGATGGAGACGACCACCTCCCTGGGTTTGTCTCTCGGGGCCTGCGCATCGGCGGTGGGCAGGTTGACCTGGAGCTCGGTGAACTTGCTGTAGGTGGTCGACAGCATCAGGAAGATCAGGATCACCAGGAGAATGTCGATGAACGGGATCAGGTTGATCTCGGGCTCATCGCGAGCGATCGGGCGGAAGTTCATTTCCGTACCCTGAGCAGGTGGCGCACGAACCGCTCGGCTGAAACTTCCATGTCGAGCAGGTAGGCGTCCACGCGGGCGCGGAAATAGCGCCAGAAGATGAGCGCCGGGATGGCCACGATCAATCCGAAGGCGGTGTTGTAGAGCGCGATGGAGATCCCGTGCGCCAGTTGAGTGGGGTCACCGCCGCCCGCCGCCGTTCCCATGCCGCCGGGGCCGCCTTGGGAGGCGAAGATCTCGATCATGCCGATCACGGTGCCCAGCAGCCCCAGCAGGGGCGCGGCCGACGCGATGGTGGCCAGAGCGCCGAGGTAGCGCTGCAGCTTGGCCGCAGCTTGGCGGCCGGCGCCCTCCAGGCTGGCCCGCAGATCGCTCTCGCTGACCCGGGGGTTGCTGTTGAGCGCGCGAAAGCCGCTGGCGAGCAGTTCGCCCAGCACGGAGTTCTGTTCCAGTTGGGCCACCACGTCGGGGCCGGGAATGCTGTTGTTCGACACCATGATGGCCTCCTCCAGCAGCTTGGGAGGGACCACTTTATCGGTCTTCAGGCTGATGAACCGCTCGATGACGAGGGCCAGACCCAGAATGGAACAGGCGATCAGGGGCCAGATGGGCCAGCCTGCGGCTTGTATGATGGAAAACAAAACAGGGCTCCAAGCGGTCGCCGCCGCAAAGGGTGGACGGATTTCGATCGAAGGGATTATGGCGTACGCGTTCGGCCCGGCCATGGACGCGCTGGCGTTTCGGCAAGGCGCGCGCCGCATCGACCGCCGTGGCGGTTTTTCTTCCAGGCCGGTATTGCACAGAATCTGTGGATAACTTTGTGAAGAAGACGCCCCGATCCGGCGCAGAGCCTGCAGGAGGCGGTGATTCCGGTTCATTGATCAAATACCAGGCAATGCAAAAGACTTTGAAATCAACGGTTTGGGCCTGTCGGCTGCCATTCGAGCGGCTGGATGCGCAGATGACCAGCAGCGAAGCGATCTGTGGACACGTTTTGCGCCGGAAGCCCCATGTCTGAAGGGCTCTGGGCGGCGGATGCCGGTGCGGTGGGGCATGTGTGGGCGGTTGGGCCGCTCATGCGAGCGATCGCGGACGCCCTGGCTTCCCGGTTCAATCCGGTCGCGGTGCGCGGCGAGCTTTCGGCCTTCTCGAGGGCGGCCAGCGGCCATTGTTACTTTTCGCTCAAGGACGAAATCGGGCAGGTGCGTTGCGCGATGTTCCGCCGGTCGGCGGACCGGCTGGATTTTGGTCCGCGGGAAGGCCAACTGGTGGAAGCGCGGGGCAAGCTCGATGTCTATGGCCCCAGGGGCGATCTCCAACTGATCGTCGAAAGCCTCAAGCCCGTGGGGCAGGGCGCGCTGTTCGAGCAGTTCCTGCGGTTGAAGGCGCAACTGGAAGCCGAGGGGCTGTTCGATCCTGCCCGCAAGAAGGCCTTGCCGCCACAGCCCAGGAGCATCGGTGTGGTGACGTCGTTGGGGGCGGCCGCCTTGCGCGACGTGGTCACCGCGTTGCGCCGGCGGGTTCCGCACCTGCCCGTGATCGTCTATCCGTCGGCGGTGCAGGGTGCGCAGGCTCCGGCCGAGCTGTGCGCCGCCTTGCAGACCGCCTACACGCGCTTTGCCGAGCGCGGCGAGGGCGAGGTGCTGCTGCTGGTGCGCGGCGGCGGATCGCTCGAAGACCTCTGGTCGTTCAACGATGCCGGGGTGGTCCGGGCCGTGGCGCGGGCGCCCATGCCCGTGGTTTGCGGCGTCGGCCACGAAACGGACTTCACGCTGGCGGATTTCGCCGCCGATCTGCGCGCGCCCACGCCCACCGCGGCAGCCGAGCTGTGCGCGCCGGCGAGGGAGCAGCGCCTGGGCGAACTGGCTTATCTGGCCGAGCGCCTGAAGGACGAGATGGCCGCCCGTCTGGACCGGCAGGCGCAACGCCTGGATTTCATCGCCCAGCGCCTGGGCCGGCCTTCGTCCCGATTGCACGGGAACGCCCGGATCCTGGGCGAGCTGCGGCACCGGATGCAAAGCGCCATGGGGCAGGCCGTCCAGCGCCAGCGGGTTCGATCGGAGACCCTGTGCGCGGCGCTTCCGAAGGCCATGAGGCGCTCGCTGGAACTGCAGGGCAGCCGCCTGCAGCTCTGCGAGACAGCGCTGGACATGCTCGATCCGCAGCTGGTTCTGGAGCGCGGCTACGCCTACCTGAGCAGCACCCAGGGCGTGGCGATCACCCGGGCCAGCCAGACCCAGCCCGGTCAGCCGGTGCTGGCGACGCTGGCGGATGGACAGATCGCCTTGACGGTCGATAACAGGTAAAACCCTGCTGTCCGCGCTTGCATCTGCGTTCCCTACAATGTCCGTCTGCAAGGATGACGCGCTGACTGCTCGAGGGTCGTTGTCCCTTGTTTTCAAAACACCAATCACACGAGGAAATGCAATGGAACACACCCTGCCCGCACTGCCCTATGGTCTGGACGATCTGGCGCCGCACTACAGCCGCGAGACGCTCGAATTCCATCACGGCAAGCACCACAATGCGTACGTGGTGAACCTGAACAACCTGCAAAAGGGCACGGAGTTCGAGAGCCTCGATCTGGAATCCATCGTCAGGAAATCGAGCGGCGGGATCTACAACAACGCTGCCCAGATCTGGAACCACACGTTTTTCTGGAACTGCATGAAGCCCAATGGCGGCGGCGAACCCAGCGGCGCGCTGGCCGAGGCCATCAACGCCAAATGGGGCAGCTACGCGGCATTCAAGGAAGCTTTCGTCAAGAGCGCGGTGGGCAACTTCGGCTCGGGCTGGACCTGGCTGGTCAAGAAGGGCGACGGCTCGGTGGACATCGTGAACACCGGTGCCGCGGGCACGCCGCTGACGACCGGTGACAAGGCCCTGCTGACGGTCGATGTGTGGGAGCATGCCTACTACATCGACTACCGCAACCTGCGTCCCAAGTTCGTCGAGACCTTTCTCGACAAACTGGTCAACTGGTCCTTCGCCGAAGCCAATTTCGCCTGACCGGGGGGCGTTCAAGACAGAAAAAAGCGGCTTCGGCCGCTTTTTTCATGGGGCGGGCCAGGGGGTCAGCGTGCCTGGAACACAGCGCCCCCCAGCTTGTGGCCAGCGGAGATCCTGCGCTTGTCGAACCATCCCTGAGGCATTTCGAGCACGTGGCGCACAGGCGCGTCGGAGCAATGGCTTTGTTCGGAGAGCGGTTGCATGTCCGCCAGGTTGACGATGGTGCCGTCGTCGGCCAGGAATGCGGCGGTGAGAGGGATCAGGGTGTTCCTCATCCAGAAGCACTGGACGCCGGCCTGCTCGAAGATGAAGAGCATGCCTTCGTGCTGCGGCATCTCCTTGCGATGCATGAGCCCGATCTGGCGCTGCCGGGGTGTCTGGGCGATCTGCACCTCCATCCGATGCATGCCGGCGCTCAGCGTGGCGCGAGGCAGATCCAGCTGCGGTTGGCCGGGTTGCGGGTCGGCGTGGACCAGCAATGGGATCTGTCCCGCGAGAAAAAGCGTGGCCAGCCAGCGTTTGAGCCGCGCCGCCTTGCGATGGTGATAGGGAAGGGTGTCCGCGTGCATCCGGCCATCTTACCGTTGCCTCCCTGGCGATCTGGGCCTGCCTGCGTGGCCGACTCGGAATCCAATGACAGCGGGCGCCAGTCCCGGTAAAGTCGGAAAGGATAAAATCGCTCGATGCATCATGTGAAATGATGTTTCAGTCGATGCAGCCCGGGCAGCAGCTCCGGTCTGCTGTGTCGCTTATGTCCGCTTTCCCAGCTCTTACCGGAGACCCGATTCCATGTACCAGCACATCAAAGTGCCCGCCGAAGGCCAGAAGATCACCGTCAACGCAGACATGTCGCTCAACGTGCCCGACGAGCCCATCATTCCGTACATCGAGGGCGACGGCACCGGATTCGACATCACGCCCGTGATGCTCAAGGTGGTGGATGCGGCCGTGGCGAAGGCCTACGGTGGCAAGAAGAAAATCCACTGGATGGAGGTCTACGCCGGCGAGAAGTCGACCAAGGTCTACGGCCCCGACGTGTGGCTGCCCGA
>CAZFOT010000188.1:0-6809 GCA_964520365.1 uncultured Hydrogenophaga sp.
CGCCTGCTGCGCGAAATCACCGCCCTGTACACCTGCGGCCCGGCCGGCGGCGGCGGCGTGCGCACCGCGCTGCGCCCCACGCTGGGCACCCTGCCCGCCCTGCTGCCGCGCGAAGCCGTGCCGGTGCGATGGAGCCTTTGCGAGGACGACGGACCATGACCGACATCTCCACCGACCTCGCCGTGCCGCTGTGGCAACTGGCGCACGGCCGCACCGGCGACAAGGGCAACCGCTCCAACATCAGCGTGATCGCCTGGGACCCGGCGCTGTACCCGCTGCTGGTCGAACAGGTCACCGCCGCCGCCGTGACCCGGCAGTTCGCCCACCGACGGCCCACGCGCATCCAGCGCTTCGAAATGCCGAACCTGCACGCGCTGAACTTCGTGCTCGACGACGTGCTCGACGGCGGCGTCAACGACTCGCTCAACCTCGACAGCCACGGCAAGGCCTTGTCGTTCCTGCTCCTGGACCTGCCCGTGCGCGTGCCCGCCGCGCTGCAGGCCCTGCTGCACCGGCCCGCGGCCTGAGCCCGCCTCTTTCTTTCTTTTTTGTTCACAACCACAACGGAGACCACACCATGCGCCATCCCAACCGCCGCCTTGCCCTCACCGCCCTGGCCTGCCTCGCGCTCGCCGGCCCCACCTGGGCCCAGGCCAGCTACCCCGACAAGCCCATCAACTTCGTGGTGCCGTTCGCCGCCGGCAGCGCCACCGACTCGCTGGCGCGCGCGCTGGGCCAGTCCGTCACCGAGCAGACCGGCCAGCCCGTGATCGCCGACAACCGCGCCGGCGCCAGCGGCATGCTCGCCGCGCAGCACGCGGCGCGCGCCTCTGCGGACGGCCACACCGTGCTCATCACCACCAACACCACCCATGCGGCCAACATCCACCTGTTCAAGCGGCTGTCGTACGACCCGGTGAAGGACTTCGCGCCCGTGACCGGCCTGGGCAAGGGCGGGCAGGTGCTGGTGGTGCGCAGCGACGCGCCCTACGCCAACGTGGGCGAGCTGCTGGCCGCGGCCCGCCAGGCACCGGGCAAGCTGTCCTTCGGCAGCGGCAGTTCCTCCAGCCGCGTGGCCGGTGAACTGTTCCAGCAACTGGCCGGCGTGCAGTTGCTGCACGTGCCCTACCGCAGCAACCCGCTGGGCATCACCGACCTGCTCGGCGGCCAGATCCAGATGATGTTCACCGACGCCTCCACCGGCATTCCGCAGATCAAGGGCAACCGGCTGCGCGCCCTGGGCGTGACCTCGGCCCAGCGCATGCCGATCCTGCCCGAAGTGCCCTCCATCGACGAAGCCGGCGTCAAGGGCTACGACATGGGCTACTGGTTCGCGGCCTACGTGCCGGCCGGCACGCCCGCGCCGGTGGTGCAGCGCCTCAACCAGTTGTTGCACCAGGCGCTGAAAAGCCCGGCGGTGCGCCAGTTCTTCGACACCAGCGGCGGCGTGGTCTTCCCCACGGCACCGGACGAACTGGCCCGGTTCCAGGCCGCCGAGACCGAGAAATGGGGCCGTGTGATCAAGGCCGCGGGCATCGAACCCGAATGAGCTTCGCGCGGTGCTGGCTATGATCCGCGCATGACCCAGGACCTCTTCCGCCAGGACGCCTATCTGCGGGATTGCACCGCCCGCGTCGCCGCCGTCACCGAACAGGGCATCGTGCTCGACCGCACGGTGTTCTACCCGCTGGGCGGCGGCCAGGCGGGCGACGCCGGCGAACTCGTGCTGCCCGACGGCACGGTGATCGCGATCGCCGACACGCGCAAGGCCAAGGACGCCGAGGGCCGCCCCACGGCGGACATCGTGCACCTGCCCGCGCCGGGCCAGGCCGATTCGCTGACCCGCCTCGCGCCCGGCACCGAGGTCACCGCGCGCATCGACTGGGCGCGCCGCCACCGCCTGATGCGCTTTCACACCACCACCCACCTGCTGTGCCACCTGGTGCCGGTGCCGGTCAACGGCTGCTCCATCACGGCCGACGCCGCGCGGCTCGACCTGGTGATCACCGACCCGCTGGACAAGGACGCGCTCACCGAGGGTATCGCGGCGCTGGTGGCCGCCGGGCTGCCGGTGGCCATTGGCGCCATCACCGATGCCGAGCTCGATGCCCAGCCCGAGCTGGTCAAGAGCATGAGCGTCTCGCCCCCGCGCGGCAGCGGCACCGTGCGCACGGTGCGCATCGGCCGCGACACGCTGATCGACCTGCAGCCCTGCGGCGGTACGCATGTGGCCAACACGGCCGAGATCGGCCGCGTGGTGGTCACCAAGATCGAGAAGAAATCGGCCACCACGCGGCGTGTGGTGCTGGGCTTTTCGGATTAACGGTACATCCAGCCCCGTGACCACGGCAGCCCTTCGGCCAATTGGCCGGCCGGGCGGCACAGCACCTGGTAGATCGACACCTCGTCGTGGGCGAAGGCCCAGGCACAGCCGGCCAGATAGATGCGCCAGATGCGCCAGCGCTTCTCGTCCACCAGCGGCTTGATCTGCGCGGTACGCGCCTCGAAGGCGTCGCTCCAGAGCTGGGTGGTGCGCTGGTAGTGGCGGCGCAGGTTCTCGACGTCGAACGCTTCCAGCCCGCCTTCCTGCAGCGTGCGCAACACGGTGCCGATGTGCGGCAGTTCGCCGTGCGGAAACACATAGCGGTCGATGAAACTGCCTCCGCCGTGGCGGGTCTCGCCGTCGGCGGCGTCGGTGCTGGTGATGCCGTGGTTCATCGCCCAGCCGTCGGGCTTGAGCAGCGAGCGGATGTGGGCGAAGTAGGCGCCGAGGTGGTTCAGCCCCACGTGCTCGAACATGCCCACGCTGGTGATGCGGTCGAACGGGCCGTCGGCCACGTCGCGGTAGTCCTGCAGCCGGATCTCGACGCGGTCCTCCAGGCCGGCGGCCTTCACCCGCTCGCGCGCCAGCTCATACTGGTTCTGCGACAGCGTGACCCCCACGCAGCGCGCGCCGAACTGCTGCGCCGCCCGGATCACCAGCGCGCCCCAGCCGCAGCCGATGTCGAGCAGGCGCTGCCGCGGCTGCAGACGGATCTTGCGCAGGATGTGGTCGATCTTCTTCGCCTGGGCCTGGTCCAGCGTTTCGTCGCCGTTCTCGAAATAGCCGCAGGAATACACCATGCTCTCGCCCAGCCACTGGGCGTAGAAGGCGTTGGAGACGTCGTAGTGGTACTGGATGGCTTCACTGTCGCTCTCGCGGGTGTGCGTGAAACGCCGGCGGAGGCGGCCGAGCAGCCCCCCCGAGGGCTCGGCCGTCTCGGCCAGGCGGTGGGCAATGGCCAGGATGTCGGCCAGCGAGCCGTCCACATCGACCAGCCCCTCCACATAGGCCTGGCCCAAGGTGTCCAGCCCGGGATCCATCAGCAGCGGCAGGGCCGCCGGGTCGCGCACCCGGATGTCGACCCGGGGTTCCTCGAAATCGCCCAGCGCCAGCGCGGAAGCGCCTTGCTCGCCCCAGCTCAGGCGCACCGGCAGGTTCACCCGCGTCTTGACCCGTTGCGCCCACGGCAGAAGAGCGCGCTCCACGATCGATCCCATGCCACTTCCTCCGAAGATGGAAAGATGCCCTCACACGGCGAAAACGCCTTTGTAAACCCGGCCTGCCCGTCTGTGAACCCATGGATGAGCCAATGCCTTCTATGATCTCGATAGCTGGACTTGATCGTCAGCCAGCAACCGGGTCGGCAACACTGAATTCAGCCTAGACTTAGAGCCTGTTCACGATCTACAAGGCGCCGCGCCCGCGCAGTCCTGGAACTTGGCCACGCCCAGCCTCTCATACTGCAGCGCCGCCGCTGCGGGCGCCCGTTGTTGTCCAGCCCACCACGCCCGATGTCCCATTCTTCGTTCTTCCGGCCGTTCACGCCCCTGCGGCAAGGCATCAGCGCCCTGCTGCTCGCGCTGGCGCTGCCCCTGGGCGCGCTGGCGCAAGGCGTGCTGGGTGCCCAGGCCCTGCCCTCGAAGGTGGAGAGCGACCTGGTTCGCGCCGAGCTGATGGCGCACGCCCCGCAAGGCGCCGAACCCGGACAACCCGTGTGGGTGGGCCTGCAACTGGCCCATGCGCCCGAGTGGCACACCTACTGGAAGAACTCGGGCGACTCCGGCCTGCCCACCGAGCTGCAGTGGACGCTGCCACCGGGCGTGAGCGCCGGCGAGATCGCCTGGCCCACACCGCGCAAGTTCCCGCTCGGCGACCTGGCCAACTACGGCTACGACGGCACCGTGCTGCTGCCGGTGCCGCTGACGGTCTCGCCCGACTTCCGCGGCAACCACATCGACGTGCGGCTCTACGCCGCCTGGCTGGTCTGCCGCAAGGAGTGCATTCCCGAGGAGGGCCACTTCGCACTGCGCATCCCGGTCGGTGGGTCCACCGGCCTGCACGGGCAGGTTTTCGATGCCGCGTTCGCCGCCGCGCCCACGGCCCAGCCGCCCGCCGGCAGCGCCATCCGGCCCGAAGACGGCTTCATCAGCGTGTCGCTGGATGGCCTGCCCGCCGGCTGGCGCGGCCAGACGCTGGAGTTTTTCCCCGAGGCCGGCGGCATCATCGAGCCCGGCGCGCCGTGGACGCAGGACTGGGCCGGCGAGCGCTGGACGGCGCGCGTGCCCCTGTCGCCCCACCGCGCCGACGGCCCGCCGAACATGGCGCTGGTGGTGGCGCAGGCCAACCCGCCCGGCGAAGGCCCGGGCAGCCCGGGCGCGCGCCTGGACGTGCCGGTGCAAGGCAACTGGCCCAGCCCGGCCGCGCTGCCTGTGGCGGTGCCCGACACCCTCACCGCCGCGCTGCAAGCCAACGCCGCGCGCGCGGCCACGCCAACGCCCGCCGGTAGCGGCACGTCCCTGAGCCTGTGGGCGGCGCTGGTCGGCGCCCTCATCGGTGGCGCCATCCTCAACCTGATGCCCTGCGTGTTCCCGGTGCTGGCCATCAAGGTGCTGGCCTTCGCCCGCACCGGCGAAGGCGCCGGCGCGCAGCGGACCCACCGCGCCCACGGCCTGGCCTACACCGCCGGCGTGGTGCTGTCCTTCCTGGCGCTGGGCGGCCTGCTGCTGGCCTTGCGCGCGGCCGGCGAGCAGCTCGGCTGGGGCTTCCAGTTGCAGAGCCCCGGCGTGGTGGCGGCGCTGGCCGTGCTGTTCACCCTGATCGGCCTGAACCTGGCCGGCCTGTTCGAGATCGGCAACCTGCTGCCCAGCCGCCTGGCCACGCTGCAGGCGCGCAGCCCCACGGCCGACGCGTTCCTCACCGGCGTGCTCGCCACCGCCATCGCATCGCCCTGCACCGCGCCGTTCATGGGCGCCTCGCTGGGCCTGGCCATCGGCCTGCCGCCGGTGCTGGCGCTGGCGGTGTTCGGTGTGCTGGGCCTGGGCATGGCACTGCCCTACCTCGCCGCCAGCTGGGTGCCGGCCGTGGCGCGCGCGCTGCCGCGCCCCGGCGCCTGGATGCACACCTTCCGCCAGCTCATGGCCTTCCCCATGTTCGCCACCGTGGTGTGGCTGCTGTGGGTGCTGGGGCAGCAAAGCGGCATCGACGGCGCCGCCGCCCTGCTCATGCTGCTGGTGACGCTGGCCCTGCTGGTGTGGGCGCTGGGCCTGCGCGGGCGCAGCCGCACCGTGCTGGCCGGGGCTTCACTGGTCGGCCTGGCCTGGCTGGCCTGGGCCGTGGGTCCGAACGTCACGCGCATGGAAGACACCACCCCGAACGCCGCGGTGGCCACCACCGTGCCCGGCGTGGCCTGGCAGCCCTGGAGCAACGAGCGCCAGACCGCCCTGCTGGCCGAAGGCCGGCCGGTGTTCGTCGATTTCACCGCCGCCTGGTGCGTGACCTGCCAGTACAACAAGCGCACCACCCTGGCCGACGAGGGCCTGCTGGCCGACATGGCGGGCCGCGACGTGGCGCTGCTGCGCGCCGACTGGACCCGCCGCGACCCCGCCGTGACCGAAGCCCTGGCCCGGCTGGGCCGCAACGGCGTGCCGGTGTACGCGATCTACAAGAACGGACAGCCGCCACAGGTGCTGTCCGAAGTGATTTCCGTGGAGGAGGTTCGAACGGCGCTGGCCAGGCTCTGAGCCCCGGCGCCCACCACTGGTCTGCCCATCCCGTTTCTGCCCTTGTTTCTTCAGGAGCCATCACCATGCAACGCCGTCCCCTGCTCGCCCTGGGCGCCATCGCGCCCTTCGCCCCGTTCCTGCCCGCCACCGCCCAGGCCGCCAGCGTGGGCCAGCCGGCGCCCGACTTCACCCTGCTGGACACCACGGGCAAGCCGGTCAGGCTCTCCGACTTCAAGGGCAAAAACGTGGTGCTGGAGTGGAACAACCCCGGCTGCCCCTTCGTGCGCAAGCACTACCAGGGCAACATGCAGGCGCTGCAGAAGGAAGCCACCGCCGAGGGCGCGGTGTGGCTGGCCATCAACTCCACCGAAACCGCCGCCGGCGACCACCTCAAGCCCGCCGATCTCGCCGCCTGGATGACCCAGCAGAATGCCGCGCCGAGCGCCACCCTCATGGACGAAGAGGGCAAGGTCGGCCAGGCCTTCGCGGCGCGGGTCACGCCGCACATGTACATCGTCAACGCGCAAGGCCTGCTGGTCTACGCCGGCGCGATCGACAGCATTGCCTCCGCACGCGTGGCCGACATCGAAAAGGCCACCAACTACGTGCGCCAGGCGTTGGGCGAAATCAAGGCCGGCAAGCCGGTGAGCGTGGCCACCAGCCGGGCCTACGGGTGCACCATCAAGTACAAGAGCGCGGCTTGAGGTTTTGAACACCCCCCTGCGCCGCTGACGCGGCTTCCCCCCTCCCTGGCGCGCCCTGCG
>CAZFOT010000189.1:0-6802 GCA_964520365.1 uncultured Hydrogenophaga sp.
CACGCCCTGCCCCGGCATGATGAAGGTGCGGCCCACGTAGCGGTTCTTCACGAAGCCTTCGCGGTACGGAAGACCGAGCAGTTGGGCCAGCTCCATGGCGCTCGGACGCGAGGACTCGGGGATCGGGATCACCACGTCGATCTCGCTCGGCGGCACGGTGGAGACGACGCGCTTGGCCAGCGTCACGCCCAGGTTCAGGCGCGCCTGGTAGACCGAGATGCCGTCGAGCACCGAGTCGGGCCGGGCCAGGTAGACGTACTCGAAGATGCAGGGGTTGTGGCTGGTCCTGTCGGCGCAGGGCTGGAACTGCATCTGGCCGTCGAGATCGACGAACAGTGCCTCGCCGGGCATCAGGTCGCGGTCCAGCTCGAAGCCGTTGCCTTCGAGCGTGACCGACTCGCTGGCCACCATCACGCCGTTCTGATTGCGGCCCACGCACAGCGGGCGGATGCCGAACGGGTCGCGGAAGGCCAGCAGGCCGTGGCCGGCGATCAGCGCCACCACGGCGTACGAGCCCTTGACGCGCTGGTGCACGCCGCGCACGGCGGCGAACACGTCGGCCGGCTTGAGGGTGATGCCGCGCGTGACCTTTTCCAGTTCGTGCGCCAGCACGTTGAGCAGCACCTCGGAGTCGCTCTCGGTGTTGATGTGGCGGTGGTCGGTCTGGAACAGCTCCTGCGCCAGCGCCTTCGCGTTGGTCAGGTTGCCGTTGTGCACCAGCACCAGGCCGAAGGGGGCGTTCACGTAGAAGGGCTGCGCCTCTTCCTCGCTGTAGGCGTTGCCCGCCGTGGGGTAGCGCACCTGGCCCAGGCCGCACAGGCCGGGCAGCGCGCGCATGTTGCGGGTGCGGAACACGTCGCGCACCATGCCCTTGGCCTTGTGCATGAAGAACTTGCGGCCCTGCTGCGTCACGATGCCCGCGGCATCCTGGCCGCGGTGCTGCAGCAGCAGCAAGGCGTCGTAGATCAGTTGGTTGACCGGCGTCTTGCTCACCACGCCCACGATTCCACACATATGTGCATCCTTGACAAAAAATCCGAACTCAGGGCAGGTAACGCGTCACCGCGTCGGGCAGCAGCGGCTTGATTTCGTGCAAGGTGCCCGTGAGCACGCCGGCCGACACGGAAGACCGCCACCATTCACCGTACTGCAGTTGCGTCATGTTCACCACCACGGCGAACCCCAGCAGCATGACCACCCCGCGCACGATGCCAAAGGCTCCGCCCAGCACCCTGTCCACGGGCCGAAGCCCCACCGACGAAACCAGCTTGCGCACCAGCCAGGCCACGAAACCCCCGGCGAACGCCACCGCAATGAAGATCAGCGCGAACCCGGCAGCGATCCGCAACGCGGGCGATGCGCCGCCCATGGGCAGCATCGGCGCCACGTCCACGGCAAAGGCCTGCGCCAACACGAAGGCGGCCACCCAGCCCGCGACCGAAAGCACCTCGTACAACAGGCCCCGCCAGAGTCCGAGCAGTGCCGAGAACGCCAGGACCGCGATCAGCAACCAGTCCGTCAGTCCCATGTATGCGCTGTCCAACGAAACATCAAAGGGTCAGGATGGCGCCTGGATAGCCCAGTGCCTTGACCCGTGCCGCCGCCCTCTCCGCCTCGGCCCGGTCGGAGAACGGACCCAGCCGCACACGGATGCGCCGGCCTTCGCTGGTCTCTGCCACGTGGGTATAGGTCTTCATGCCGGCGGCCTCGATCTTGAGGCGGACCTCGCGCGCGCGGGTGGCGTCAGCAAACGCCCCGACCTGGACCACCAGCCGCAAGGGCGCGCCCTCCGAGGCGTTCGGCGCAGCGGGCACGGAGGCCGATGGAGCCGCCTTGGCGCTGGCACTGGATGCGGCCGGTGGCGTGCTCGCTGGTGCCGGCGCAGGTTCGGGGGCGAGAACCGGTGGCGGATCGGCAGGTGCAGGTGCAGGCGCCGGTGCAGGAGGCTGCGCTGGTGCTGGTGCCGGCGCGGCGGCGACAGTCTCGCCGGGTGTCGATGGTTTTTCGGGTGCTTTCGCCGGCGCGGCGCCCGTCCCGATGGGGGAAGGCGTCGCCTTGGAAGGAATCTCGATCGGGATGTCGGCGGCGATGGGCCGGGGCTGGGTGTCGAACAACAGCGAGAACCCGACCACGCCCACCAGCACCAGCATGCTGGCACCGATCAGTCTGTGCCTCGCGCGCCGGCGCACGGCCTCGATGGTTTGCGGCGGCGGGGGCGGCGGATTGCCCTGGGAAGCTGCGCGGGATTTGATCATTCGGCGATGGAAGGATGCGGGGCCGCTTCAGCTGCGGCCGACCTCAGGTGGCCAGGTGCCGGGCCGACAGCCGGGGCACACCTTGCTGCAACACGCCACCGACGGTGAAGAACGACCCGAAGACCACGATTCTATCAGTGGGGTCAGCCGCCGAGACCGCCGCGCGCAGAGCGGCCATGGGGTCGGCATGGCAACCCGCGACCCGGCTTCCGCCCCCGGGCGCGGTACCGGATCGGGCCTCCAGCAGACGGGCCAGTTCCGCGCCCTTGATCGCCCGCTCCAGGGGCAGATCGGCCAGGTGCCAATGGTCGATCAGGGGCGCGATGCGCTCGAGCATGGCCGGCAGGTCCTTGTCGGCCATGGCACCGAACACCGCGTGGGTCACCGGGTAGTAGCCCATGGCGTCGAGGTTCTCCGCCAGCGCGGCGACCGCATGCGGGTTGTGCGCCACGTCCAGCACCAGGGTCGGCGTGCCGGGAACGATCTGGAAGCGGCCCGGCAACTGCACCAGCGCGAGCCCGTTGCGCACCGCCTGCGCCGTCACGGGCAGCCGGCCCCGCAGCGCTTCGACGGCCGCCAGCACGCCGGCCGCGTTGACCAGTTGGTTCGCGCCGCGCAGCGCGGGATAGGCCAGCCCGCTGTACCGGCGCCCGCCGTGGGACGGATGCATGGCCCAGCCCCACTGCTGCTGGTCGCCGGCGAAATGGAAATCCTTGCCGATGCGCCAGAGATCGGCCCCGACCTCGGTGGCGCGGTCCAGCACGCTCTGCGGCGGCACCGGGTCGCTCACCACCACCGGGCGCCCGGTGCGCATGATGCCGGCTTTCTCGCAGCCGATGGCCTCGCGGTCGCCGCCCAGCAGCGCCATGTGGTCGAGCGCGATGCAGGTGATGATGGCGCAGTCGGTGTCGATGATGTTGACGGCGTCGAGACGGCCGCCCAGGCCGACCTCCAGGATCACCACGTCCAGCCCGCTGCGGGCCAGGGTCTGAAGAATGGCCAGCGTGGTGAACTCGAAATAGGTCAGGCTGACGGCCTCCTCGCCGCCCTGCCCCTTGCGGGCCTGCTCCACCTCGGCCAGCGCGGGCACCAGGGCATCGGCTTGCACCGGCTCGCCCGCGATGCGGCAGCGTTCCTCGAAATGGACCAGGTGCGGCGAGGTGTAGACGCCGGTGCGATAGCCCGATTCGCCGTAGATGGCTTCCAGCATGGCGCAGGTGGAGCCCTTGCCGTTGGTGCCCGCCACCGTGATCACCGGGCAGGTCATGGCCAGTCCCATGCGGCGGGCCACCCGCTGCACGCGCTCCAAGCCCATGTCGATGGCGGTGGGGTGCAGGCGCTCGCAGTGGGCAAGCCATTCGGCCAGCGTCGTCGGGTGATCGGAGAGCGGGATGTCGAGCATGGCCGCATTGTCCCATTGCGGCCCGTTGGCACCGGTCGGAAAGGCTTTGCCGCACAATCCGGTGCCATGATCACCGTCTACGGCATTCCCAACTGCGACACCGTGAAGAAGGCGCGCGCCTGGTTGACCGGCCAGGGGCTGGCACACACGTTCCACGATTTCAAGAAACAGGGCGTTCCCGAGGAAGCGCTCGACCGGTGGCTCGCGGCCATGGGCTGGGAAACGGTGATCAACCGCCGGGGAAACACCTGGCGCCAGCTCGACGAGGCCACGCGCGCCGGCGTGACCGACACCGCCAGCGCGCGGGCGGTGGCGCTGGCGAACCCGAGCGTGATCAAGCGCCCGGTGGTCCAGTGGACCGACGGGCGCTTGACCGCGGGGTTCGACGCCGCCGACTGGCAGCGCCGGATCTGAGAGCCTGTTCAGCGTGCCGGGGCCGCCAGTGCCGCGCCCCTGGCGCCTGCCGGCGCGCCCGGGCGAGCCAGTCCGAGCACCACCTGCAGCGCCATCGCGACCGCACCGCCGATGAACACCACGTCGCCGAAGGTACGCACCCAGCGCAGGTTCTGCAGCAAGGGCTGCTGCATGAAGGCTTCGCTGCGCGCGTACCACAGGCCTTCGCTGACGCTGGCATGGAACTGGATCAGGCCGATCGGCAGCAGGCTGGTCGCGATCATCAGCACCAGGCCGGCGTTGAGGCCCCAGAACGCGGTGGCCATCAGCCGCGCGCTGAACACGAAGTCCGGGCGGATGTAGCGCAGCACCAGCAGCGTGAAGCCCAGCGCGAGGAAGCCGTAGACCCCGAACAGCGCGGCGTGCGCATGCACCGGCGTGGTGTTCAGGCCCTGCACGTAGTACAGCGAGATCGGCGGATTGATCATGAAGCCGAAGACGCCGGCGCCGAGCATGTTCCAGAACGCCACGGCGACGAAGCAAAGCAGCGGCCACTTCAGGTTCTCCATCCAGGGCGCGCGCGCCTTGAGGCGCCAGTTCTCCCAGGCCTCGTGGCCGAGCACGATCAGCGGCACCACTTCGAGCGCGCTGAACGCGGCGCCCACCGCCATCACCGGCGTGGTGGTGCCGGCGAAGTACAGGTGGTGGAAGGTGCCGGGAATGCCGCCGAGCAGGAACAGCGAGGCCGAGGCCAGGCTGGCGGTGGTGGCCATGGCGCGCGAGACCAGGCCCATGCTGCTGAACACGAAGGCCAGCGCCACGGTGGCGAACACCTCGAAGAAGCCCTCGACCCACAGGTGCACGACCCACCAGCGCCAGTACTCCATGACGGTGAGGCTGGTGCGCTCGCCGTAGAACAGGCCGGCGCCGTAGAACAGGCCGATGGCGCCGACCGAGGCGGTCAGCAGCGCGAGCAGGTTCTTGTCCTCGCCGTTGCGGGCGAACAGCGCCGGCAGCACGCCGCGCAGCATCAGCACCAGCCACAGCAGGATGCCGACCCATTTGAGGATCTGCCAGAGGCGGCCGAGGTCGATGTACTCGTAGCCCTGGTGACCGAGCCAGAAGTTCCATTGCGCCGGCAGCTTCTGCGCGATGGCGAGGTAGTTGCCGACGAACGAGCCGACGCACACGAACACCAGCGCCCAGAACAGCACGTCCACGCCCAGTTTCTGGAACCTCGGGTCCTTGCCGCCGTTGATGATGGGCGCCAGGAACAACCCCACGGCCAGGAAGCCGGTGGCGATCCAGAACAGCGCGCTCTGGATGTGCCAGGTGCGCGTGAGCGCGTACGGGAACCACTGCGACACGTCGATGCCGTAGAAGTGCTGCCCTTCCACGGTGTAGTGCGCGGTAAAGCCACCGAGGAACACCTGGAACACGAACAGCGCAACCACCAGGAACAGGTACTTGCCCAGCGAACGCTGCGACGGCGTGAGCGCGACGCTGGACAGCGGATCGCGCGCCGGCGCGGCCGGCGGCGGCGCCTCGTGCCCGCGCAGGAACGCCCAGCCCCACACCAGGAAGCCGATGCCCGCGAGCAGGATCACGACGCTGAGGATGGACCACACCACGTTCTCGGTGCTCGGTGCGTTGCCGATCAGCGGCTCGTGCGGCCAGTTGTTGGTGTAGGTGACCTTGGAGCCGGGGCGCTCGGTGGCCGCAGCCCATGCGGTCCAGAAGAAGAACTGCGTCATGTCCTTGCGCCGTTCGGCGCTGGGCAGCGTGTCTTCCTTCATCGCGAAGCTCTGGCGCGTCGTGCGCAGGTCCGGGTCGGCGGAGAACAGCCGGTCGTAGTAGGCCGCGGTCTGCGCCATCGCCTGCGCGCGCCGCGCGCTGACCACCAGACGGTTGTCGGCATCCACGCCGTTGCTCCGGTACGCCTGCTGCAACTGCGCGCGCAGCCCGCCCTGCGCCGCGGCGTCGAGCTGCCCGTAGGGCTGGCCGTGGCGCTCCTGCGCGGCCAGGTCCAGCCACGCCGTCAGCTCGCGGTGCAGCCAGTCGGCCGTCCAGTCCGGCGCCTGGTAGGCGCCGTGGCCCCAGATGGAGCCGAGCTGCATGCCGCCGACCGACTGCCATGCGGTCTGGCCGTCGAGGATGCCGTCCTTGTCGAACAGCACCTTGCCGTCCGCGGTGACCACCTGCGCCGGTATCGGCGGCGCCGAGCGGTAGACATCCACGCCGTAGTACCCCAACAGCGAGAACATCGCGATGAACACGCCGATCAGCGTGAACCAGAGTTTCCTGTACGGTCCCATGGGGCGCTCCTCAGTGCACCGCTGCCGGCGCGAAGCGCTCGAACAGGATGTTGTTTTCGGTGTGGATGTGCTGCATCAGGTCCTCCCGGAAGGTGCGCAGGCCGACGTAGAGCGCGCGCCAGGTGGTGCAGGCCGAGCGCGGCGGCGTGATGCCGTCGGTGAGTTCCTCCAGCCGCCGTAGGGCGACGCCGTGGTCGTCGTGCTCCATGCGCATCACGGTGATGGGGGCCGTGGCCATGGCGCCGTGGCCGCGCGCGATCATGGGGAACAGCACCGTCTCCTCCTTGCGCATGTGGCTCTCCAATTCCTGCGCCATCACCGTCAGGTGATCGGCCAGGCCGTTGGGGCATTCGGGCCGGTCGCCATGGACCTGCTCGACCTTGCGCGCCAGGCGGATCAGCTCGGGCAACTGCTCGCGGTGCACCGCGTGGTAGCGC
>CAZFOT010000190.1:0-6796 GCA_964520365.1 uncultured Hydrogenophaga sp.
GGCCGGCACCGGCAACATCGCCGACGCGGTCGGCCTGGGCGCGGCGCTGGAATATGTGGAGCGCATCGGCATCGAGAACATCGGCCGCTACGAGCACGACCTGCTGGCCTACGCCACGCACCACCTCAGGCCCATTCCCGGCGTGCGGCTGGTGGGCACGGCGCAGGACAAGGCCAGCGTGCTGTCCTTCGTGCTCGACGGCTACACCACCGACGAGGTCGGCCAGGCCCTGAACGACGAAGGCATCGCGGTGCGCACCGGGCACCACTGCGCCCAGCCCATCCTGCGCCGCTTCGGCCTGGAAACCACCGTGCGGCCCTCGCTGGCGTTCTACAACACCTGCGAAGAGGTGGACCGCTTCATCGCGGTGGTGCGGCGCCTGAGCAGCGCCCGCACCCGTTGAGCCGAAGAGGGCCGGCGCCGTGCCATCGCGCGGCGCCGGCCCTCTTCGTCGCCTGTGAATCCATATGCTTTCAGGCTATAAACAAACTTCTTTATATTCGTTTGTTTGAAGGCGGGCGCTGTCCACAATGTGCGGACCATATTGAAGGGACGCATCCATGACCACTCTCCGCCTGGGCGACACCGCCCCCGATTTCGCGCAAGACTCCACCGCCGGCCCCATCCGCTTCCATGAATGGGCGGGCGACCACTGGGTCGTGCTGTTCTCCCATCCCGCCGACTTCACCCCGGTGTGCACCACCGAGCTGGGCAAGACCGCGGCGCTGGCCAGCGAATTCGCCAAGCGCAACGTCAAGCCCATCGCCGTGAGCGTCGATCCGCTCGAATCCCACGACCGCTGGGTGCTCGACATCAACGAGACCCAGAACGCCACGGTCAACTTCCCCATCCTGGCCGATGCCGACCGCAGCGTGGCCACGCTCTACGACATGATCCACCCGAACGCATCGGCCACGGCCACGGTGCGCAGCGTGTTCATCATCGACCCGAAGAAGGTGATCCGCACCACGCTGACCTACCCGGCCAGCACCGGGCGCAACTTCGACGAGATCCTGCGCGTGATCGACTCGCTGCAGCTCACCGACAGTCACAAGGTCGCCACCCCGGCCAACTGGAAGGACGGCGACGACGTGGTGATCGTGCCCGCGCTGCAGGACCCGGCCGAACTCGCGCAGCGCTTCCCCAAGGGCTTCAATGCGGTGCGCCCGTACCTGCGGATCACGCCACAGCCCAATCGCTGAAAGCGGGGTCCGGCATGACCGCACCCACCGTCGTCATCGTTCCGGGCTGGCGCAACTCGGGCCCCGGCCACTGGCAGAGCCTGTGGGCCGAGCGCCTGCCGGACTGCCTGCGCGTGGAGCAGGACGACTGGGTTTCCCCGCTCAAGAGCGCCTGGGTGCGCCGCCTGGGCGAGACCATCGAGCAGGCGAGCGGCCCGGTGATCGTGGTGGCGCACAGCCTGGGCTGCATCGCCACCACCCACCTGCCGCCCGAAGTGGCCGCGCGCATCCAGGGCGCGCTGCTGGTGGCACCGGCCGATCCGGAGCGCCGGGGCATCCTGTTCGATTTCGCGCCCGTGCCGTACCAGCGCCTGCCCTACCGCAGCGTGCTCGTGGCCAGCGGCAACGACCCCTACTGCCCGGTGCGCCTGGCCGGCGCCTACGCCCGGGCCTGGGGTTCGGAGTTCGTGCGCCTGAACGACGCCGGCCACATCAACGTGGACTCCGGCCACGGCGAGTGGCCGCTGGGCCTGGCCCTGCTGCAGTCGCTCGGCGCCGACGTGTCCGAACGGGTGGTGGCCACCGAGAGCTAGGGTCGGAGCGCGCGAAACGGAGGGCGGGCCTGCCCCGGCCGCGGCCCTCACCCCAACCCTCTCCCGCAAGCGGGAGAGGGAGCAAGACACGCAGCGAGCGAAGCGTCCCCAGCCAGGGGCATCAAGGGTCCGGCTCCGCCGGCCCGAGATGCCGTCCCCCCTCCAAGCGCCGCGCAGCGGCGCGCAAGAGAGGGGGGAAGCCGCAAAGCGGCGCAGGGGGGAGCACTTACCCAAGGGGGTGTCCCTACCTCATGCCGCCATGGGCGGCTTTGCTTGAAGCGCCTGCTCCAGGCTGAGCAGCAAGGTCTGGCGCGCCAGTGCCGCATGGCGTTCCGACAGCGCCGCGGCGCTGTCGGCGTCGCCCCGATGGATGGCATCCATGATGGCTTCGTGCTCGTCCCAGATGGATTCGCGCCCGGCCCTGTGCTGCAGCACCGCGCCCATCACGCGGCGCAGGTGGATCCAGTGCAGGGACGAGGTCTCGATGATCAGCGGGTTGCCGGAGGCCTCGTAGATGGCGTGGTGGAACGCCGTGTCCGCGTCGATCATGGCCTTGACGTCCGAGCCTGCCGCCGCGGCGCGGCCGGCATCGATCAGCGACCGGGCAATGGTCGCCCGCCGCTCCGCCGCCAGGCGCGCGGCGAGCGCGTCCAGGGCGCCGCGCACCCGGTAGAGATGGGCCATGCGCACCGGATCGAGCCGCGCAACCACGAGCCCGCGGCCGGGCGCCTCTTCCAGCAAGCCATCCTTCTTGAGCAGGCGAAGCGCCTGCAGCACCGGCGAACGGGAGACGTTCAACTGTTCGGCGATGTCCTCCTGCTTGATCCGGGAACCCGGCGTCAGCGTGCCGTCGCTGATGGCGTCCAACAAGGTCTTGTAGACCTCGTCGACATAGTCGGTTCTGCTGCTGATTCTTGTGAGACTCATCTTGCTCTCCTGGTGCGGCCTGCAAGCCGCAGGCTACCAGATGCGTGGCGCAGGGCGGGCGGTCACTGGAGCATGTCTGGCTGGGTGGCCACCAGGTGCTCGTAGATGGGCTGGAAGTGCAGCCAGCCGATGTATTCGGACCCCACGTGTTCGCGGCTGTAGCGCGAGCGCTCCGGCGACACCAGCGCCGGCTTGTGGCCGCTGGCTTCGACCAGCAGCTGCTGGCGGCAGCAGCGTTCGAGCGCAATGAACCAGAAGGCCGCGGCCTCGATGCTGTGGCGGCTGGCCGTCAGCAGGCCATGGTTCTGGTGGATGGCCGCCTTCACGTCCTTGAACCAGTCGCAGACCGCCATGCCCGCGCGCTCCTCGACCGCGACCTGGCCGGCTTCGTCCTTGATCACCACGTGGTCCTCGAAGAACGCGGCGGCGTCCTGCGAAATCGGCTCCAGCGGGCGCCCCAGCGCCGCGAAGGCGGTGCCGTAGACCGTGTGCGCATGGCACATCGAAACGATGTCCGGATGCGCCTCGTGCACGGCCGCGTGCAGGACGAAGCCGGCCCGGTTGATGGCATGGCGCCCTTCGACGACGCGGCCCTTGTGGTCGGCCAGGATCAGGTTGGAGACCTTGACCTGGGCGAAATGCACGCACATCGGGTTCGTCCAGTACAGCTCGGGATGCTCGGGATCGCGGATGGTGAGGTGTCCTGCGAAGCCGTAGTCGAAGCCTTCGAGCGCGAACGCGCGGCAGGCGGCGACGAGCCGCTGCTTGAGGTGCAGCCGCTGCGCCTCGAAGCTTTCGAACGCCGGCATCTCGGGGTAGATGAGCCCGGGCTGCGTCGGCTGGTAGATCGAAATGTTCTTCACTCTGTCAAGCATGGTTCGGCTCCGTGGTGGGATGGGGGTGTTTTCGTCAAAGGTCCAGGACCAGGACCGGGCCTCGCGAGCGCGAGACGCAGACGGTCATGCAGTGGGTCTTCTCGTCGTCCGACAGGATGTAGTCGTTGTGCTCGACCTCGCCTTCAAGGTAACTCACCTTGCAGGCGCCGCACAAACCCGACAGGCAGGACGTGGGGACGCGGTGGCCCGCGAGTTCGATCGCACGCACGATGGTCTGCTCCGGCCCCACCTGCACGGTGATGCCGCTGCGGGCCAGGCTCACCTGGAACGAACCGGCCGGCGCCGCCTGCGCGGGAGGTTCCGGCGGTTTGAAATGTTCGCTGTGCACGGTGCCGGGCAGCCAGTGGGCGCTGGCGTCGGCGCAGGCCTTCATGAATCCCGCCGGCCCGCAAAAGTACACATGGGTGCCGTCGGGCTGCTGCCGAAGCCGTTGCGCGATGTCCAGCCCCCGCGCGGGATCGCCGTGGTCGAAATGGAAGTGCAGATGCCCCGGCGGCACCAGGTCCCGCAGCTCCTGCGCGAACGCGGCGTGGCGCGCGCTGCGGGCGCTGTAGTGCAGGTCGAACGAGGCGCCCCGTGCCCTCAATTCATGGGCCATGGCCTTCAGCGGCGTGATGCCGATGCCGCCCGCCAGCAGCACGGCGTGCGCGGCGCCCGGTGCCATGGGAAAGGCGTTGCGCGGCGGCCCCACCGTGAGCAGGTCGCCCACCCGCACCTGATCGTGCATGGCCTGCGAGCCGCCGCAGCCGTTGTGCTCCCGCAGCACGCCCAGCACCCAGCGGGAGCGGTCCAGCGGGTCGCCGGCGAGCGAGTAGGAACGCGTCAGGCCGCCCGGCAGGTGAACGTCGACGTGGGCGCCCGCGGTCGTCTCGGGCAGCTCGGCGCCTTCGGGATCGGCCAGCTCGAACGAATGGATCGCCAGCGCCTGAAGCCGGATGGCGCGCACCTGCAGGCGCAGCGCCGCCGTGCGGGCGGCGTCGAGCACGCCTTGGGGCAGCGGCGCATTCACGCGTTCCTCCTCTCCAGCACGTCCTGCTGCAGCGCTTCCATCTTCGCCTTGACGAAGCTCTCGCGCTCCGCGCCCTTGAGCGCGTCGGCCGCCGTGAGGATGCTCACGACTTCGCGTGCCAGGTGCCGGCGAAGCGCGACCTCCTCCTGGTCGGTGCGGCCTACCGGCAGGTCGAAGACATTGCCCGAGCAGTAGCTGTTCGGCGCGGCGCCGCAGTCGCGCACCCATTGCGCGAACTGTTCCGGCGTTGCCTTGGCGTTGGTGCCGCGCACCGCGTCGCGCAGCAGCTTCCTGAACATGTAGAGGCCCGCATCGAACTTGGTCGGGTTCTCCAGCGCGTGCACGGCGATCGGGCGCTGGCTGATGATGGCCTCGTAGTCGCCCGGCGCGTACTGGCAGTCCTTGTAGTTGGCGCGCGCGCGGTGGTCCTGGGGAATGGGCGGCAGGTCCTCCAGCTTGTATTTGCCGAAGCGCTCGGGGCGGCGCATCGCCACCTGGCCTTCGAGGAAGTCGATGGTTTCGTAGCCCACCATGTTCCTGTCGCCCACGCCGCGGGTGTCGATGCCCGGGCCCATCACGCGCCAGCCGACCATCTTGCTGTGGTGGTCGTCCACGGGCACGGTCCAGCGGATCATGTGGAAGCGGCTGAACAGCTTCTTCTTCTTGCCGTCTTCGGAGGTGTAGGCGTGCAGGCTGAGATTGGGCAGCACCTGGTGCTGGACGCGGATGAACATGTGGCCGTCGTCGGCGCGGCGCGCGCCGGCGCAGGCCAGGCCCCGGCCGCCGTGGATCGGCACGAACTGCATGTCGGGAGGCACTTCCATCGAGGCCGCGCCGACTTCGTCGAACGTCGTGCCCTGGTAGTGCCCGCCGGTCACCTGGCGCTTGGCGTGCAGGGCCATGGTGTGGAAGTTGTCGGCGGCGTTGTCCTGCACCTGCAGCCAGTTGCAGTGCTGGAAGTTGCTGTACGGCACCAGTTCGTCGCCTTCGGCCACCGTGAAATTGCCCTCCCACTCCGGGAAGGGGGGCTCCTCCTCCGGCGGGCCCATGTAGGCGAAGACGAGTCCGCTGCGCTCGAAAGCCTTGTAGGCGCCCTGGCGGATCGAGCAGCGGTAGCGCTCGCCTTCCTCCTCCTCGCCCTGCGGAAAGGGCACCCGCAGGCAGGTGCCATCGACATCGAACGTCATGCCGTGGTAGCAGCAGGAAATCCCGCGCTCTTCGATCTTGCCGTATTCGAGCGATGCGCCGCGGTGGACGCAATGCGCGTGCAGCAGCCCGATGCGGCCGCTGCCGTCACGGAAGGCCACCAGTTCCTCGCCCAGGATCTTCAGGAAGCGCGGCGTGTCGGTCAGCTCCATGGCCATGCACACGGGGTGCCAGAAGCGGCGCAGGTACTCGCCGGTGGGCGTGCCCGGGCCGACCTCGGTGAGCTCGGGGTCGTGGCCTGGCACCTTGTTGGTGAAGTAGCCGCCGAACGGGATGAGCTTTTTCTCGGTGGCGGTTTCGGAAAAGCTGTGCTTGTCTCGTGTGTTCATGGCGTGGGTCCTGGGTGGGTGAAAGAAGCCGATGTTTTTCTTGAATACCGTACTCTGTATACCGTATACAAATCCTAAAGCCCATGTCGCGACCCACGCACTCGGGTTAACCCGCAGATTCTGGCGCTGGCGGGGGGTGGATTTCCCTTCTTTATTCCAAAAAGAAATAAAGAAAGAAAAACAAAGTCGTTTGCAAATGTAGGGATGGCTTTCAGAATCCCTCCTATCGTCTGAATCTGAATCCGGAACTTTCATGAAAACCCCCCTCAAGCTCACCCTCGGCGCCCTGGCGCTGGCCGCCGCCTCCCTCGCCTCCGCGCAGACCGCCCTGCTCAACGTCTCCTACGACGTGGCGCGCGAGTTCTACAAGGACATCAACGTCGCCTTTGCCGAGAGCTACAAGAAGTCCACCGGCAAGGACATCAAGGTGGACCAGTCGCACGCCGGCTCCAGCGCCCAGGCGCGCGCCGTGGCCGACGGCCTGGACGCCGACGTGGTGACCTTCAACACCACCACCGACGTGCAGTTCCTCGCCGACAAGGGCGTGGTCGCGGCCGACTGGGCCCAGCGCTTCCCGCACGGGGCCACCCCCCCCACGTCCACCATGCTGTTCCTGGTGCGCGACGGCAGCCCCAAGGGCATCAAGGACTGGGAC
>CAZFOT010000191.1:0-6673 GCA_964520365.1 uncultured Hydrogenophaga sp.
ACCAAGCGTTTGTAGCTGTTGGTGCCCGGCTTCGAGGCGCCGGTGAAGCTGGCCTACAGCTCGCGCAACCGCTCTGCCTCGATCCGCATCCCCTACGTGGCGAACCCCAAGGGCCGCCGCATCGAGGCGCGCTTCCCCGATCCTTCGGCCAACCCCTACCTGGCTTTCTCGGCCCTGATGATGGCGGGCCTGGACGGCGTGGAGAACAAGATCCACCCCGGCGAAGCCGCTTCCAAGGATCTCTACCACCTGCCGCCGGAAGAAGACAAGCTGGTGCCCACCGTGTGCCACAGCCTCGACCAGGCGCTGGAGTACCTCGACAAGGACCGCGAGTTCCTGACCAAGGGCGGCGTTTTCACCGACTCCATGCTCGACGCCTACATCGAGCTGAAGTCGGCCGAAGTCACGCGTTTCCGCATGGCGCCGCACCCGGTCGAATTCGACATGTACTACAGCCTGTGAGGCTGGCCTGGCGAATGCCAGGGGCCGAACGTCAAAAAGGGGCGCCGCCAGGCGTCCCTTTTTTGCGTGGCAGCCGCCATTTCCCGGCGTTCAGGCCGCCGCGGAGGCACTTTTGCCGCTCTTTTGGTTCATACTGGCCAATGGTTTGACGGGCGAGCAGGTGCCGCCGCGCAACCCGTATCCACGGAGCAAGCAGTGTTTTCGATTTCGACACCTTCACCAACGATTCGATGGATGGCCATCCTTGTGGCAGGGCTCGGTCTTTCCCAGGCGCAGGCGCAAGAGCGCATCTACCGCTGCCCGGGCACGCCTGTCGAATACATCAACAACGCCGAGCAGGCCCGTACCAGGGGGTGCACGCTCATGCAGGGCGGCAACATCACCGTCATCGAAGGCATGCGCCCTCAGACCGCCGGCGGTTCGGCTCCTCGCAAAACCACGGCCGCGACGCCTTCGCGCAATGGCGCCGATCGCGTGGATGCCGCCGCGCAGCGTGCTCGCGACAGCGATGCGCGCGCCATTCTGGAGACCGAACTCCGGCGCGCCGAGGAGCGCCTGGCGCAGGCCAGGGAGGCCTATGCCGGCGGAGAACCGGAGAAGCAGGGCATCGAAGGGCGCAATCACCAGCGCTACCTGGATCGCGTGGCCGAGCTCAAGGAGGCCGTGGGGCGGGCGGAAAGCGACGTGGAAGGTATCCGCCGCGAGTTGGCGCGGTTGCCGGCGACACCTGCTTCGACGCAATGAGCGGGCGCGAGACTCCGTCGAACGCCTCCCCCGATCTTCTGGCACGGCCTGGTTCCGTGGCCAGGCGCAAGCTCTCCGAACCGCACATCGCGCCCGCCCAGCGCTTCCAGTCGCTCGACCTGCTGGCGACGCTGGTGGCCGTGGTGTCCACCGGCGGCGAGGTGCTCTATGCGAACGCGGCGCTCGAGGACGCACTGGGCATGTCCCGGCGCAGCATCAACGGCTCGCCGCTCCAGGATTGTTTCACCGAACCGCTTCTGCTCGAGAGCGCCCTGTCCGGCGCGCGGGGCAATGAATTCGCCGCGCTGCGCTACGACGCCTTCCTCAAGCGCTCGAGCCATGAACCCTTGCCCGTGCATGTGGTGGTGGCGCAGACCGACACGGCCGGCGAGGTGATCGTGGAGCTGCTGCCGCTGGAGCAGCAGACCCGGCAGGAGCGCGAGGAGCGCCTGCTCGACCAGGCGCAGGCCAACAAGGAACTGATCCGCAACCTGGCGCACGAAATCAAGAATCCCCTGGGGGGTATCCGTGGCGCGGCGCAACTGCTGCAGATGGATCTCGAGTCCCGGGAGCTGATCGAATACACCCAGGTCATCATCCATGAGGCCGACCGGCTGCAGTCGCTGGTGGATCGCCTGCTCGCGCCGCACCGGCGCCCGCACGTGGTGGGCGACGTGAACATCCACGAGGTCTGCGAGCGCGTGCGTTCGCTGATCCTGGCCGAGTTCCCGCGGGGCCTGAAGGTGAGGCGCGACTACGACGCTTCGATTCCCGAGTTCCGCGGCGACCGCGAGCAGCTCATCCAGGCGGTGCTCAACATCGCCCACAACGCGGCGCAGGCCCTGTCCGGGAGCATCGCGTCGGGCGAGGGCGAAATCACGTTCAAGACCCGCGTGGGCCGGCAGGTCACCTTTGGCAAGCAGCGCTACAAGCTGGCACTGGAATTGCATGTGATCGACAACGGGCCCGGCGTACCGGACTCGATCAAGGACCGCATCTTCTTCCCGCTGGTGTCGGGACGCGATGGCGGCTCCGGGCTCGGACTCACGCTGGCGCAGACCTTTGTCCAGCAGCATCATGGCCTGATCGAGTGCGAGAGCGCGCCGGGCAAGACGGATTTCAAGATACTGATTCCGCTGCCTTGAATTGACATACACAGCCTCGCCGCGCGAAGGGACAAACTGCAAATGAAGCCGATCTGGATAGTGGACGACGACCAGTCGATCCGTTTCGTGCTCGAGAAGGCGCTGCTGCGCGAAAACCTGCCCACCCGCAGTTTCACCAACCCCCAGGAGGTGCTCAGCGCCCTCGCGGACGCGCCTGAGAGCGAGGGCCCCCAGATTCTCGTGAGCGACATTCGCATGCCCGGAGGCTCCGGGCTGGAGTTGCTGGAGAAGGTCAAGGAACGGCTCCCGGGGCTGCCCGTGATCATCATGACGGCGTTCTCCGATCTGGACAGCGCGGTGTCGGCCTTCCAGGGCGGTGCCTTCGAATACCTGCCCAAGCCGTTCGACCTGCCGAAAGCCGTCGAGCTGATCCACCGGGCGGTGGAGGAAAGCCAGCGCGAGGAAGTGGCGGAAGAGCGCATGACGGCCGCGCCCGAAATGCTGGGCCAGGCGCCGGCCATGCAGGACGTGTTCCGCGCCATCGGCCGGCTCAGCCAGAGCCAGGTGACGGTGCTGATCACCGGGGAGTCGGGCTCGGGCAAGGAACTCGTGGCCCGCGCGCTGCACAAGCACTCGCCCCGTTCGGGCGGACCCTTTGTGGCCATCAACACGGCGGCCATCCCGAAGGACCTGCTGGAGTCCGAGCTGTTCGGTCACGAGCGAGGCGCGTTCACGGGGGCGCAGACCATGCGCCGGGGCCGCTTCGAGCAGGCCGACGGCGGCACGCTGTTCCTGGACGAGATCGGCGACATGCCGTTCGACCTGCAGACGCGCCTGCTGCGCGTGCTCTCCGATGGCCACTTCTACCGCGTGGGCGGCCACGGCGCGGTGCGTGCCAATGTGCGCGTGATTGCAGCCACCCACCAGAACCTGGAGCAGCGCGTCAAGGAAGGCGTGTTCCGCGAGGACCTTTTCCACCGCCTGAACGTGATCCGGCTGCGCCTGCCTGCGCTGCGCGAGCGGCGCGAGGATGTTCCCATGCTCACGCGCTTCTTCCTGCAGCAAAGCGCGAAGCAACTGGGTGTCGAGCCCAAGCGCATTTCCGAGGCCGCGCTCGGCTTGCTGGGCACGTTCGACTTCCCCGGCAACGTGCGGCAACTGGAGAACGTCTGCCACTGGCTCACGGTGATGGCGCCGGCGCAGATGATCGAACTCAAGGACCTGCCGCCCGAGGTCCTGATGTCGGCAGGCTCTGACGCCACCGTGGCCGCGCCCAGCGTGCCTGTGGATGCGCGGGCACCGGCGACGCCCGAGGTGGCCGAGTGGACGGGGTCGGAGAAGGCGGTGCGCGAGCCGCCGCCCGAAGACGATCTGCCGCCGCTCAACCTGCCCTCGATACCGGTGGCCGCTGCGGAGGGCGATCAGCCCAACGCATGGGAGGCCGGCCTGCAGGCGGAAGCACTGGCCTTGCTCGAAGGCGGATGCACCGACGTGTGGGACGTGCTCACGCGCCGCTTCGAGACGCGGTTGATCCAGACGGCGCTGGTCAATACGCGCGGGCGGCGCATCGAGGCCGCCCAGAAGCTGGGCATCGGCCGCAACACCATCACGCGCAAGATCCAGGAACTGCACCTGGAGTGAGACGCGGTCCGGCGGCGGATCGCATTACCCCAGCGTCAGCACCACCGGCGCGTGGTCGCTGGGCTGCGGGTTCTTGCGTGGCGCGCGGTCGATGTGACAGGCCGTCACGGCGCCGCGCAGCGCCTCGCTCACCAGGACGTGGTCGATGCGCAGCCCCCGGTTCTTCTGGAAGCCCAGCATGCGGTAGTCCCACCACGAGTAGCTCTTCTCTGGCTGCTCGAACAACCGGTAGGCGTCCGTCAGGCCCAGCCGCAGCAGGTCCTGGAAATGCGCGCGCTCTTCCACCGTGTGGTGGATCGTGTCCTTCAGGCCGACGGGATCGAACGAGTCGCGGTCTTCCGGCGCGACGTTGAAATCGCCCAGCAGCACCAGGCGCGGATGGGCTTGCAGCTCCTCGCCCAGCCAGCGGTGCAGCGCGGCGAGCCAGCGCATCTTGTAGGAGAACTTCTCGGTGCCCGGTGCCTGCCCGTTGACGAAATAGCCGTTGATCAGACGCAGTGGGCCGTCGGGCGTGTCCAGCGTCGCGGCAATCACGCGCGCCTGCTCGTCGGCGTGGCCCGGGATGTTGCGCACCACGTCGCGCAGCGGCGTGCGGCTGAGGATCGCCACGCCGTTGTACGTCTTCTGGCCAAAGGCCGCGGCGTGGTAGCCGGCTTCCTTCAAGGCGTCGAAGGGGAATTTTTCGTCCACCAGCTTGAGTTCCTGCAGCCCCAGCGCATCGACGGGGTTCGCGGCCAGCCAGTCCAGCACCTGGGGCAGGCGCACGGAGAGGGAGTTGATGTTCCAGGTGGCGATTTGCATGGTTCAGCGCTCTCGGGTGTAGGTGACGAAGGCGAAGGGCAGGCCGTTGTCGGCGGTGTGGGCTTCGCGTGCGGTGGCCTTCCATTCGGGCCCGAACGCAGGGGCGAACGCATCGCCCTCGAAGTCCCGCGCGATCTCGGTGACCACGGCGGTGTCGGCCAGCGGCAAGGCCGCCGCGTAGATCTGCGCGCCGCCGATCACCCAGGCATCGGCGGCTGAAGGGCAGTGCGCCAGGGCTTCTTCGAGTGAGCCCGCGCGCGATGCGCCATCGGCTTGCCATTGCGGGTCGCGCGTGACGACGATGTTGAGCCGGCCGGGCAGGGGGCGGAACTTCGGCGGCAGCGAGTCCCAGGTCTTGCGGCCCATGATCACCGGGTGGCCGAGGGTGGTGCGCTTGAAGTGGGCCATGTCTTCCGGCAGGTGCCAGGGCAGGGCGTTGTCCTTGCCGATCACGCCGTTGGCGGCGCGCGCGAAGATGAGGTGCAGTCTGGTGGAGGGCTGGGGCATGCGCCTATTGTGCCGCCCGCCCGTCACCCAGGGGCGGCGCAGGCCGCGGGGGCCAGAGCACGCTGGCGATGGCCACCATCACGAAGCCCATGGCCAGCCAGTCCTGCCAGTGCGGCACCTCGCCCACGATCGCGGTGGCGCTCAATGTGCCCACGAGCGGGATGGCCATCACGCTCATGGCGCTGGTGGCCGGCGGCAGGTCGCGCGCCATGCCGAACCAGATCAGCTGCGCCGCGCCGTAGTTGATCAGGACGCCGTAGGCCAGGCTGACCCACATTTCGGGCGTGAACGATGCAACGGCAGGCACGGGCTCCAGCGCCAGCGCGAGCACCCATACCACCAGGCCGCCCAGCAGCAGCATCCAGACCGTGACCACCAGTGCCGAGAGGGTGAGGTGCGCGCGCCGGAACATCAGGGTGCCCACCGCCCAGGACACCGCCGCGCCCAGCATCCATGCCACGCCTGCCGGCCGCCCGGTCATGCGCTGCAGTTCGTGCCACAGCAGCAGGCCCACCGCGATGGCGGCCGCGACCACCGCCACGCGCACACGGGGCGTGATGCGTTCGCCGAAAAAAGCCGCGCCGATCAGCACCGTGAAGATGGGCATGGTGAAACCGAGGATGGCGGCCCTTCCCGACGCCAGCTCCTGCACGCCGAAGATCGAGAGCGTGTGCCAGCCCAGGATGTTGGGCACGCCCAGCACCGCGATCGTGAGCAGCTCCTTGCCGGTGGGGCGCATGCGCTCGCCCCGGGTGGCCATGTAGGCGAACAGGCAGAGCGCGCCAAGGAGCATGGTGCTGGCGCGGAAGTACAGCGGCGTGAGCTGCTGCAGCGAGAGCTTCATCATGGGCCAGTTGACGCCCCACATGAGCGTGAGGGCCAGCAGCGCCCAGAGCTGGCGGCGCGTGATCACGAATTCGCCTGGCCGGGCCGCATCAGACCGCCACCGGTGCCTTGATGGCGGGGTGGCACTCGTAGTCCCGGACCTCGAAGTCTTCGTACTGGTAGTCGAAGATGGAGTCAGGCCGGCGTTGGATATGCAGCGTCGGGTAGGCGAACGGTGCGCGGCTCAGCTGGAGCTCGACCTGCTCGCGGTGGTTGCTGTAGATGTGGCAGTCGCCGCCGGTCCAGATGAAGTCGCCCACGGCCAGGTCGCACTGCTGCGCCACCATGTGCGTGAGCAGGGCGTAGCTGGCGATGTTGAAGGGCACGCCCAGGAAGATGTCGGCACTGCGCTGGTAGAGCTGGCAGCTCAGTTTTCCGTCCGCCACGTAGAACTGGAAGAACGCATGGCAGGGCATGAGCGCCATCTTGTCCAGCTCGGCCACGTTCCAGGCGCTGACGATGATGCGGCGCGAATCGGGGTTCTTCTTGTGCGTGTCGATGACCTGGCTTATCTGGTCGATGTGGCC
>CAZFOT010000192.1:0-6660 GCA_964520365.1 uncultured Hydrogenophaga sp.
GGTCTGGCGCAGCAACTGCTCCAGTGCCTGCGTGGCCATGGGGCCGCGCCAGATCATGGCTTCGTCGCGATCGACCAGGAAGCCGATCGAGATCACCTGCACGCCGTGGTTCTCCAGCGGGTCCATGGTCTTGCCATCCGAGCTCTCGGGCCGGCCTTCCACGCCCATCATCATGGGCTGGCTCGGGCCGTAGATGTCGGCGTCCAGAATGCCGACCTTCGCGCCTTCGGCCGCCAGCGCCAGCGCCAGGTTGACCGCGGTGGTGCTCTTGCCCACGCCGCCCTTGCCCGAGGCCACGGCAACGATGTTCTTCACGTTGGGCATCAACTGCACGCCGCGCTGCACGGCGTGGGCGGTGATCTTCGTGTGTATGTTGACCGACACGTTGTCCACGCCGGCCACCGCCCTGGCCGCGCCGATCAGGGCGCTGCGCAGCGAAGCCACCTGGCTGTTGGCCGGATAGCCCAGCTCCACGTCGAACGACACGTCGCCCCCGGCCACCTGCAGGTTCTTCACCGCCTTGGTGGACACGAAGTCCTGTCCGGTGTTCGGGTCGGTGACGGCTTGCAGCGCGCTCAGCAGCGCCTGGGAATCGACGGCCATGGGGGAAATTTCTCCTGCGAGGAAACGGGATGTTGCGAAAAGGGAAACGGGGGCGTGGACAAGTCTACCGCCCTGCCTGGGGTGAAGGGCATACACCCAGGCGCCATGAGGGCATCGCCCCGTAAAATCACGGGTTCCCCGACAGAAAGCCCCTCCCATGAGCCAGCCGCGACGCCTGTTCGTCACCACCGCCCTGCCCTACGCCAACGGCCATTTCCACATCGGCCACATCATGGAATACATCCAGGCCGACATCTGGGTGCGGTTCCAGCGCATGCAGGGCCACGAGGTGCACTTCGTCTGCGCCGACGACGCGCACGGCGCGCCGATCATGATCGCCGCCGAGAAGGCCGGCCTGTCGCCGCAGGCCTTCGTCGCGCAGATTGCCGCCGGCCGCAAGCCCTACCTGGACGGCTTCCACATCGGCTTCGACAACTGGCACAGCACCGACGCGCCCGAGAACCACGTCCTGGCGCAGGACGTGTACCGCGCACTCAAGGCCAACGGCCTGATCGAGACCCGCAGCATCGAGCAGTTCTTCGACCCCGAGAAGAACATGTTCCTGCCCGACCGCTTCATCAAGGGCGAGTGTCCCAACTGCCATGCGAAAGACCAGTACGGCGACAACTGCGAGGTCTGCGGCAAGGTCTACAGCCCGACCGAGCTGATCGACCCCTACTCGGCGCTGTCGGGTGCCAGGCCGCTGCTCAGGCACTCGGAGCATTTCTTCTTCAAGCTCTCCGATCCGCGCTGCATCGAGTTCCTCAAGGGCTGGACCCGCAGCGGCGCGGTGCAGCCCGAGGTGCTGAACAAGATCACCGAATGGATCGAGCCGGACGAGCACGGCGCGGCCCGGATGGGCGACTGGGACATCAGCCGCGACGCGCCGTATTTCGGCATCGAGATTCCGGACGCGCCGGGCAAATACTTCTACGTCTGGCTGGACGCGCCGGTGGGCTACCTCGCCTCGCTGAAGAACCACTTCGACAAGACCGGCCGCGACTTCGACGCCTTCATGGCCGACCCGGCGACCGAGCAGTACCACTTCATCGGCAAGGACATCATCACCTTCCACACCCTGTTCTGGCCGGCCATGCTGCACTTCAGCGGCCGCAAGGTGCCCAACGCGATCTTCGTGCACGGCTTCCTGACCATCAACAACGGCGAGAAGATGAGCAAGAGCCGCGGCACCGGCCTGGACCCGCTGAAGTACCTGCAGCTCGGCATGAACCCCGAGTGGCTGCGCTACTACCTGGCCGCCAAGCTCAGCGGCAAGAACGAAGACATCGACTTCAATCCCGAAGACTTCATGCTGCGGGTCAACAGCGACCTGGTGGGCAAGTACGTAAATATCGCTAGCAGAGCTGCGGGTTTTGTCGCCAAACACTTTCAAAACACCCTTGGGCAAACACAAATGGCCCAAGGACATCCTGATTGCGTGAATTACTCCTTAACTCTTGAAGCTAAACCACTGATAGCTGATTTATTCAACCGACGTGAATTTGCGACCGCGGCTCGCGAGATCATGCGGCTAGCTGACGCCATCAATCAGCGCTGGGACGCAAGAAAGCCTTGGGAGCTTGCAAAGAATGAGAGCCAACGAGAGGCTCTTAGAGCCGTATGCGAAGACACACTTTGCGCGTTCAAAAACCTGACTATATTTTTGGCACCAATTCTTCCGCTAACTGCTGCCAGAGTTTCAACTTTCTTGAATCTGGGTTCTCTTGCTTGGTCCAACACTGGTTCTTTTCCAGCGGGTCATCAAATTGGCACTTACCAACACCTGATGCAGCGCGTGGACGTGAAGCAGCTCGATGCCTTGTTCGAGCCTCCGGCCAGCGAATCTTCACCCCCTCTCCCCTTGGGAGAGGGCGGGGGTGAGAGCCCGCGCGAAGATGCGTCACCCGGCGGCGAAGCCATCGCCCCCACCATCTCCATCGACGACTTCGCGAAGATCGACCTGCGCATCGCGCAGATCGTGGCCTGCGAGGCGGTGGAGGGTTCGACCAAGCTGCTGCGCCTCACGCTCGACGTGGGCGAAGGGCGCACGCGCAATGTCTTCAGCGGCATTGCCAGCGCCTACAAGCCCGAAGACCTGGTGGGCAAGCTCACGGTGATGGTGGCCAACCTCGCGCCGCGCAAGATGAAGTTCGGTGTCAGCGAAGGCATGGTGCTGGCCGCCAGCCACGGCGACGAAAAGGCGCAGCCCGGCATCCACGTGCTCCACCCCTGGCCGGGCGCCACGCCGGGCATGCGGGTGCGCTGAACCCGCGCGACCACCGCATGTTCGCTCCCATCCGTGGCTTCACCAGCCTGCAGCGCACGCCGCGGGCCGATCTGAAGCTCGGCTCGGTGCTGGCCTTCGTGGCCGGTGCGGCCAACGCGGGCGGCTTTCTCGCCGTGGGCCAGTACACCTCGCACATGACGGGCATGCTCTCCTCGGTGGCCGACCACCTGGTGCTGGGCCAGCTCACGCTGGCCGTGGCGGGGGTGGGCGCGGTGCTGGCCTTCCTGCTCGGCGCCATGACCACGGCCTGGCTGGTCAACTGGGGCATGCGCCACCAGTTGCGCAGCGCCTACGGCCTGCCGCTGATCCTGGAGGCCGCCGCGCTGCTGGTGTTCGGCCTGTTCGGCGCGGCCATCGGCCTGTTCACCGCCGTGTTCCTGCCACTCACCGTGGTGCTGCTGTGCTTCATCATGGGCCTGCAGAACGCGGTGATCACCAAGATCTCGCGCGCCGTGATCCGCACCACCCACGTGACCGGCCTGCTCACCGACCTGGGCATCGAGCTGGGCAAGCTGCTGTACATCAACCGCCACCCGGCGCAACAACCCGTGCTGGCGAACCGGGACCGCCTGCGCGTGCACGGCCAGCTCATCGCCTGTTTTTTCGTGGGCGGCCTGGTGGGTGCCCTGGGCTTCAAACACCTGGGCTACATCAGCACCGTGCCGTTGGCCGCCATGTTGCTGCTGCTCGTGATGCGCCCCGCACTCGATGACTGGAAAAACTGGGAATGACCCCCCGCGTCGCCTTCGGCGCCACCCCCCTGAAAGGGGGGCGACACCAGAGGCCCGGCAGAGCCGGTTCCTCGGTGTCTCTGGACGGACACCGTTTCATGCGGAGCGGATCGCTCAAGGCCGGTCGAGCTCGGGGTCCCGCGCCGAGCCGGTCGAGATCACCTTGAAATCGGCGTCGAACACCACCGTGAAGATCTTCGAATCGCTGGCATTCGGGCCGTCCAGGTAGCGCCAGTCGTAGTGGGTTTCGCGCCGGGCCTCGAACGGCGTGATCTTCATCGGCTTGCCCAGCATGCGCCGCACCTCGGTCATCGCCATGCCGGGCTGCACCCGCGCGAAGTTCTGGGCGTTCAGCACCTGGCGCAGCGCGGCCATGCGGCCGTCGGGCCCGATGGTGATCATGTAGTTGCGGTGGCCGGCGGGCTGGCGGTTGTACTCGTAGATCTGGGCGCCGTCGGGACCGTCCCACACCGCCTCGGGTTCGCCGAAGCGCTCGCGCACGTCGGCCTCGGTCGAGAAGCCCTCTTCCAGCTCGCTGATGTTCTGCGGATCGCAGGCCGCCAACGCCCCGCAGAGCGCCAGCGCCAGCAGGATGCGCAGCCCGCTGCGCCATCCGGGATTCTTCGCCATTCGCATGCCGGCCCTTTGTCAAATCATGGATTTCAGTGTAAACCCGGACCCTTGAGCGGTTGCGCCGTCAGTTTGGCGAACCGCAGCGAAAGGTAATATTTGTCCATGCTCCAAGGTCTGCCCCCGCTTGCCCCGTTTCGCCCTCGCCTGCTCCAGGACCTCAAGGACTACAACCGGGACAAGCTGGTGCGCGACGTGGGAGCGGGCACCACGGTGGGCATCGTGGCGCTGCCGCTGGCCATGGCATTCGCCATTGCCAGCGGGCTCAAGCCCGAGGCCGGCCTGTGGACGGCCATCATCGCCGGCTTCCTGATCTCGGTCCTGGGCGGCACCTCGACGCAGATCGGTGGCCCGGCCGGCGCCTTCATCGTCATCGTCTACGGCATCGTCGAGCGCTACGGCGTGGCCAACCTGCTGATCGCCACCGCCGGCGCGGGCGTGCTGCTGTTCCTGCTGGGCCTGTTCCGCCTGGGCACCCTGGTGCGCTACGTGCCGGTGAGCGTGGTGATCGGCTTCACCAACGGCATCGCGGTGCTGATCGCACTCTCGCAGGTGCGCGACCTGCTGGGCCTGGAGATCACCCGGATGCCGGCCGACTTCTTCAACCAGATCGGCGTCATCGCGGAGCACATCGGCAGTCTCAACCCCTACGCGCTGGGCCTGGGCATGGTTTGCGTGGTCGGCCTGTTCATCTGGCCCCGGCTGTGGGCGGTGGATTCGCAGTTCCGCCGCCAGCTCGACAAGATCGAGACCGTGAGCGCGCTCAAGGCCACCTCGCGCGTGCCCGGCCCGGTCGTGGCGCTGATCACGCTCTCGCTGCTGGCCTGGGCCATGAGCCTGCCGGTGGAGACCATCGGCACGCGCTTCGGCGGCATCCCACGGGGTGCGCCGGTGTTCGAGCTGCCCGACTTCTCGTGGGAGACCGTGCGCCTGCTGGTCACGCCCACGCTCACCATCGCGCTGCTGGGCGCCATCGAGTCGCTGCTGTGCGCGCGCGTGGCCGACCAGTTGAGCGACGCGCCCAAGCACGACCCGAACCAGGAACTGATGGCGCAGGGCGTCGCCAATGCCGTGGTGCCCTTCTTCGGCGGCATGCCGGCCACCGGCACCATCGCGCGCACCGTGACCAACATCCGCTCGGGCGCCGTCTCGCCGGTGGCCGGCGTCGTGCACGCATTCACCCTGGCCACCGTGGTGATGCTGGCCGCGCCGCTGGCCTACCACATCCCCCTGGCCGTGCTGGCCGGCGTGCTGCTCTTCGTGGCCTGGAACATGGGCGAATGGCGCGAGTTCGCGCGCCTGCGCCAGTTCAGCAACCACTACCGCCTGATGCTGGTCTCCACCTTCCTGGTGACCATCGTGTTCGACCTCACGGTGGCGGTGGAACTCGGGCTGGTGCTCGCGGTGGTGCTGTTCGTGCGGCGCCAGAGTTCGATCTTCCGCGCCGAGCCGGTGGCGCGCACCGAACAGCAGGCCACCTACAGGCTTTATGGCTCGCTGTTCTTCGGCGCGGTGGCCAAGATCGACCCGATCGTGGCCGACGTGGAGTCCGCGCCCGCGCCGATCAACGTGACGCTCGACGCCAGTCACATGATCTCGCTCGACACCACCGGGCTGGACGCGCTGGAGCAGTTGCACAAGGCGGTGCACAAGCGCGGCGGGCACATGGGGCTGGTGGGGCTGCACGAGCAGCCGCTCTCGCTGATCCGGCGCTCGGGCTTCGCCGACCGGCTGCACACCTGCCAGTGAGCCGGCGGGGATTGGGGCGGACCGGTAAAATCCCTGACTTATCCCCTCCGCGCGCCCACCATGTCCATCTTCGCCCGCCCGCACTACACCTCCGACACCACCCAGTTCATCCAGAAGCTCAAGGCCGACAAGCCCAGCCTGGAAAAGGAACAACGCGAGGGCCGCGCCCTGTTGTGGGACAAGCAGATCGACCGCGAATTCCAGGCCAGGGCCGAAGCCGCCGACGTGCCCCAGCAAGCCTACGTCTACCAGACCCGCTCCGACCACGCCTGAGCCCGGCCCCGCGCCCGCCATGAGCCAGGAGACGCCCACGCTCGACGCCGCCCCCGAAGGGCTGGACGACGTCCTGCCCAGCGTGGTCGATCACGTGGCCCTGGCCCGCCTCTACGGCGAGCCGCTGTTCACCATGCCGCGGGACCTGTACATCCCGCCCGACGCGCTGCAGATCTTCCTGGAGGCCTTCGAGGGCCCGCTGGACCTGCTGCTCTACCTGATCCGCAAGCAGAACTTCAACATCCTCGACATCCCGATGGCGGCGGTCACGCGCCAGTACCTGAGCTACGTGGACGAGATCCGCGCCGGCAATCTGGAGCTGGCGGCCGAATACCTGCTGATGGCGGCCATGCTGATCGAGATCAAGTCGCGCATGCTGCTGCCGCC
>CAZFOT010000193.1:0-6602 GCA_964520365.1 uncultured Hydrogenophaga sp.
TGCCGGGCCACTCGCGTTGCCCCCTTGAGGGGGTCGCGCGCAGCGCGGCGGGGGTGGGCTTACTCCGCCGCCACGAGCTGCGCGTAGTGGCCGATGAGTGCCAGCAACTCGTCTTCCGCGTAGGGCTTGCCGAGGTAGTGGTCCACGCCCAGCTCCCGCGCATGTTCGCGGTGCTTCTCCGCGATGCGCGAGGTGATCATGATGACCGGCAGGTCGGACAGGCGGGCGTCGCCCCGGATGTTGCGCACCAGGTCGAAGCCGTCCATGCGCGGCATCTCGATGTCGGACAGCACGACCGTGGGGCGCTCCTGCTGCAGGCGCTCCAGGGCCTGCAGGCCATCGGCCGCCAGCGACACGCGGTATCCCTCGCGCTGCAGCAGCCGCTGCGTGACGCGCCGCACGGTGATCGAATCGTCCACCACGAGGATCAGCGGCACGGCGCTGATCGCCAGCTCCGTGGCCGGCCCCTCGCCCGGCCCCGCCGGCTGGACGACCGCGTGCGCCTGCGTTGCCACCCAGTCCTGGACCTGCGCGCCGTACACCGTGGCCAGCGCCACCGGGTTGTAGATGAGCGCGACCGCGCCGGAAGCCAGGATCGACATGCCCGCCAGGCCCGGCAGGCGGGACAACTGGGTACCCAGGTTCTTGACCACGACTTCCTGGTTGCCGAGCACGGCGTCCACGTGCATGGCCACGCGCTGGGCGGCGCTTCGGAAGATCACGACCGGCAGGGTGCGGCCGGTCTCGGCCGAGCGGGGCGAGGACTGCAGCAAGGCGCCCGACCAGTAGAAGGGAATGTCCTCGCCGTCGGCGACGCGCAGCGTCCCGGTGTCGTAGGCCTTGGCCAGGTCGTCCGCGCTGAGGCGGCGCACCAGTTCCACGATGTTCGAGGGCACGCCGAAGGTGAGCGCCCCGGCGCGGACCATCACCACCTGCGTCACGGCGGTGGTCAGCGGCAGCACCAGCTTGAAGCTGGCACCCTGTCCGGCCTGGCTGCTGGTTTCGATGCGGCCGCCGAGCGCCAGCACATCGGCGCGCACCACGTCCATGCCGATGCCGCGGCCGGCCAGTTCGGACACCTCGCGCGCCGTGCTCAGGCCCGCCTCGAACACCAGTTGGGCGGCATCGGCGTCGGAGAGTTCGGTGCCGGGCTGGACCAGCCCCTGCGCCAGCGCCTTCTCGCGCAGGCGGTCCAGGTCGAGGCCAGCGCCGTCGTCGCTGAACACCACCGACACGTCGTTGAGTTCCTGCGCCAGGCGGATCTCGATGCTGCCTTCGTGCGGCTTGCCCGCCTCCGCGCGCGCCTCGGGCGACTCGATGCCGTGGACGACGCTGTTGCGCAGCAAGTGCTCGAACGCGGCGGTCATCCGGTCGAGCACGCCCCGGTCCATTTCGATGTTGCCGCCGGTGATGTCCAGGCGCACCTGCTTGCCGGTCTCCTTGGACGCCTGCCGCACCACGCGGTACAGCCGCTCGGAGATGCCCTCGAACTCCACCATGCGCGTGCGCAGCAGATCGCGCTGCAGCTCCCGCGTCTGGCGGGCCTGGGCCGTCAGCCCGTCTTCGGTGGCTTCCACGGCCCGCTGCAGGTTGCGCTGCACGGTGGCCACGTCGTTCACCGACTCGGCCATCATGCGGGTGAGTTCCTGCACGCGCGTGAAGCGGTCGAACTCCAGCGGATCGAACGACTGGTCGGCATCGCGGGCCTGGGCCAGGCGCGACTGCATCTGCGTCTCGGCTTGCAGCTCGATGTCCCGAAGCTGCATGCGCAGGCGGTCCAGGTTGCCCGTGAGGTCCTTGAGCGACCCCCGCAGCGTCACCAGTTCCGACTCCATGCGCGAGCGGGTGATGATGACCTCGCCCGCCTGGTTGACGAGCCGGTCGAGCAATTCCGGCCGCACGCGCACCGCCGCGCCGCCGCGGACCTGAGCCAGCATGGGCGTGCGGGGCAGCGAGAGGTTGGAGAGGCTCTCGGCCGCCGCAGGGGCGGCGTCCTGGGTGGGCACATCCTGCGCCGCGTCGGCCGCGGCGGCATTCTCGGGCGCCACCATCGCGATGTCGGCGGGCATCAGCGCCTCGGTGCGCAGGGCGATGTCCTCGCCCGGATGGTCCGCGTGGCGCAACAGGTCGAAGCGCGCCGTGATGGCGTCGAATGCGGCTTCCAGGGGCTCCAGATCGGCGCTGCGCTTGACGTCGGAACCCATGCGCTCGGCATCGGTTTCCATGCGGTGGGCCATTTCCCCCAGCCGCAGCGCGCCGGCCAGCCTGGCGCTGCCCTTGAGGGTGTGCAGATTGCGCAGCACTTCCGCCCGGGCGCTCGCGTTGTCCGGGCGGGCCACCCACTGGCGCAGGGCGCCGCCGAGTTGCGGCAGCAGCTCCAGCGCCTCCTCGGTGAAGATCGGGAAAAGGTCGGCGTCGATGGTGTCGAGCACATCGATGTCGTCGTCGATGTCCTGCACCGGCACGTGCTCGGACCGCTCCTGCGGCGAGGCGATCGGCTCGAACTCCGCCACGCTGATCGACGGCGGATGGATTTCCGCGCCCGCGGCGGCGACCGGCGCCGGTTCGGGCCATGGCTCGTGGACCACGCGGTACAGGGCCGAGAGCAGTTCGGCGCCGGGCTCCTTGATGAAACCGGCGGCGAACTGGTGCAGCAGCCGGCGGATGTCCTCCGAGGCATCGACGAACAATTGCGCATGCTCGGCGAAGGCCTGCTGGCCCCGCTGCTGGTGCTGGCTCACCGTGCTCAGCGCGTGCTCCAGGGCACGGGCGATGCGGGAAAGCGACTCGAATCCCACCGTGGCCGAACTCCCCGCCAGCGAGTGGGCCAGCGACTCGGCGTCCGGCGGCAAGGGCTCATGGCGCTCGAGCGCCCATTCGCCCAGCCCGTTGCCCAGGCGCCGCGACCATTCGTCGGCTTCGTTCAGATAGACGTTGTAGAGCTTGATGCCGATGCGCAGATGCCCGATGACCCGCGTCTGGTCGTCCGGCACATCGCTCGGCAGGGCCTCCTCGGCCATGGCCGGCGCCTCCTCCGCCGCCGCGACGGCAGGCTCGACCGGCTGGGCCGTTGCCTCGGCGTCCAACGGCGGCAAAGCCTCCTGGGGCGGCTCGGCGCCAGCGTCCATCACCACCTCGGCGGACACGGCTTGCTCGGACTCGAATGGCTCGTCGGCGGTTTCGGGCGTCCCGGCCTCGACGGCACCGCTGGATTCGACCGGCGTCTGCGGTTCGGCGAAAGACGACAGCCTGGAGAGGCTGGCCATGTCGATGTCCTCGAACATCGCCTGCGGCGCCACGTCGCCCGGCACTTCGACGAACACGGGTTCGCTGACCGCGTCGAGATCGCCACCGAAGGTCGAGGTATCGACAAAATCCGCATGGCCATGCCGTGGCGCCAGGTCCTGGTCGGCCGGCGCCGCGGTTCCGGGGTCGAGAGCGAGGTCGTCGGGCAGCAGATGCCCGATCGCCTCGTTGAATTCGACCGCCACCGGTCCATCGCCACTCGCGGCTTCGGCAGGTTCGCCAGCGCCCTCGGCGACCGCGTCTTCCACATCGGCGGCCGCTTCCGGCGCCGGCCATGCCACGTCCTCCAGCACCGGAGGCTGCGCATCGGGCGTGGCGATGGGGCGGTGGACCGCGTCGTTGCGCCATGCCTCGGCGCTGTCACGGAAAGCCTGGGCGCTCCATGGCGCGCCGGTCTGATCCTCGATGTCCTGGACCCAGCGCGCAAAAGCCTCGATGGCCTCGCCCGCCAGCTTCAGCATGTCGGGCTTGGCCGGGCCTTGCTCGGCCAGCGCCGCATTGAGCACCTGCTCCATCGCCCAGGCCGCGTCGCCGAATTCGGTAAGGCCGACCATGCGCGAGCTGCCCTTGAGGGTGTGGAAGGCCCGCCTCAAGGTGGTCAGGTGTTCCAGGTCGGAGGGCTGGGCCTGCAGCTGGTTCACCGCGTCCAGGCCATTGCGCACCACTTCGCGCGCTTCCTCCAGGAAGATCTCCAGCAGGTCGTCGTCGTCTTCCGCCGCGTCAGCGGCAGGCTGCGCCTCGGGCGCGTCCGGCGCCTGCGCCGAAACCCGGGAGAGATCGACCAGGGCCTGCGCGCCCGTCTGGGGGTCGTCGCGCACGACGGCCTGGGCGGCCTCGCGCGCCGCGCGCGCGACCTCGGGCTGCTCGGCCAGCGAGGCCTGCGAGGCCAGGGTGTCGAGCTGCTGGCTCAGATCGGCCAGATTCAACCCCTCCTGCACGCTCTCGACCACCCGCTGCACGCCGGCACCGATGGCTTGCGCATCCTCCCGGGCGGGCTGCTCGGCGGGCCGCTCCGCGATCGTGCGGCCCATCAGCGGCAGCAATTCGCCTTTTTCCTCGTCGAACACGAACAGCTTCTTCGCCAGGGCAGGCTGGTAGTTCAGCATGTCCACCAGGAAACTCAGCGCGCTCAGGTTGTTGCCCAGTTGCTGGAAGGTGCCGGCTTCGCGGGCCATGGCCTCGTCCACCTCGGTGTCCAGGATCTGGTCCACCACGGTGCGCATGCGCGCCACGGTCTGCACCGCCTGGTCGAGCCCGAGCACCGAAAGCACGCCGCGCATCTGGGCCAGTTGCGACACCGCCACGTGAAGGCCGGCCTTTTCGACCGGCGCCCGGAAGAACTGGTCGAGCGACTTCTCCGCCTCGTTCAGCGAGGCCTTGAGCTCGCCCACCACGCTGCCCATGGTCTGCCGGTCGCTCACCCGGCGGTAGAGCTGCTCCATCCAGGGGTCCAGCGGCTGCGCCGGCTCGCCCGAGAGCACGCTCTCCAGGCGCCCGGCCAGGGCCTGTGTGCGCTCGGTGAGCTCGGGCGCATTGGGGTCGAAATCCTCGAACGCGGCCTCGAGGTAGAGCGTGGTCGTGGCCACTTCCATGGCCAGTTCGGGACGCACGCCGCGGCTCTCGCGCGTGGCCTGGTCGGCCGCCTTGACCAAGGCCTGCGCCAGTACGGTGCTGGCGGGATGCAGCTTCAGCAGCGAATCGGCCACGAGGCCGAACTGGTCCACCACCTGCCTGGCACGGCTGCCGTCGCCGCCCGAGAACAGGGACCATGCCTCCTTGGCGGTGTGAATGCGTTTTCGCGCCTGAGCCAGCAGCGCGGGGTCGTAGCGCCCCAGCGTCGCCTGGTGGTAATTGACCGGCGACTCCTTGCCCAGGCCGAAGGCCTGCTTCACGGCCAGCAGATGCGGTGCCTGCCCGGCCGATGCGTCGGTGGTTTGCGCGCTCAGGAACAGAAGATCGTGCAGCAGGGTTTCCGAGACCTGGTTCTTGCCCTGAACGAAGGAAGCGAACTGGAGCAGGATGCGGGAGGTCGCCCGCTTGGCGTACAGGTCGGGGGCCAGCAGCTTGTGGCCCAGGGATTCGAAATACCCGGCGGCGACCCGCCAGAAAGTCTGTTCGCGCGCCTCGCTGGCGCCCGCCGAGAGGGCTGCGCTCAGCTTGGACAGTTGCAGCGCGGCCGCCGTGCTCTGGGTCTTGACGACCAGCAGCACCAGCCGGTCGAACATGGATCGCAGCGTGGCAGTGTAGGACTGGGGCTGGATGTCCTGCGGCGGCGAGACGTGGACGCCGCGGTGCTCGAAGGTCCAGAGATCGGCGGGGTGCACCCGCTCGGCGCCCGCCAGTTCCTGGACTTCCCGGTATTGCGGGAACAGCGCAACCGCCTGAACCGGCTTGTTGTTCAGGACCGCCTCGAGGTATTCGATCAAGGCGAAACTGGCCCGCTCGATCTTGTCGGCGGCCTCCGTGGTGCAGGTCTGCGGCCGCTGCACGAACCGCTGCACCGCCGCCTCCATGGAGCGAAGCACCTGCGCAGGGGCGACCAGCCCCACCATCTCCAGCGCCCCGACCGCCTGGTGGAGCTGCTGGCGCGCCAGACGCAGGGAGCCAGGATCGACCGCCTCCAGATCGTCGTAGCGCGACTGCTCGGTTTCCCGGACAAACCTGCGGATCGCCTTGTTCGCGCCGTCGAACGACTTGCGCAGTTCTTCAAAAACCCAGGCCAGCGGGCCGAGGTCGGCGAGCGGTGCGTCCGTCTGCGAACTGTCGGCGAGCTTGTCTAGCATGTTGGTATCGATGGTTTCTGATGCGCAAAAACGGGTCAGGCGATCTTGAATCGGGCCACCGACTGGCGCAATTCCTCGGCCATCGCGGACAGCTCACGCACCTGGTTGGCCGTGGAACGGGTGCCCTCTCCGGTCTGCTCGGTCACCGCAAAAATGTGCTGGATGCTGCCGGCCACCTCGTTGGCGGATTCGGCCTCGCGGGAGGCGGCATCGGAAATCTGCTCGATCAGCTCGGCCAGTCGACGCGAAACCCGGTCGATCTCGGAGAGCGCCGTACCGGCGTTGTCCGACAGCTTGGCCCCTTCGACCACACCCTGCGTGGAGCGCTCCATGGCGGCCACCGCGTCCTGGGTGTCGGTCTGAATGGCTTTCACCAGCGCCGAAATCTGGCGCGTGGCATCCGCGGAGCGCTCGGCCAGCCGCTGCACTTCTTCCGCAACCACCGAGAAGCCCCGTCCGGCTTCACCGGCCGACGCGGCCTGAATGGCGGCGTTCAAGGCCAGCACGTTGGTC
>CAZFOT010000194.1:0-6601 GCA_964520365.1 uncultured Hydrogenophaga sp.
GGACCCGACGCAGAACATCGTATGGGTCACCCCGGAAGGCGGCGGCGGGCCCAACTACGCGGGGATGTAGCAGGACTCCCCCCTGCGCCGCTGACGCGGCTTCCCCCCTCCGTTGCGCGCCTGAAGGCGCTTCGAGGGGGGACGGCATCTTGGGCCGGCGGAGCCGGACCCTTGATGCCCCTGGGTGGGGACACTTCTCTCGTTGCGTGTCGTCACTCCCTCTCCCGCTTGCGGGAGAGGGTCGGGGTGAGGGCCGTGGCATGCAGCGCCTAAACAGGTGAAAACAAAAAGGCCGCCGCAAGCGGCCTTTTTGTTTTCTGAGGCGCCCACGAGGATGGCTGCCGCGCGGTGCAACCAAGGCACAACAATCGTGCGAAATACAACATTTCAAATAGTTACATTGCCTTATTCTGTAGCACCGATGCCGCGCCGACCCTCATGAATTCCGCTGCCCTCTACCAACATCGCTGGCTGATGATCCGTCTGCCGCTGGCGGTGCTGGCGCTCGGGCTGGCCGTCGTGGCGTGGATCGGGCTCTATCCCATGCCCCCGACGCGGCTGACCATCAGCGCCGGCCTGCCCGACGGGGCGTACCAGTTGCACGCGAGCCGCTACGCCGAGGCCTTTGCCCGGCGCGGCATCGAGCTGATGGTGCTCGACTCCGCCGGATCGACCCAGAACCTGAGCCGCTTGCAAACCCATCCGCCGCAGGCCGACCTCGCGCTGGTGCAAGGCGGCTTCGGCTGGTCCGCCCACACCAGCGGGGAAGACCGGCAGGACGGCGTGCGCACCCTGGCCACCGTCGACATTGAGGCCCTGTGGCTGTTCAGCCGCGCCCCCCCGGTGCGCACGCTGCTGCAGCTCAGCGGCCTGCGCGTCGCTGCCGGACCGGTCGGCAGCGGCCATCGGGTGCTGCTGCTGCGCCTGCTGCACCAGCAGCGCATCGATCCGGACGAACTGATCTGGTCCGATCTCAGTGGCGTGGCCGCACGGGACGCCCTGCTGCGCGGCGAGATCGACGCGGTTTTCATGGTGGCCTCGCCCACCTCGCCCGGGGTGCGGGCCCTGCTCGCCACGCCCGAAGTCACGCTGGCCTCGCTGCAGCGCGCCACCGCCATCGCCGAGCGCAACAGCTACATGGAAAGCCGGTTGCTGGCGCAGGACGGCCTGGGGCCCAACCTGCCGCCGGTGGACACGCCCATGCTCACCACCCCGGCACACCTGCTGGCGCGCCGCGATCTGCACCCGGCCCTGGAGCGTGTGGCCACCGCCGTGGCCATCGAGGTGCACGAACGGGCCGGCGCGTTCCACCGGGCGGGGGAATTCCCGTCGCTCAGGACCAGCGACTTTCCCTCGTCGCCCGAGGCACGCCGGGTCCTGCTCAGGGGACTGGGTGCACTGGAGGGCATGCTGCCTTTCTGGTGGGCACAGGTGCTGCAGCGCCTGCTGCTGATCTGCGTGCCGCTGCTGCTGCTGACGGCCTTGCTGTTTCTGCTGGTGCCGGCCTGGGTCCACTGGCGGCTGGAGAGCCGGGTGACGCGCTGGTACGGCGAGCTCAAGTACATCGAGAACGATCTGGCCAACAACGCCGTGGATCTCGGCGGCATGGAACTCAGCCGCATCAACGGCCGGCTGCGCGACATGGAGCGCGCCATCGGCACGCTGAAGCTGCCGCCGGAACTGGCGCAGCGCTGGTACACCCTGCACCAGCACGTGGAGTTCGTGCGCGGCCGCATCCGGGGGTACCGCGGGCGATGAAGCTGCTGCTGCTCTACCGCCGGCGCTGGTGGCTGCTGTACCTGCCCATCGTGCTCGCGCTGCTTGTCCTGCTGCTGCTGGTGACCCAGGTCTGGAAGCCGCTGCCGCCTCACCGCATCGTCATCGGCGCCGGTCCGGCGCAAAGCAGCTACCTGCAGCTCGCACGCGCCTACGCCAGCCGCCTCGAACCCATGGGCATCGCCGTGGAAATCGTCACCCATCCGCGGCCGCAGGACCCTCTGCTGCGCATGATGGACGGCCATCGCGCACTGGACGCCACCTTTGCCCAGGGCCTGTACACCACGCAAGGCAAGGGCGTGCAGGCCTTGGCCGTGGTGGGCCACGAGATCATCTGGATCGTGGCCCGCCAAGGCATCGATCACGTTGCCCAACTGCGCGGCAAGCGCATCGCCGCGGCCATGGAAGGCTCCTCCAACCGCATGGCCGCCGATCTGCTGCTGGCCCACCTGCGTATCCCCCCGGACGAGGTGGTCTTCGTGCCGGCGGTGGGCGACGCGGCCATCGCGGCCCTGGCCGAGGGCCAGGTCGATGCGGTGATCCACGTGGCCGCCGGCGGCTCACTGACCGCCAATGCCCTGACCAGGCTGGACGACGTGCGCATCCTCGGCGTGGAACGGGCCGGCGCGCTGGCGGCCCGGGAGCCGCACCTGCGGGCGGTGATCATGCCCCAGGGCTCGATCGAGCTGCGCAGCAACCTGCCCACGGCCGACCTGCCGACCATGGTCACGCTGACCCATCTGCTGGTGCGGCCCGATCTGCACCCGGCCCTGCAAAGGGCGCTGCTGGACGTGGCCGACGAGCTGCACGTGATGGCCGGCTTCCTGGAAGGCCAGGGGGCGTACCCGACCACGCTGGGCAGCGACTTCCCCGTGTCGCCCGTCGCCCAGCGGCACGCGCAGGGCGTGCGCCCTTGGATGGAAGGCATGCTGCCGTTCGGCACCGCCCAGTGGGCCGAGCTGCTGCTGTACGCGGTGCTGCCCACCGGGCTGCTGGGCGCCGGGCTGCTGCTGCGCGCGCCGCGCTACATCGAATGGCGCGTGGATGCCGCGCTGCAGCACTTCTACGGCGAGCTCAAGTTCCTGGAGCAGGACATGTCCAGCCTCACGGCGGCGGAGCCGGGCGCGCTGCACGCTGCACTGGCGCGGCTGGACACGCTGGAGCGCCAGGTCTCCGACATGGAGCTGCCTGATCGCTACGCCGACCGCTGGTACACGCTGCGCGAACACCTGCAGCACGCCCGCGAACGCCTCATGGCCGTGCGCCAGGCCTGATCCGGCTCACCGGCGCCACGGCGCGCCCATGTGCCGGGAAAAATGCCGGGACACGCGCCGCGGCCCCGCGCCTGCCGTTAGAATCCGCTGCTGTCAGGAGAGAAATCCGAAGGCGCCATGCCCCGGATTCGCCGAAGGCGCAGGAGGTCGTTCCGTCTCGTTCGGTGCGGCCCTGAACGCTCAGGCAAAAGGACTGGCAACCACCGCCCTGACCGGCGGTGTTCCCCCCTGGAGAGAGGCCACCCACCCCATGGTGCCGGTGGTCCACCGAAGGAGCAAATGCGGCATCGCCCGCATGAATCTCTCAGGTAGAGCGGACAGCGGGGCAGCCACGGATGAACCGTGAAAGCCCCCATTTCAATCGCCATTGAAAGCCTGCCGTGCCACCTCTCGACGCCGAACTGCTCCAGACCCCGCTGCACGCCCTGCACCTCGAACTCGGCGCCCGCATGGTGCCGTTCGCCGGCTACGCCATGCCGGTGCAGTACCCCATGGGCGTGCTGCAGGAACACCACCACACCCGCGCCGCCGCCGGCCTGTTCGACGTGTCCCACATGGGCCAGCTCAAACTGGTGGGCGCGGACGCGGCGGCGGCCTTCGAAACCCTGATGCCGGTGGACGTGGTCGATCTTGCGGTCGGCAAGCAGCGCTACGGCCTGCTGCTCAACGAGGCCGGCGGCATCATCGACGACCTCATGTTCGTGAACCGGGGCGAGGACATCTTCGTCATCGTCAACGGTGCCTGCAAGGTCGGCGACATCGCCCACATCCAGGGCACCATCGGCGCGCTGTGCGACGTGGTGCCCCTGCCCGAGCGCGGCCTGCTGGCCCTGCAGGGGCCGCAAGCGGTGAACGCACTGCAGCGCCTGCTGCCCGGCGTGGAAAAGCTGGTGTTCATGACCGGCGCGGCCTTCGAGTGGAACGGCGCCGACCTGTTCGTCACCCGCAGCGGCTACACCGGCGAGGACGGTTTCGAGATTTCCGTGCCCGAGGCCAGCGCCGAGGCTCTGGCGCGGGCCCTGCTGGCGCAACCCGAAGTCAAACCGATCGGCCTGGGCGCGCGCAACTCGCTGCGCCTGGAAGCCGGCCTGTGCCTGTACGGCAACGACATCGACACCAACACCACGCCGGTGGAAGCGGCGCTGAACTGGGCGATCCAGAAAGTGCGCCGCATCGATGGCGAGCGCGCCGGCGGCTTCCCCGGTGCCGACACCGTGCTGGCCCAGTTGAACGGCAGCCAGCCGCCGGCACGGCGGCGTGTCGGGCTGGTGGCGCTGGAGCGCATCCCGGTGCGCGAGCACACCGAGTTGCAGAACCTGCAGGGCGACACGATCGGCGAAGTCACCAGCGGCCTGCTCGGCCCCAGCGCCGACAGGCCCGTGGCCATGGGCTACGTCACCACCGCGCACACGGCCGTCGGCACGCGCGTGAACGCCGTGGTGCGCGGCAAGGTGGTGCCGATGGAAGTCGCCGCCCTGCCCTTCGTGCCCAACCGGTATCACAGGGGATGACCCCCTGCGCCGCTTCGCGTCTTCCCCCTTGAAGGGGGACGCCACCTGCAGCCCGGCGAAGCCGGTTCTGCGGTGGCCCTTGATTGATGAATCCACATCCACCCCTACCTCTTCACCCCTGCAGGAGCCTGCCATGACCACCAAGTACACCGAAGACCACGAATGGATCACCGTTGACGGCGACGTTGCCACCGTCGGCATCACCACCCACGCGCAGGACGCGCTGGGCGACGTGGTGTTCGTCGATCTGCCCGAAGTGGGCCAATCGTTCGCCCAGAAGGACGTGGCCGGCGTGGTCGAATCCGTCAAGGCCGCAGCCGACGTGTACATGCCGGTCAGCGGCGAGGTCGTGGAAGTCAACGAGACCCTGCGCGCCGACCCGTCGCTGGCCAACAGCGATCCGCTGGGTGCCGGCTGGTTCTTCAAGGTGAAGCTGTCGGACGCGGCGCAGGTGGACGCGCTGCTCGACAAGACCGCCTACGACGCCTTCTCGGCCAACGCCTGATCGCCGGCATGCTGCTCTACGGCCATCACGATTCGGGGCATGCCTACAAGGTGAGGCTGTTGCTGCTGATGGCGCAGGTCGAACATCGCTACGAATGGATCGACCTGTCGTTGCCCCGGGACCAGCGCCCCGCGGCATTCCAGGCGGCCAGCCGGTACGGGGAAGTGCCCGTGCTGGTCGATGGCGATCGCCACCTCTGCCAGTCCAACGCGATCCTGATGCACCTGGCGCAAAAGACCGGGCGCTGCGCGGGCACGCCGCAGGAATGGCAAACCGTGCTCGAGTGGCTGTGCTGGGAAACCAACCGGATCAACTTCGGTGTTCCCAATCTGCGCTTCGCCCGCCGATGGGTCGCGCAGCCGCCCGCCGTGATCGATTTTCTGAGCAACCGCGCCAAGGCCGACCTGCACACGCTCGACAAGCACCTGGCCAGCCACGCGTTTCTGCTGCCCTCCGGTTTTTCCATTGCCGACATCAGTTGCTCCAGCTACCTGTACTGGCTGGACGAGGCCGGTCTGGACGCCCAACCCTATCCCCATGTGCGGCGTTGGCTGAGCGACATCTCCAAGCTGCCCCATTGGCAACACCCTTACCAGGCCCAGCAGGCCCCGACAAGACCATGACCCAAGCCCTGCCCGAACTCGAAAACGCCAGCGAGTTCATCGCCCGCCACATCGGCATCAGCGAGACCGACGAAGCCCACATGCTGTCGGTGATCGGCGAGGCCTCGCGCCGCGCGCTGATCGAAAGCATCGTGCCGCGCAGCATCGCGCGCAGCACCGGCATGGACCTGCCCCCGGCCGCGGCCGAAGCCGCCGCGCTGGCCGAGCTCAAGGCCATTGCCGGAAAGAACCGGTTGCTCAAGAGCTTCATCGGCCAGGGCTACCACGGCACGCACACACCGGGTGTGATCCTGCGCAACGTGCTGGAGAACCCGGCCTGGTACACCGCCTACACCCCCTACCAGGCCGAGATTTCACAGGGCCGCATGGAAGCCCTGGTGAACTTCCAGACCATGGTCACGGACCTGACCGGCATGGCGATCGCCAACGCGTCCATGCTCGACGAAGCCACCGCCGCCGCCGAGGCGATGACGCTGGCGAAGCGCTCGGTGAAAGCCAAGGGCCAGGTGATCGTGGTGGCCGGCGACTGCCACCCGCAGACCATCGAGGTGGTGCAGACCCGCGCCCAGCCGCTGGGCCTGAGCGTGAAACTGGCCAACTCGGCCCAGGAATGGGCCGACGCGCTCGCCGCAGACGACTACTTCGCGGTGCTGGCGCAGTACCCGTCCACCAGCGGCCGCATCGACGACCTGCGCGCCGACGTGCAGACGGTGCACGGCAAGCAGGCCGCCTTCATCGTGGCCGCCGACCTGCTCGCGCTCACGCTGCTGGTGCCCCCGGGCGAGTTCGACGCCGACATCGTGGTCGGCAGCACGCAGCGCTTCGGCATGCCCATGGGCGCGGGCGGCCCGCACGCGGCCTTCATGGCCTGCCGCGACGGGTACAAGCGCAGCCTGCCCGGCCGGCTGGTGG
>CAZFOT010000195.1:0-6546 GCA_964520365.1 uncultured Hydrogenophaga sp.
CCGCGTCAGCGGCGCAGGGGGGTGTTCCATCTACACAGCGTAATTCGGGATCGACAGGATGGTGTTGCGGATGAACTCCACCATCGTCGTCATCATCCACGGGCCGGCGATGGCGAACACCGCGATGGCGGCGATCAGCTTGGGCACGAAGGACAGCGTGGCCTCGTGGATCTGCGTGAGGGCCTGGAACAGGCTCACCATCAGGCCCACGCCCAGCACGGTGGCCAGCACCGGCGCGGCCACCATGAGCAGCAGGAAGAGGGCGTTCTGCCCCATCGTGAGGGCGGCTTGGGGATCCATGTCTTTTCCCTAGGTGGCGAAGCTGGCGGCCAGGGAACCGATCAACAGGTTCCAGCCGTCGGCCAGCACGAACAGCATGAGCTTGAACGGCAGCGCCACCAGCACGGGCGAGAGCATCATCATGCCCAGCGACATCAGCACGCTGGCGACCACCATGTCGATCACCAGGAACGGGATGAAGATCATGAAACCGATCTGGAACGCGGTCTTGAGTTCGCTGGTGACGAAGGCGGGCACGAGCACGCGAAACGGCGCGGCTTCGGGCGTGGTGTCGGCGGGCAGCTTGGCCAGGCTGGCGAAGAGCTCGAAGTCGGACTGGCGCGTCTGCTTGAGCATGAAGGCGCGCATGGGCGCCTGGCCGCGCTCCAGCGCCTGCTCGAACGAGATGGCGTTTTGCGAATAGGGCGCGTAGGCGTCCTGGTAGACCTTGTCCAGCGTGGGCGCCATCACGAAGAAGGTGAGGAACAGCGACAGGCCCACCACCACCTGGTTGGGCGGCGCGGACTGCGTGCCCAGCGCCTGGCGCATCAGCGAGAGCACGATCACGATGCGGGTGAAGCCGGTCATCATCAGCAGGATCGCGGGCAGGAACGACAGCGCGGTGAAGAACAGCAGGGTCTGGATCGGCACCGAGTACGAGTTGCCGCCAGGGCCTTCGCCGACCATCAGCGGCAGCGAGGGGCCGCTGGCGCCAGCCGAAGGCGCGGCCTGTGCCCAGGCGCCCGTGGCCAGCAGGGTGATGGCGGCGAGCAGCAGGCCGCCGCGAAGCCACTCAGCTTTTTTCATGCGAGGCTCCGCGGGGTTGTTTCAACTGGGCCAGGCGCGCGGCGAAGCCGGTGGGCGCCGCGGACTCGGCGGCGTTCAATGCCTCGGGCGGCAGCGCAAGCTGATGCAGCGCCTGCACGCCGCCCGGCGCCACGCCCAGCACCAGGCAGACGGCGTCGCTGCCCTGGCCCACCTGCACCGTGACCACCCGCTGCTGGGGGCCGAGGGACAGGGAGGAGAGCACCTGCAGCTTCGGCCCGCCGTGCGCGGCCGCGCCGGGAATGTGGCGCCGAAAGCGCTGCAGCAGCAAGGCCATCACGACCATGATGACCAGCAGCGCGAGGGCGGGGGCGGCGTTCTGGAGCATGGTCGTTCAGGGCTTATGTCCTGCTCAGGCGGCGCATGCGCTCCGACGGCGTGACGATGTCGGTCAGGCGGATGCCGAACTTGTCGTTGACGACCACCACCTCGCCTTGGGCGATCAGGTAGCCGTTGATGAGCACGTCCATCGGTTCGCCGGCCAGCGCGTCGAGTTCGACGATGGAACCCTGGGCGAGCTGCAGGATGTACTTGATCGGCACGCGGGTGCGGCCGAGTTCGACCGAGAGCTGCACCGGGATGTCCAGCACCATCTGGATGTCCTGCAGCGAGCCCGTGCCGCCAGCGCCCGCGGCGGCGGCCGCGGTCAGCGGATTGGCATCGCCGTCGAACGCGGGCGCGCCGTCGGCGTGCTCCGAGCTGCTGGCCTGTTCTTCCAGGGCCTGGGCCCAGTCGTCGGTGACGGTGTCGTTCATGGTGTCGGTGCTTTCAGTGGACATAGGAATCTCCCAGCCAGGTCATGTCGGGTCCGCGCAGGTTGCGTTCCACGCGCAGGGCGTACTTGCCTTTGTGCGTGCCGTACTGGCATTCGACGATCGGAACGCCATCCACGTGGGCCTGGATCGCGGGATTGCGGTCGAGCTCGATGAAGTCGCCGACCTGCATCGCCAGCAACTGCTCCACCGTGGCCTCGGTCTTTGCCAGCTCGGCCACCAGGGTGACTTCGGCGGCCTGGATCTCGTGGCTGAGCAGCTTGATCCAGCGGCGGTCCACCTCGATGGCGTCGCCCTGCACGCTGGAATACAGCACGTCGCGGATCGGCTCCAGCGTGGCGTAGGGAATGCAGACGTGCAGCGAGCCCGTGATGTCGCCGATCTCCAGCGTGAAGCTGGTCGAGACCACGATCTCGCTCGGGGTGGCGATGGTGGCGAACTGCGGCTGCATCTCCGAGCGCTGGTAGGACAGTTCGATCGGGTACACGCCGCGCCAGGCCTTCTTGTATTCCTCGGCCACCACATCGACCAGGCGATTGATCACGCGCTGCTCGGTGGGCGAGAAGTCGCGGCCCTCGATGCGGGTGTGGAACTTGCCATTGCCGCCGAACAGGCTGTCGATCACGCCGAACAACAGCGTGGGCTCGCACACCACCAGGCCGTTGCCGCGCAACGGGCGGATCGCCATGATGTTGAAGTTGGTGGGCACCACCAGCTCGCGCAGGAAGGCGCTGTATTTCTGCACCTGCACCGCGCCCACCGAAACCTCGGGGCTGCGGCGGATGAAGTTGAACATGCCCACGCGCAGGTTGCGCGAGAACCGCTCGTTGACGATTTCCATGGTGGGCATGCGCCCGCGCACGATGCGCTCCTGGCTGGACAGGTTGTAGTCGCGCACGGCGCCGGCGGGAACAGCCTCCTTGTCGAGCTTCTGGCTCTCGCCGGTGACGCCTTCGAGCAGGGCGTCGATTTCTTCCTGGGACAGAAACGAATCGGACATGGTGTGGGCCTGTCGGTGGTCGGGTGCGGGGGATGGGGTGCGCGCTCGGGTGCCGCGGTCACTGCACGATGAAGCTGGAGAACAGCACCGCTTGCACCGGGTTGGCCGGCGCGTTCGCGGCGGTGCCGGGCGCGCGGTAGCCCATGATCCGGGAGATCTCGGCCACGATGTCCCGGGCCAGCCTTTCCTTGCCCTGGAGCTTCAGCATTTCGTCGGAGGTGCGCTGCGAGATCAGCAGCAGAACGCTGCTGCGGATGCTGGGCATGTAGGCCTTCATCGCCTCGCCGGTCTTGGCGTCCTGGATCTGCAGCGAGATGCCGATCTGGACGAAGCGGGTGCCGCCCGCATCGGCCAGGTTCACGACCATGTTGTCCAGTGGAAGAAAGACCGGCGGCGTGCTCGGCCGCGCGGGCTGGCTCAGGCTCGTTGCGTCCTCGCCATCGTCCGCGGCGTCGTCCCCGGCGGTGTTTTTCTTGAGCACGTAGAGCGCGCCGCCCGCGGCGAGCATGCCCAGGGTGATCAGCACGAGCAGGGCGTACAGCAGCTTGCGGCGCCAGGGCAGCCTGGGCTTGGCGACCGCCTCGGTATCCGTGGCGGCGTCATTGGCGGTGGCGGTGGCTGACATGGCGTTCCTCTGAGGTTTCACCCCGTGGCCGGGGCGCTGATCGCGCTGGGAAAGCGCGTCGGTTCGGAGGAATTATTGAGCGCCGCTCTCGTGGCTGTTCGGCGAATAAGCATGGGAAAAGGTGCTTATTCGGTGGTGTCGCGGGGTTGCGCTTGTTTTCTTTGTCGTTGTTGTTGTGTTCTGGTTTTTGCCGCGCCGGGTTTCGCCCTGCGGGCGAGTGAGCTTCTTTTGCGAGCGGACTTCCCCTTGCGCCGACGACACGGTCATGCACACGCAAAGGATGCTCAGACGAACAGGTCGAGCGGCCGGCTGCCGTCGGCTCGCGGTGGCAGCGGCCGGGCGGCGGGCAGCTCGGCCGCGTCCGATGCGCTGGCCGGCGAACGCGCCGCGCGCGGCGCGCCGGGGCCGCCGGCCGAGGCGTCGCGCCCGGAGGGTTGACCTTGCGATCCGACCGACAGGCTCGCGAGCTGGATGCCGCTGCGTTGCAGCATCTCGGACAGCGACTCGTCGGCGCTGTCCTCCAGCGAGGCGCGGGCCTCGGCGTTGTCGGTGCGGAACTCGATCTGCGCTTCCTGGCCCTTGACCGAGAGCTGGATGTCGATGGCGTCCTCGCCGGCCTGGCCCACGCGCAGGCTGGCATGGCGCAGGTTCTGCGTGCCCCAGTGGCTGATCTGGGGCTCCTCCTCGGCTTGCGCCGCCCTGGCGTCGCCGCCCTGGCCGTCCTGTTCGGCCGCGGTGTTGTCGTCGGCATGATCGCCGCCGGCATGGTCGGCCCCTCCGGCGTCGCCCGAGCCGATGCCCGATCCGGTGCCGGGGGCGGATGCAGCGGCGGCGGCGCCGACCGGGGATCCGGCCGGTGCCGCTGCGCCGGCCTCGCGCAGGGCCATGGTGCCGATGTCGCCGCCGCCCAGGTTGCCGAAGCGCTCGTTGAGCGTGACGGTGCTGCGCACGCCGGCCAGATGGGCGGCACCCGCCTGCTGCAGGCCTTCGGTGGACGCGCCACCGCCGGCCCGGCGCCAGACCATGCCACCGTCGCCCTGCGCGGCCCAGGCCTGGGCCGAGGTTGCCGCGGCGGCGCTGGCGCCCGAAGAACCCTTGAGCGCGGCCTGCACCTGCGCCTGGGCCGTGGCCGAGAGGCCTTTCGGCACCGCCGGGCCGCGCTGGGCGGTGGCCGGTGGGGTGAGGGGGGATTCGTGGGCGGCGCGGTCGGTGGCCGCGTCGGGGTCGGCGGACCTGCCGGTCGCGGTGTCTTCGGCGACGGCCTGGTCCGCGCCCGCGCGCTGCAGCTGCCCGGCGTTCCGGCCTTCGACCCGTTCGGTGGCGGGCGCGTCCTGGCCGCCGGTGGTGTCCGCCGGCACCGGCGAACCGGGCCAGCCGGCCAGGGCGGCCAGGGGGTTGTCGTCGGGGGCGTCCCCGTCGGCCAGCGGCGCATCGACTTCACCGGCGCCGGCGCCGCTTTCTCCGATCAGGGTGGGCAGCGGCTGGTCGTGGGTGTCCCCCAGCAGGGAAAGCAGGTTGGCGAACAGGCTGTTGTCGGCACCGGGTTCGGTGGCGTGGCGGCCGCCGGATGCGCCGGCGCGGCTGGCCTGGGCGGATGGGGCGGTCTGGGACGGCGCGGCGCTGGAAGCGGGCGGGGCGGTGGAACTCATGGGCGTGTCCTGGGGGGCGGTTGTGGTTCAGGCGCCGGGGCGCGCGAGCGCCTGCGCATGGGCCAGGCTCTGGCGCAGGTGGATCGCCAGGGCCATCTCGTCGGTCTGCTTCTGGTCGCGGCGCTGCGCCAACTGGGCCAGCGCCTGCAGCTTGCGTTCGGTGAACTTGCGCAGGCCGGCGAGGTCGCGCTCGGCCACGCGCACCTGCTCCTCCTGCTGGGCGATCATGTGCTCGCGGCTGCCGAGGACGCCGCGCTGGAATTCGATGGCGTGATCGATCTTCTGCATGAAGTGGCGCTGGTGGTGCAGCAGCGCGGCGTCGATGGTGCTGCCGCGCGCCTGCCAGCGCTGCTGCGCCTCCAGCGCATAGGCTTCGAGCTGGTCCATCTGGTCCTGCGCGATCCGCATCTCGCGCTGCAGTTGCGCCAGCGCGGCCAGCGCGGCGTCGCGTCGCCTTTCGGCGATTTCCACGACCTTGTTCAGTGTCTGGATGGTGGTCATGCGTCAGGGCCTCTGGGTGGCGCGTTGGGCGCGCGGCTGGGCGCCGGGCGCGGGCTTGGGTTCTTCCTGCAGGGCGGCCTCGAGTTCGCGCAGGCTGTCGGCCATGGTGGCGGCGTCGAACATGCCCTGCACCAGGAAGCGCTGCAGCGCTGGGTACAGCGCGATGGCGCGGTCGGTCTCGGGGTCGCCACCGGGCACGTAGGCGCCGAGCTGGATCAGGTCGCGGCTGCGCATGTAACGCGAGTAGAGCGAGCGAAAGCGCCGCGCGAGTTCCAGGTGCACCGGCGTGGCCACGTTCTGCATCACGCGCGAGGCGGAGGCCTCCACGTCGATGGCGGGGAAGTGGCCCGATTCGGCCAGCGCGCGCGAGAGCACGATGTGGCCGTCGAGGATGGCGCGCGCCGCGTCGGCGATCGGGTCCTGCTGGTCGTCGCCCTCGGAGAGCACGGTGTAGAACGCGGTGATCGATCCCTTGCCGTTCAGGCCGTTGCCGCTGCGCTCCACCAGCTGCGGCAGCTTGGCGAAGCACGAGGGCGGGTAGCCCTTGGTGGCGGGCGGCTCGCCGATGGCCAGGGCGATCTCGCGCTGGGCCATGGCGTAGCGGGTGAGCGAATCCATCAGCAGCAGCACGTCCAGGCCGTCGTCGCGGAAGCGCTCGGCGATGGCCGTGGCGTAGCTGGCGCCCTGCATGCGCACCAGCGGCGGCGCGTCGGCCGGCGCGGCCACCACCACCGAGCGCTGGCGCCCGTCGGCGCCGAGGATGTCCTCGATGAATTCCTTCACCTCGCGCCCGCGCTCGCCGATCAGGCCGACCACGATCACGTCGGCGCGGGTGTAGCGCGCCATCATGCCCAGCAGCACGCTCTTGCCGACGCCGCTGCCGGCGAACAGGCC
>CAZFOT010000196.1:0-6480 GCA_964520365.1 uncultured Hydrogenophaga sp.
CGGCTACATACAGATCACCGACCGCAGCAAGGACGTGATCAAGAGCGGCGGCGAGTGGATCAGCTCGATCGACGTGGAGAACATCGCCATGGCCCACCCGGCCGTGGCCATGGTCGCGTGCATCGGCATGAAGCATCCGAAGTGGGACGAACGCCCCATCGTGGTGGTGACGAAGAAGCCCGGCGCAGAGGTCACGCGCGAGGAACTGCTGGCGTTCTACGAAGGCAGGATCGCCAAGTGGCAGATCCCGGACGACGTGGTCTTCGTCGATGCGATTCCGCTCGGGGCCACCGGCAAGATGCAGAAGATGACGCTGCGCGAGCAGCTCAAGGACTACGTGCTGCCCGGGGTCTGAAGCCGGTGACCGCCATGCATCGGCCCGCTGCCCGCACGCATTGGTACTCCGGCGTCGGCCGGGGACGCAGGGTGCTGCTCGGCGGACTGGCCTGGCTGGTCGCGGGCGCCGCGCTGGCTGCCGATGGCCCGCTGGCCGGTCAGACCGTGCGCATCGCCTTCATCGATCCGCTCTCCGGCCCGACGGCCGAGATCGGGCGCAACAGTCTGCGCAGCTGGCAGTTCATGGCCGAGCGCAAGAGCGGCGCGGGCAACCCGGCCGGCGTGCGCTTCCAGGTGGTCGGCTTCGACAACAAGGGCTCGCCGCAGGAGAGCCTGAACGTGCTCAAGGTGGCCATCGACCAGGGCTTTCGCTACGTCGTCCAGGGCAATGGATCGGGCGCGGCCGCCGCGCTGAGCGACGCGGTGTCGCGCCACAACGCGCACCATCCCGACAAGGCCGTGGTGTTCATCAACTACGCGGCGATGGACCCGGCGCTCACCAACGAGCGCTGCAGCTTCTGGCATTTCCGCATCGATGCCGACACCGCCATGAAGATGCGGGCGCTCATCCATTTCCTGGCCGCGCAGCCGGACTTGCGCAAGGTGTACCTGCTCAACCAGAACAACGCGCACGGGCAGCAGTTCTCGCGCTACTTCCACCAGGAAATCCAGCGCCAGCAGGCCGAGGTGGCCGTGGTCGGCAACGAGCTGCACCCACCGTTCCATGTGAAGGACTTCGGGCCTCATGCGCGGCGCATCCTGGCATCGGGCGCGCAGGCGGTGGTCACCGGCAACTGGGGGGTGGACATGAACCGGCTGGTGCAGGCGCTGCAGGAGCAGGGCGTGACGCTGCCGCTGTTCGCCTACTACCCAGGGCTCAAGGGCACGCCCACCGTGCTGGCGCGGGGCTCGGGCATGCCGGTCTACCAGATTGCCCAGAGCCACACCAACCAGGACGGGCCGGTGGACGAGCTGGCCGGCGCCTTTCGCCAGCGCCACGGCGAGGACCTGGTGGTGCTGGCGAGCTACGACGGCCTGGAAATGCTGGGACAGGCGATGGGGCGCATCGGCTCGGCCGATCCCGAGAAGGTGGCCGTCCGCCTCAGCGGCATGGTCTTCGAGGGTTTCAGCGGCCCGGTGCAGATGCGCGCCGACGACCACCAACTGCAGAAAGGTGTCTACATCTCGCGCTGGCAGAAGACCGACGCCGCCTTTCCGAAAGGGGCCGAGGGCACGGACCACACCTTTGCGCCAGTGTGGTTCCATCCCGGCTCGGAGATCGGCGGCGCCACGAGTTGCCGCATGCGGCGGCCTTGAAGGGGAACACCCCCCTGCGCCGCTTTGCGGCTCGGTGCCACCGCCAGAGGCGGTGGCTCTTCGGGCACGTCCAAGCCTGCGCAGGCAGGCTTGGAGCCGCGGCCCTCAGCCCCCTCCCTGGCGCGCCTTCGGCGCTTGGAGGGGGGACGGCACCATCGGGCCGGCGGAGCCGGACCCTTGATGCCCCTGGCTTTGCGTTGCCACTCGTGACGGGTCGCGCTTCGGCCCGGGGTCCGCGCGCGCCATGCTGGCGACAAACACAGTCGCCTGCGCGATAGGCGCTAGGGCAATCCCTGAGTGCCTGGGGAAACCCCGCTTGTAAGCTCGCCATGAGCCACCCCAACCACAGGAGACAACTGATGAAATTCGCGCTGAAAGCCCTCACCGGCGCCGCCCTGTTGAGCTGCGTTTTTGCAGTCCATGCCCAGAAGGGCGACACCGTCAAGATCGCCTGGATCGACCCCCAGACGGGGCTCATGGGCCCCGTGGGCAACAACCAGTTGCGCAGCTGGCAGTTCTTCGCCGAGAAGTTCAATGCGTCGAACCCCGCGGGCGTGAAGTTCGAGGTGGTCGGCTTCGACAACAAGCTCAGCCCCGCCGAGAGCCTGACGGCGCTGCAGGCCGCCATCGACCAGGGCGTGCGCTACATCGCCCAGGGCAACGGCTCGTCGGTGGCGGGTGCGCTGATCGACGCGGTCAACCGGCACAACAGCCGCAACCCGGGCAAGGAGGTGATCTTCCTGAACTATGCGGCCGTCGATCCGGACTTCACCAACAGCAAGTGCAGCTACTGGCACTTCCGCTTCGACGCCGACACCTCCATGAAGATGGAAGCGCTCACGACCTACATGAAGGACAAGACCGACGTCAAGAAGGTCTACCTGTTCAACCAGAACTATTCACACGGCCATCAGGTGGCCAAGTTCGCCAAGGAAAACCTCAAGCGCAAGCGCCCCGACATCGAGGTCGTGGGCGAGGAACTGCATCCGCTGGCCCAGGTGCGCGACTTCGCGCCCTACATCGCCAAGATCCGCGCCTCCGGCGCGGACACCGTGATCACCGGCAACTGGGGCTCCGACCTCGCGCTGCTGGTCAAGGCCGCCAACGAAGGCGGCTACGACGGCAAGTTCTACACCTACTACACCGGCGTGACCGGCACCCCCACCGCATTGGGCACGGGCGGCGCAGGCCGGGTGTACCAGGTGGCCTACGCGCACTACAACATGGGCGAGCCCATGAAGTCCTGGACCGCCGAGTTCAAGCAGCGTTTCAACGACGACATGTACACCGGCTCGATCCCCAACATCTACGCGGCGCTGGGCGCCGCCATGGCCAAGGCCAAGTCGAGCGATCCGGTGAAGGTGGCAGAGGCGCTGTCCGGCCTGACGTACAAGGGTTTCAACGGCGAAGTCGAGATGCGCAAGACCGACCACCAGTTGCAGCAGCCGCTGTACCTGACCGTGTGGCAGAAGGCGGACGCCAAGTACCCCTACAGCCCGGAGAACACCGGCATGACGCTGGCGCCGGTGCAGGAGTTCCCGGCCTACGTGGCCAGCACGCCCACGAGCTGCCAGATGAAGCGGCCCTGAGTCTGCGACGCAAGGCATGACAGCGCAGGCGGCCTTCGGGCCGCCTGCGCCATGTTCCCCGCCATCCTGCGCACCGTGGCAGGATGGCGCCACGGGGCCTCGTGCCCCCATGGCCGCCCGCCGGCATGCCCACAAGCCCACAATGGCCCTGAACGCGGGGCTGGAAAGACGGAAATCGTGGAGTTCTTCATCATCTCCATGCTCAACGGACTGAGCTACGGCCTCTTGTTGTTCATGTTGAGCTCGGGCCTGACGCTGATCTTCAGCATGATGGGCGTGCTCAACTTCGCGCACGCCAGTTTCTACATGGTCGGGGCCTACATCGGCTACACGCTGGCGCAGGCGTTGGGCTTCTGGCCTGCGCTGCTGATCGCGCCGGTGCTCGTGGGCCTGCTGGGCGCGCTGTTCGAGAAACTGAGCCTGCGCAAGGTGCACAAGTACGGCCACGTGCCCGAGCTGCTGGTGACCTTCGGCTTGTCCTACATCCTCCTGGAACTGGTGCAGTTGGTCTGGGGCCGCACGTCGGTGGAGTTCCGCCCGCCCGAGGTGCTGCAGGGCCCGGCCATCACGCTGATCAACCACGCCAGCGACGGCCTGAGCGTGGTGCTGGGCCGTGCGCCGGCCGAGCTGTGCGGCGCGGCCGCGCAGGCCATGTGCTCGCCGTTTCCCGCCACGCGGGCGTTCATGATGCTGGTGGCCATCGTCATGCTGGTGAGCGTGTGGCTGCTGCTCACGCGCACCCGCATCGGCCTGGTGATCCAGGCCGCGCTCACGCACCCCGAGACGGCGGAGAGCCTGGGCCACAACGTGCCCCGGGTGTTCATGCTGGTGTTCGGCGCGGGCACCGGCCTGGCCGGGCTGGCCGGCGTGATCGGCGGCAGCACCTTCGTCACCGAACCGGCCATGGCGGCCACGCTGGGCTCGCTGATCTTCGTGGTGGTGGTGGTTGGCGGGCTGGGCTCGCTTTCGGGCGCGTTCCTGGCGTCGCTGCTGATCGGCGTGATCCAGACCTTTGCCGTGGCGCTCGACCATTCCCTGCTGGGGCTGGCGCAAGGCGTGGGGCTGCAGCTCTCCGGCGCCTGGCACGACAACTCGCTGCTCAATCTCACCATCTCGCAGGTCGCGCCCATCCTGCCCTACCTGTTCCTGGTGCTGATCCTGATCTTCCGGCCCAAAGGTCTGCTGGGCACACGCGATACATGATGAACACCCCCCTGTGCCGCTGCGCGGCTTCCCCCCTCTCTGGCGCGCCCGAAGGGCGCTTGGAGGGGGGACGGCAGCTTGGGCCGGCGGAGCCGGACCCTTGCTGCCCCTGGATGAAGGCACTTCTCTCGCTCCCTCTCCCATGCGCTCCGGTGCGGTGAACCTCTGAAATGGCCTTGCGCTCCTCTTCAACGTCTGTCATGACCACTGCCCACTACAGTTTCAAACCCTACAACGTCGGCCGCTGGATCACCTGGTCGCTGTTCGCCCTGGTGCTGCTGCTCGCGCCCAAGGTGTTCACGAGCAACCTGTCGATCACCATGCTGGCGCAGATGGGCATCGCCATCATCGCCTGCCTGTCCTACAACATGCTGCTGGGCCAGGGCGGCATGCTCAGCTTCGGCCACGCGGTCTACACCGGCCTGGGTTCGTACATGGCCATCCATGCGCTGCTCAAGGTGTCCGAAGGCGCCATGTCGCTGCCGGTGAGCCTGATCCCGCTGGTGGGTGGGGCCGCCGGCCTGTTCTTTGCGCTGCTGTTCGGCTACGTGACCACCAAGAAAGCCGGCACCACCTTTGCCATGATCACGCTGGGCATGGCCGAGCTGGTGTTCGCCATGTCGCTGATGTTCTCCGAGTTCTTCGGCGGCGAGGCCGGCATTTCGGCCGACCGCGTGGTGGGCGACGCGGTGATGGGCATCAGCTACGGGCCGGGCGTGCAGGTGTACTACCTGATCGCGGTCTACACCTTCGTGAGCGTGGCGCTGATGTTCGCCTTCACGCGCACGCCGCTGGGCCGCATCCTCAACGCCGTGCGCGACAACCCGGAGCGGGTCGAGTTCATCGGCTACAACACCCAGAAGGTGCGCTACCTGGCCTTCATCATCGCCGGCTTCTTCGCTGGCATCTCGGGTGGCCTGGCGGCGATCCAGTTCGAGATCGTGACCGCCGAGGTGGTCGGGCCGGTGCGCTCTGGCGGCTACCTGCTGTTCACCTTCCTGGGCGGCGCCACCTTCTTCTTCGGCCCCATCATCGGCGGCGTGCTGATGGTGCTGGCCTTCGTGCTGTTCTCCGAGATCACCAAGGCCTGGCTGCTCTACCTGGGCCTGATCTTCCTGTTCATGGTGATGTACGCGCCCGGCGGCATCGCCAGCCTGATCATGATGAACCTGCGCGTGGCCGCCTTCGGCCGGCTGCGCGAACTGTGGGTGAGCTACCTGGCGCTGGCCGTGACCGCGCTGGTGGTGCTGGCCGGCGCCGGCGCCATGATCGAGATGATCTACCACCTGCAACTGAGCACCGCCATGGGCGACACCGTGCAGTTCCTGGGTGTCACGCTGCACGCGCTGGAAGCCACCAGCTGGGTGGGCGCGCTGTTCGTGCTGCTGACCGGCCTGGGCCTGTTCGAGCTCACGCGCCGCGCCTTCATGAAGCAGTGGAGCGACATACAGACCGACATCGAGAAAGAAATCAAGCGCCGGGAGACGCAATGACCGAAACCCTCAAGGAACGTCCAGCCGCCCCTGCCTCCGCGGGCGGCTATGCATTGGAACTGCGCGATTTGCGCAAGAGTTTCGGCAAAACCGAAATCATCCGCGGCGTGAACCTCGCGGTGAGCGCGGGCGAGCGCGTGGCCATCATCGGCCCCAACGGCGCGGGCAAGTCCACGCTGTTCAACCTGATCTCGGGCCGCTTCGAGCCCACCAGCGGCGACGTGCTGCTGGGCGGCCAGCGCATCAACGGCAAGAAACCGTTCGAGATCAACCGCATGGGCCTCTCGCGCAGCTTCCAGATCACCAACATCTTCCCCAAGCTCAGCGTGTTCGAGAACCTGCGCTGCGGCGTGCTGTGGAGCCTGGGCTACAAGTACACGCTGTTCCGCTTCCTGGCCGACCTGGACGACGCCAACCAGCGCGCCGAGGAACTGATGCGCATGATCCGGCTGGACAAGAAGCGCGACGTGCTGGCCATGAACCTCACCTATGCCGAGCAGCGCGCGCTGGAGATCGGCATCACCATCGCCGGCGCCGCCGGC
>CAZFOT010000197.1:0-6460 GCA_964520365.1 uncultured Hydrogenophaga sp.
TGCGGCCCATGGGGCGCAACGCCCGCGGCGTGCGCGGCATGATGATCGAGGACGGCCAGAGCGTGATCGCCATGCTGGTGGCCGAAGACGAAGAACAAAGCGTGCTCACCGCCACCATCAACGGCTATGGCAAGCGCACGCCCATCACCGAGTACACGCGCCACGGTCGCGGCACGAAGGGCATGATCGCCATCCAGCAGAGCGAGCGCAACGGCAAGGTGGTCGCGGCCACCCTGGTGCACAACGACGACGAGATCATGCTGATCACCGACAAGGGGGTGCTGGTTCGCACCCGGGTCTCGGAGATCCGGGAAATGGGCCGCGCCACGCAAGGCGTCACGCTGATCGCGCTCGACGAGGGCGCCGAGCTCTCCGGGCTGCAGCGCATCGTGGAAAACGACGCCAATGTCTCCGAGGCGCCGCCAGCCGAAGGCCCGGAAGAACCTGGCAGCGACGCCACATGACGCGCCCGTTCAACTTCTCGGCAGGACCGGCGGCCATGCCCGCCGAAGTCCTGCAGCAGGCGGCCGCCGAGATGCTCGACTGGCACGGCAGCGGCATGAGCGTGATGGAGATGAGCCACCGCGGCAAGGAATTCATGTCGATCCGCGACGCGGCGGAAGCCGACTTGCGCGAGCTGCTGGCGATTCCGGCGCACTTCAAGGTGCTGTTCATGCAGGGCGGCGGACTGGCCGAGAACGCCATCGTGCCGCTGAACATCTCGCAAGGTGGGTCGGTCGATTTCGTGATCACCGGCGGCTGGAGCCAGAAGTCGGCCAGGGAGGCCCGGAAATACTGCCAGCCGCGCGAAGCCGCCAGCAACGCGCCCGAGCACACCGCCCTGCCCGACCCGGCGCAGTGGCGCCTGAGCGCCGACGCACGGTATGTGCACATCTGCGGCAACGAAACGATCCACGGGATCGAATTCCACGAACTGCCCGACCTGCGGGCGCTGGGCTGCGACGCGCCGCTGGTGGTCGATTTCTCGTCCCACGTGGCCTCCCGTCCGGTGGACTGGTCGCGCGTGGGGCTGGCCTTCGGCGGCGCCCAGAAGAACCTGGGGCCGGCGGGCCTGACGCTGGTGGTGGTGCGCGAGGATCTCCTGGGCCGGTCGATGGCCGCATGCCCCAGCGCGTTCGACTACGCCACGGTCGCGAGCAACCAGTCGATGTACAACACCCCGCCCACCTATGCCATCTACATGGCGGGCCTGACTTTCCAGTGGCTCAAGCGGCAGGGGGGGGTGGCTGAAATGGAGCGCCGCAACCTGGCCAAGGCGGCGCTGCTGTACGACTTCATCGATGACTCCGGCTTCTACGTGAACAAGGTGGACAGGGACTGCCGCTCGCGCATGAACGTGCCCTTCTTCCTGCGCGACGAGTCGCGCAACGCGGCTTTTCTGGAACGCGCCAGGGAGCGGGGCCTGCTGCAGCTCAAGGGCCACAAATCGGTAGGCGGCATGCGTGCCAGCCTCTACAACGCGATGCCGATCGAAGGCGTGCAGGCGCTGGTGGACCACATGCGCGAATTCGAACGAACCCAGGCCTGAACCGATGACGCAACCCAACCAGTCCGATGCCCTGGGCGCCTTGCGCGTCCAGATCGATGCCCTGGACCAGCAGTTGCTTGCGCTGCTGAACCGGCGCGCCCACGTGGCGGAACAGGTCGGCGAAATCAAGCGCCAGGAAGGTTCTCCCTTCTTCCGCCCCGACCGGGTGGCGCAGGTGATCGAGAAGATACAGGCCGCGAACCAGGGGCCGCTGCTCAACCAGCACGTGGCATCCATCTGGCGCGAGATCATGTCGGCCTGCCTGGCGCTGGAGGCGCCGCAGCGCGTGGCCGTGCTCGGGCCGCAAGGCACCTTCTGCGAGCAGGCCGCGATCGAGTTCTTCGGCGGCGCGGCCAACCTGATCTACTGCGCGAACTTCGACGAAGTCTTTCACGCCACGGCGGCCGGCACGGCCCAGTACGGCGTGGTGGGCATGGAGAACTCCACCGAGGGCGTGGTGGCGCGCTCGCTGGACCTGTTCCTGCGCTCGCCGGTGCACGTGGTGGGCGAGGTCAGCCTGCTGATCCGCCACAACCTGCTGCGGCAGATCAACGACCTCGATGGCATCGAGGTGGTGATGGCGCACCCGCAGGCGCTGGCGCAGTGCCAGAACTGGCTGGCGCAGCATCTGCCGAATGCCGAGCGGCGCGCGGTCTCGAGCAACGCGGAAGGCGCCCGGCTGGCCGCGACCCAGCCCACGTGGGCGGGCCTGGCCAGCGAACGCGCAGCGGCGCAGTTCGGCCTGCACATCGTCGCCCACGCCATTCAAGACGAAGCCTACAACCGCACGCGCTTCGCCGTGATCGCCCTGCCGCAGACGCTGGCCATGCCACCGGCTTCCGGCAAGGACTGCACCAGCCTGGTGGTGTCGGTGCCCAACCGCCCCGGCGCCGTGCACGACCTGCTGGTGCCGCTGAAGAACAACGGCGTGTCGATGACCCGGTTCGAGTCGCGCCCCGCCAAATCCGGGCAGTGGGAGTACTACTTCTACATCGACATCGCGGGACACCCTTCCCAGCCCCACGTGGCCGCAGCGCTGGGAGAACTCCAGAGCCTGTGCGCCTTCTACAAAGTGCTCGGCGCCTATCCGGTCACGGAATGACGCGGCCCTGCTCTCAACTGGTGAATCTGTATGTTTGAACAACTTGGCCTCATTGGCTGCGGCCTGATGGGCGGCTCTTTTGCCCTGGCACTCAAGAAGGCGGGCCTGGTCAAGCGTGTGGTGGGCTACAGCAAGTCGCCCTCCACCACCGAGCGGGCCCGGCAGATGGGCGTCATCGACGTGGAGGCGCCTTCGGCACTGCTGGCGGTGTCGGGCGCGGACCTGGTGCTGCTGGCCGTGCCCGTGGCCGCCACGGAGGCCACCTTCAAGGCCATACGCCACCTGGTGACGCCGGCCGCGCTGATCATGGACGTGGGATCGACCAAGCGGGAGGTGATCGACGCGGCGCGCAGGGTGCTGCGCGACCAGGTGGGCGTCTTCGTGCCCGCCCATCCCATCACCGGCAAGGAACTCGCCGGCGTCGAGCATGCCGACGCCGATCTGTACCGGGGCCGGCAGGTCATCCTCACGCCCATCGAGCGCACGCTGACCGCCCACCTGGACCGGGCCGAGCAGATCTGGACCGCGCTGGGCTGCCACGTCAAGCGCATGTCGCCCGAAGCGCACGACGCGGCCTATGCCGCGGTGAGCCACCTGCCCCACATGATCGCCTTCGCGCTCATGAACGGCATCAATGGACAGGCCGACGCCAAGGCCTTCCTGTCGCTGGCCGGGCCGGGCTTCCGGGATTTCACCCGCATCGCGGCCAGCGACCCCAGTATCTGGCGCGACATCCTCATGTCCAACCGCGAAGAGCTGATCGCGCAATCCCGGCACTTCCAGCGCGCCCTGCATGCGCTGGAGACCGCCATCGCGGCCGGCAACCCCGATGCCCTGGAAGCGCTGATCGAAAGCGCCAGCGCGTCCCGGTCGCATTGGCGCATGACCGCCATCAAGTCACACGGCTGAACCCGTCTTCACCGCGCGCATGTACGCCATCGACCACCTCGACATTCCGCCTCTGGCCAGCGCTTGCGGCACGGTTCACCTGCCGGGTTCCAAAAGCATCTCGAACCGGGTGCTGCTGCTGGCGGCACTCAGCACGGGGCACACCGACATCGCCGACCTGCTGGACTCCGACGACACCCAGGTCATGCTGCAGGCGCTGGCGCAGTTGGGATGCCGCATCGAACACCGGCCCGACGGGCTGCTGCGCGTGCACGGCCTGGGCGGCGAACTGCCCGTCAGGCAGGCCGCCCTCTTCCTGGGCAACGCCGGCACCGCCATGCGCCCACTCACCGCGGCATTGGCCGTGCTGGCCTGCGAACACGGCGGCCAGTTCGAGCTCAGCGGCGTCGCGCGCATGCATGAGCGGCCCATCGGGGACCTCGTGGACGCGCTGCGGCAGCTCGGCTGCCCGGTGGCGTGCACAGGCAACGAAGGCTACCCGCCCTTGAGGCTCGGCAACGGGAAACCGGCCGACCTGGCGACCCAGGACCCCATCCGCGTGCGGGGCGACGTTTCCAGCCAGTTCCTCACGGCCTTGCTGCTGGCGCTGCCGCTGGCGGCGCGTTCCCGCGCCATCGTGATCGACGTGGTGGGTGAACTGATTTCACGTCCGTACGTCGAGATCACACTCAACCTGCTGAGCCGGTTTGGCGTCGAGGTGGAACGGGATGGCTGGACGCGGTTCACGATTCCGGCGGGCAGCCGCTACCGTTCGCCGGGGCACATGCCGGTGGAAGGCGATGCGTCCTCGGCGAGCTACTTCATCGCGCTCGGGGCGATCGCGCCCGGCTTGCCCGGCCACGATGGCATCACGATCAAGGGCGTGGGACTGGCGTCGATCCAGGGCGACATCCGGTTCATCGAGGCCGCGCGGCTGATGGGCGCCGACATCGGCGGCGACGCCAATGCGCTGCGCATCCGGCGCGGCGCCTGGCCGCTCAAGGCCATCGACCTCGACTGCAACCACATCCCCGATGCGGCCATGACGCTGGCCGTCATGGCGCTGTATGCCGACGGGCCCAGCACGCTGCGCAACATCGCCAGTTGGCGCGTCAAGGAAACCGACCGCATCCATGCCATGGCCACCGAGTGCCGCAAGCTCGGCGCGCAGGTGGAAGAAGGCCCGGACTTCATCCGCGTCACACCGCCCGCGAATCCCGGCGCATGGCGGGCCGCCAGCATCCACACCTACGACGATCACCGGGTCGCCATGTGCTTTTCACTCGCGGCTTTCAACCCGGCCGAGCTGCCGGTGCGCATCGAAGACCCCAAGTGTGTCGGCAAGACCTTCCCCGACTACTTCGAAACCCTGTTCTCGGTGTGCCGGACGCCGGCTTCGCGCATTCCCGCGATCTGCATCGACGGCCCCAGCGCTTCCGGCAAGGGCACGCTGGCGGCGGCCGTCGCGCAGCGCCTGGGCTACCACCTGCTGGACTCGGGCGCGCTGTACCGGCTGGTGGGACTGGCGGCGGAAAAGGCCGGGCTGCCGACCACGGAGGAAGCATCGAGCCAACCCGGGCATGCCGCGCGCCTCGGCGAACTGACTGCGGGCCTGCGGGCAAGGTTTGCCGACGGGCACGTGTTCCTGGACGGCGAGGACGTGACCGAGCGCCTGCGCAGCGAATCCGCGGGTATGGCGGCTTCCAGGGTTTCCGCGGTGCCCGAGGTCCGGCAAGCGCTGCTGGGGCTGCAGCATGGGTTTCGCCAGCTCCCCGGCCTGGTGGCCGACGGCCGCGACATGGGCACCGTCATCTTCCCCGACGCCGCCCTGAAGGTGTTCCTGACCGCCAGTGCCGCCCAGCGCGCGCAACGCAGGCATAAGCAGTTGATTTCAAAAGGATTTGCTGCTAACATCGACGATCTTCTGGCGGACTTGGTCCAGCGGGATTTGCGGGACACCTCCCGCACTCACGCCCCTCTCAAGCCTGCCGAAGACGCCTTGCAACTGGACAACTCCGGGCTGAGCATCGAGCAATCGGTCGGTCAGGTACTGGACTGGTGGCAAGGCAGAACGGTTTTCTCGGGCCCAGTGCCTGAGTGAACCGGAACAGTTGGCCCAGATGGCCCCGCCGGGTATTCACAGCCCGCAGGTCTGATGGTTCTTCACCCTTAACCCCGCGGCGCCTCGGCCCGCAACGTCATCACCGCCCATCCGTCGTTTTCCGCGTTGCATGCCCGATGTGCTGTCGCGCCCGACGCTGAGCGGTTTTAGGAAACTCAATGTCTGAATCTTTTGCCGCCCTGTTCGAAGAGTCCCTCAAACGCGCTGAAATGCGCTCGGGCGAAGTCATCACCGCTGAAGTCGTTCGCATCGAACACAGCCACGTGGTGGTCAACGCCGGTCTGAAGTCGGAAGCCTACGTGCCGCTGGCCGAATTCAAGAACGACCAGGGTGAACTCGAAGTGCAGGTGGGCGATTTCGTGTCGGTCGCCATCGACTCGGTGGAAAACGGCTTCGGCGACACCCTGCTCTCGCGCGACAAGGCCAAGCGCCTGGCGTCCTGGATGTCGCTGGAGAAAGCGCTCGAATCGGGCGACTTCGTCACCGGCACCACCAGCAACAAGGTCAAGGGCGGCCTGAAGGTCATGGTCAACGGCATCAGCGCCTTCCTGCCGGGTTCGCTGGTCGACAGCCGCCCCACCAAGGACCTGACCCCCTACGAGAACAAGACCCTGGAATTCAAGGTCATCAAGCTCGACCGCAAGCGCAACAACGTGGTGTTGAGCCGCCGCGCCGTGGTGGAAGCCTCCATGGGCGAAGAGCGCGCCAAGCTGATGGAAACCCTGAAGGAAGGCGCCATCGTGCACGGCGTGGTCAAGAACATCACCGAGTACGGTGCGTTCGTGGACCTCGCCGGAAC